>JAHITJ010000235.1 GCA_018817795.1 Myxococcota bacterium | reverse complement strand
CCTTCACCACCCGCGCCGGGACCGCCGCCGTTGTTGTTGGCGCTGGCGCCCCACCAGCCACCCGGACCGGGGCAGCGGTTGTTTCCGTCGGTGCAGTTGTCGCCGCCGGCTGAGACGTCTATCAGGCCGTTGAGATAGATGATTTCTGCGTAGAAAATCAGCGCCCGCGTGCCCGTGACCCGGAGGGTGACGCCCGTCGCGATCTGCAGTTGGTGCAGGACCAGCACCGTGACCGTGGAACCATCGGACTGGATCTGATCCACGAAGAGGACGCCGTCGACCAGCCCGCTGCCGCCGGTGCGCAGCAGGACGCCGCTCTCGGTCCGGATCTCGCCGGTGTCGGTGGAGAGTTGGGCGTTCTCGGAGATGACCAGATCGGTCAGCAGCGGGTCGAGCACCAGGTTCGGATCCAGGCCGTTGGACGGGATGAACTCCAGGCAGCGGGCCGGGCTGACGAAACGGTTGCAGCCGAGATCGCACTGGACCTCGACGAACTCGCCGCCCACCGAGCAGGCCTGCAGCGTGAATTCATCGAGGCAGGTGGTGTCGGCCGGCGCGCAGAGAATGGATCCGTCCGCATCGGTGATGTCGGTCACATCGGAGACGTCGGATACATCGGATACGTCGGATATGTCGGATACGTCGGATATGTCGGACACGTCAGATACGTCCAGATCGGACACGTCGGGTTCCGCGTCGGGCATTCCCCGCAGTCCGGCGGGGTCGAACGTGCAGGCCGACAGCACCAGCACGAAGAGTCCGGACTGAACGACGTTCGAAAAGGACGGTCGTGCGGGCATCAACGGCTCACTGGATGGAGGCTGTGGCCATGGAATGGATCTTCACCGTGATCGCGCCGGCCGGGACCGTGTCGCCCGCGCCGAAGACGGTGGAGCCATAGATGAAGAAATAGAACGGGACGTCGGGCTTCTGGCAATAACGGGTGAGCACGGCCTCGCCGTCCGCGGTGAGGTTGATGTCGTAGATGCCCGTGGCGCCGGCCGGGATCGCCTCGAGGTTGCCGATCAGGTCGACGTCACTGCGCACCTGGCCGTCGGTGTCGAACAGGCTCGTGGCAGTCTGAGGTGCCACGTACAACTGCAGCGGCGGCATCTGGTAATTGAGCGTGTTGGAGACGACCTCCATCTGGATGTACTTGAACTTCACCGTGACCTGGTCCTGGGCGCCGACGACCGCGAGCTCCTCGACCTCGTCCTTGAGGCGGACGATGGCGGACTGCAGTGCGTACTCGGCCTTGGCCGCGCAGGTGCCGGCGTCACAGAAGAAGGCGTCGCCGGTGGGGCATGGGTTGGCCGGGCACTCCACCGCGGGGAGGGCGCCGTCCCAGGTCATGCCGAACTGCGCCGAGTCCACGGTGAATTCTTTCTCGGGCAGGCGGAAATTGAAGTCATCGACATCCGTGCTGATGAAATTGCAGGAGAAAAGAAGGGAAGAAACAATCAGGGAGAATAAGATTTTTGAGTTCATGATGCACCTCGTCATAAGACACTGACTTAGATTAGCACAGAATTGCTGGATTTTCACAAACCTGTTTCAACTTCTGCAGTTTCGGCGAGCAGTTTTTGCATGTCCGACAGCAGCGTCCCCGAAGAAGTGACACCAGTGTGGGGGCGCCTGGCGGTTCCGTCGGCGTCAACCCACATCATGTGGGGAATGTATTCGAGCTTCCATGGGGCGTCGAGCTTGGCATAGAGGCTCGAGACCGTCAGGTCGTCCCAGCAGATGCGCACGTTGGGGTGGGCCATCATCGGGGCGGCCTCGACGGCGGCAGCGGCGCCGCCCTCCACGTGGACGGCGAAGATCGAGACCCTGGCCGGATCGATGGCATCGGCCAGGGCATGGATTTGTTCGATTTCCGATTGACAGTACGGGCAGGTGTGCAGCCAGAAGAGCACCAGGACCAGCTTGGGGCGCTCGGCGTTGAGATCGCAGGGATCCGCGCCGTCGGAGGGCAGGACGAACGCGGGCGCCTCGGGGGGCTTGGGATCGTCACAGCCGGCGGACAGGGCCAGCGCTGCGGAGAGTGTCAGCAGGAGAAGGAACCTTCTCATCGCAGGATCCCTGAGTTGCGGATCTCCATTTCAAGGAGGTCGACGTCCCGGTAGCCCGACAGGGAGCGCCGGATGATGCCGTTGCGGTCGATGAGCACCAGGTGGGGGACGCCCTGGGGCCGGTGAGGTGCTTTGAGGGCCTTGTATAGATTGGTGGCCGTGCCGTCGTCCATGCAGACCGGATAGTGCGCTTCGGTGATGAATTCCTTCAGGCGGGGGGCCGCCATGGTGCCGCCGCCGACGTGGACCGACAGGATCGTCAACTCGGAGCCCATTTTTTTCGACAGTTTGTCCAGCTCCGGGATCATGCGCCGGCAGTGGGGGCAGTTCATGCTCCAGAACTCGAGCACGACGGGCTTGCCGCGGTTGGCCGACAGGCTGCAGGTGCCGCCGTCGAGGGCGGGGGCGGAGAAGTCCGGGGCCACGATGAAACGCGGCAGCGAGGTCGCCAGGGGCACCCAGAACAGAATCGCGGCGATGGCCATCTGCGCCGAGACAAAGGCGGGGCCGATGATTTTCGGCAGGCGCAGGGCAGGAGGAGGCGACACCCGAAGGAACATGACCAGCAGGGTCAGGTTGACCAGCGCCTCGGCCAGGGCGACGATCTGGGGGAGCGGGAGCACCGGGATCGGGAGGTAGGCCACCTTGGGCATCAGCAGGGGGATGCCCTGCAGGATCGCCCGGATCAGGATCGCCGGCAGCCAGGTCATGAAAGCGAGCCGGAACTTCTGGTTCGTGTTGAACTCGCGTCCGATGGCGAACCAGATGCCCAGGAACACACCCAGGGGAATCAAATCATAAAAGATGATATCAGTTGCAAAATACCTTAACTCTGAAACCGCAGCCGACGGGCTGAGCCGGATCGCGGCCTCGATGACCCCGGCCAGGGGCCAGAGCCAGCTCGTGAGCAGCAGGAAGACCCCCATGGCGAGCCACTCGGGCCAGGCAGCGATCTGCGGCTCGGCGCGAAGCGCGGCGATGCGGTGTCCGGTGGGCAGAAAAGAAAGGAATAAACGATTCAAAAAGGCCATGCGACCCTCCCGTGAAAGTCACCTACCTTATCTTTCGTTTCACGGTTTGCAAGGGGGTTTTTCGCGGCCGGCCGGATTTGCGGTTGACAGGCTTGGGAAAACCCCTCAAAACAAGCGCGGGAGGTGGATCATGCCCGTACAGAGCGCCACCCTGGATTTCGTACGCCGCCTGCTGCACCGGGAGGCCATCGGTTCTTTGAAAAAGGTGCTGGCCAAGCTGCAGCCCGCGGATGTGTCGGACCTCATCACGCGCTGCACACCCGGCGAGCGCCACCTGCTGATCACGCTGCTATACGTGACACGGCAGGCTGGACCCGTGCTCGCGGAGCTGCCCGACGAGACGATGCGCCAGACCCTCGAGGGGCTGTCCAACGATGTGCTCTCCCGCGTGCTGCAGGAGGTCGGGGCCGACGACAGCGCGCTGCTGCTGCAACGGCTTCCCAAGGAACGCTGCGCCGAAATCCTGGATAAGCTCCCGCCCGCCTACGCCGACAAGATCGAGGAAATCTTCCGGTATCCGCCCGACTCCGCGGGCGCCTACATGAACACGCTCTTTCTGCAGTTCCACTACCGCATGACCGCCAGGGAAGCGGTCGACCGGATGCGCGCCTGGTTCGACACGCACCAGGAACCCATTTATACATTATATGTGCTGGAAGAGACCCAGCGCCTGATGGGGACCGTGGCGGTGCACAAACTGGTGCTGGCCCAGCCCGAGACGATGCTGGCCGAATTGATCGATCCCGATCCCGTCTGCGTCAATGACTACAGTTCCGTGCGGGACGCAGCCGAGACCATGGTGAAGTACGATTACGTGTCGATGCCCGTGGTGGATGATCAGTTCCGCCTCCTGGGAATCATCACGGTTGATGACATGGTCGACGTGATGATGGAGAGCGCCGCGGCCGACGCCTTCCAGATTCACGGCGTGGCGGACGAGGACCGGCTCGAGACGCCCATGGGCACCTCGCTTCGGCTTCGGCTCCCGTGGATGCTCCTGAACCTGATGACCGCGTTCATCGCGTCCTCCATCGTCGGGCTGTTCGAAGCCTCGATCCAGCAGGTCGTGGCGCTGGCGACGTTCATGCCCATCGTGGCGGGCCTGGGCGGGAACACGGGCACCCAGTCGCTGGCGGTGATCATCCGCGCGCTGGCCCTCGACGACGTCGACGCTGCGGCCGCCCGGCGCGGCATCGTCAAACAGGTGCTGGTCTCGCTGATGCTCGGCCTCGCCGCGGGCCTGATCACCGCGCTGATCGCGCTGCTGTGGCGGGGCAACCCCATGCTGGGCCTGGTCATCTTTGCTGCGATGGTGCTGAACATGCTGCTGGCGGGTTTTGTCGGCTCCGCAGTCCCGTTCCTGCTCAAGAGGCTGCGTCAGGATCCGGCCGTCGGCGGCGGCGTGCTGGTCACCGCCTGCACCGACAGCCTCGGATTTTTGGGATTTCTTGGGATTTCGACGATCTTCCTGGCGTATCTATAGAACCAAGTCACGTCGCTGGTCACGTTCGATGATAACGCCCATTCCCCGAAAAACTAGTCCCGGGCACGCTCCCTCCTCACACGGATGCTAGCCCCGATAGCTCCTCTACCCGGGGAAAACATCAAAAGAAAGAAAATCACAGGAACTGTGAAACGGTTCTCCTTCTGGGTTTCAGACGGTATCATCGAACCTGACCAACTGTCAGATGTCCGTTCAGACTTTCTCTTCAGGGGTGGGTTTCTCGCCGGACTTCTCCTCGTTCTCGGATTCGTCCGAGCCGTAGTGGGAGTAGTAGGCGTAGTAGCCGCCGCGCTTGCCGCGGCCCTTGCGGTAGTAGTACGGGCGGTCGCCCCAGCGATGGGTGTCGACGTAGTTCATGATGCCGCCCAGGATGTTGATCTTGACGCCGGACAGAATCTTGGAGGTGTTGCGCAGCAGGTGGCGCGTGGTCTTGCCGTAGCGCATGACCACCATGATGCCGTCGACGATCTGTCCGATGATGGCGGGATCGGTCACCAGACCCACGGGAGGGGAGTCGAAGATGATGCGGTCATACCGCTCCAGGAGCCCGGCGTACACGTCCTTGAAGTTGCTGCTCTGCAGCAGCTCCGACGGGTTGGGCGGGATCGGTCCGCAGGGCAGCAGGTCCAGGTTCGGGACCGGGCTGTGTACGATGCTCTCGTCGTAACCGGACTTCTTCACGATCAGGGAGGACAGGCCGAACTTCGGCTTCAGGCCGAAGATCTTGTGCAGCCGCGGCCGGCGCATGTCGGCGTCCACCAGCAGCGTCTTCTCGCCGCCCATGGCCATCGAGATCGCCAGGTATGTCGAGAGGGTGGTCTTGCCCTCCAGCGGACTGGCCGAGGTCAGGCTGAACGTGCGCAGGTTGCGGTCCGGCGCCATGAAAAGGATGTTCGTGCGCATGGCGCGGACGCTCTCGGCGATGGGGCTCTGCGGATGCTTGAAGATGTACAGTTCATTGGGATCACCGCCCGACTGGAACGGCAGCAGCGGGATGTAGCCCAGCAGGGAGGAGCCCAGATACTGTTCGGCCTCCTCCTGGCTCTTGATCGTGTTGTCGAGGTAGAACAGCAGGAACAGGAACGCCACGCCGAAGAACATTCCCAGCGCCAGGCCCAGCGCGAGGTTCAGCCACAGCACGGGCTTGAAGGGCGCCAGCGGGATCTGCGCCGCGTCGAGCAGGCGGATGTTGTTGGTCTTCAGTTCCTCGGCCAGCCCCGTCTCCTTGAGACGCGAGAGCACGAGCTCGTACAGTTTGGCGGTCTCGTTGCGCTCGCGCAGCAGCTTGCTGTGCTCGATGTCGAGGGCAGCCAGCGCCAGCGCCTCCTCCTGGGCCTGCAGCATCAGCGCGCGGGACTCCTGGAGGTTGCGCTCCTTGAGCTGGTACTCGGCCACCAGCGCGTTCTCGGAGAGCGCGAGCTCGGAGGTCAACTGGCCACGCACCACGTCGAGGATGCGCTCCTGCCGGATGACCTCCTCGTGGCGCTCCATGACCTCGACCTGGACCTCCTTGAGCTTCTCCTGCGCGGAGTGATAGCGCGAGCGAAGCGACACGATGGCGGGCTTGTTCAGGAAATCCGCCGAGGGGTCGAGGGTCGGATCGGTGGTGCGCATGCGACGCACCTGCTGGATCTTCGCGCGCAGCTCGCGGGCCATGCCGTCGAGGGTCTCGACCGAGTTGGAGCGCGAGAGGATCAGCCCCGTGGTGCTCTGGATGCGTGCCTCAAGGCTCACCGCGAGGATGTTGTTCTTCAACTTGAACTCGTACAGGCGCTTCTCGTCCTCGTCGAGCTTCTTGCGCAGGCTCAGCAGCTGGCTCTCGAGCCAGGTCGAGGCGCTCTTGGTCGAGGACAGGCGGCGCTCGAGGTTGTCGTCGATGAACGCCTCGGTGACCGCGTCGGCGACCTTCTTGGCCATCAGCGGCATGGTGGATACCGCGCTGATGTTGACCAGGCGGCTCTCGGGCACCGGGATCACCTGGATCATGGCGCGCATCACGCCGGCGGCGCGATGCAGCTCCTCTTCGGTGGGCTCGCGGTGGGCGAACTGGGGCTGTCCAAGCAGCTGGTGCAGCTCGGCGTTCTCCAGGCGGCGTGCGGCCAGCAGCGCGATGTTGCGGCTCTTGATGATCTCGATCTGGGTCGCCAGGTAGCGCTGCTCGTACCAGAAGTCCTCGGAGGTCTCGGCCAGGTTGGATTTCACCGTGGAGCCGAGGTAGGAGGGCAGCTGGCTGGAGATGACCACCGAGCAGGACGTGCGGTACAGCGGGGTCTGCTTCTTGGTGACGAAGAACGCCAGCGAGACGCCCACTCCACAGGTGAGCAGCACAATCCAGAAGTAATTGCGGACGATGTGGAAGATGCGCTTCCAGTCGACCTGCGTCTGGGCCGGCGCGTTGTTGTTTGCCGGTGCTGCGTCAAAGGGTCCGAGGGGTTCAGCCATGCATCGCGTCCTTCATATTCATGAAAGGGGCGGGACAGTCCGGACACATCCGGGTTGCGTCAGATCCGAAAAAATCCCCGGAAAAGCGTGACGGGCTCATGATCAGTGACCGGGAGGCCGGGGGATCTTTCCGCCCTGGCGTTCCTTGAGGAAGGTGAGGAAGGCGATGGCGGTCTCCAATTCCACGGCCGGAATCTTGTCGACCAGCTCCTTGGCCTGGCGGCGAAGCACCTCGCCCGGGCTCAGTTCGGACGTGACCACGGCGGCCGGCATCGGCTCGTCCTGGGGAGGCTCGACCTCGAAACCCCACGGGGGTGGTTCGGCCAGCTCGATGTGGCGGGCCAGGAGCCATTCGTTGATGTAAGCGTGCAGGTGCAGGCCGCGGTAGGCGAACCAGCGCTCGCGCACGCCCGGGTAGTTCACCAGCAGATCCTTGAAGCGGCGGAAGGCACCCTTGCCGTCGATGGCGACCAGGACGCGCTCGCGCAACACATCGTCGGTGAGCGTGGTGATGAACTTCTCCATCCACTTGTATTGATCCTTCGGGGGGACGGGTGCGACCTCGAGGTAACGGGTCAGGTTGACCTTCACCGCATTGTGCCGCTCCTGCTCGTCCTCGCTCTCGCCATAGAAAACCAGGACCGCGCCGGTCTCCAGATCCAGGTATGAAACCACGTTGACCGCGTTGCGTTCGCAGGCGAGTTCCAATTCTTCCCAGTCGATCTGGATGGGTTTCATGCGAGCGACCCCGGCTAACCGATTTTAGTAGGTGAAGGTGGCGGAGGTCGAGTACAGGACTTCTTCGTGATAGGAGCGAACCATTTCGCCGATGTTCTCGGCGTAGTGGATCTTGCCGGCCGCGATCTCGCGCAGGGCCGTCACGGCTTCTTTGTTCTTGCATTTCACCATGGGAAAGGTGTTGGGCTGTGTCAGTTCGCGCATCCGGCTGGCGGCCAGCAGGACCAGGGCGAACCGGTTGGGGACAACTTCCAGACAATCTTCAACAGTGACTCGTGCCATCGGGGGCCTCCTCAAAGCTGTGCAAATTATAGTTGAGTCGACGGCAAAGGCAAGCGGAAACGCCCCGGGGTGGCCAGAATCGGGGATCGGGCTGCATGAGATCTTGTGGACATGTTGTTGTGTAACGTGTGTTATAGGGAGGGCGTCCATGTGGTCAGGCCCTGTGATATATGGAAAAATCCACCTTGATTTTGGAAAAAAAACCCCTGCGTTCAGCTTGCACGATCCTGGAACCTGGTTTATGAACTAGGGTGTCTGGAAAACGGGATCTCTGAGATCCGCCACCTTTCGTCAAGGAGCTGCACCATGTTTCGACTTTCGTTGTTCCTCAATGTCATCGTTGTGATGGTTCTGGCGTCCTGCACGCCCAGCAAAAAGAAGGAACCCTGCTTCGACTGCAACAATGTAACCCCTAACGTCAACAACGTGAATGTCTGCACCACCGGCCAGAAGCAGTGCTTCGGCAACACGCTGCAGGTCTGCTCCGACAACCAGTGGATCAACGATCAGATCTGCACCGATCCCAACCGGGTGTGTGATCCCACCAACCTGCGCTGCCAGCCCTGCGTGTCCAACGGCACCACCTGCGGCTCCGACAACGCCGTGCACGTCTGCAACGCCGACGGCACCGAGGGTCTGGTTCAGACCGCCTGCGACTCCCTCAACGGCGAGCAGTGCGTCGAGGTCAACGGCGTCGCCGCCTGCGACAGCCCCTGCATCCGCGCCTCCGCCACGAAGTCCTATCGCGGCTGCGAGTACTGGGCGCTGGGCATGGCTTCGGGCCAGCTGGACTCCGCCTTCGACGGCAACTTCGGCCTGGCCATCGACAATGCCAATGATTCCCCGGTCCGCGTGCAGATCACCGGCGGCGGCGCCAATGTCGACCAGCAGATTCCGGCCAACACGCTGCAGGTCATCTTCGTGAACTACCAGAACGACATCCGCATGGCGAGCTCCGCCGACGGCCTCTCCGGCCTGCAGTCCGGCATCTACCGCTCCGCCGAGAGCAAGGGCGCGTACCATGTGCAGACCTCGCTGCCCGTCACGGTGTACCAGTTCAGCCCCTACGACTTCGAACTGGGCGGCACGAACTCCTTCTCCAATGACGCCTCCCTGCTGCTGCCGGCCACGGTCCTTTCCGGCAACTACATGGTCATGTCCCGCCCGACGATGGTGCTCTCCAACGGGTTCAACGACATGAACAGCCCGGGCGTGATGGCCGTGGTGGCCACCGCCGACAACACCCAGGTGACGGTCAACTCCAAGGCTTACTTTGCGGCCGGCCCCAGCGTGGGCGCGCTCACCCCCGGCGGCACCATGCAGTATGCGCTGAACAAGGGCGACGTGCTCCAGCTGGTCTCCAAGAACGACCTGACCTACAGCGGCTGCCCCACCGGCGCCGGCTCGGCCAAGTCCGGCCCCGACGCCAACGGCTATTCGTATTGCAAGCCGGGCAATGACTATGACCCGACGGGCTCGATGATCACGGCCACCAACCCAGTGGCGGTGTGGTCCGGCCACAACTGCACGTTCATCCCTTACAACTTCTGGGCCTGCGACCACCTCGAAGAGATGATGTTCCCCCTGCAGACTTGGGGCAAGCACTTCATGGTCGGTCTGACCCATCCGGTGCGTCCGTCCACGACCGAGACCAACGTGATCCGCATCCTGGCCGGCGAGAACGGCGTCCAGGTCTCCTTCAATCCGGCCGTCGAGAACCCCGCCACCCTCAACGCCGGCGAGTACGTCGAGTTCATGCCCCCTCCGGGCACCCACTTTGAGGTCAACGCCACGGGCCCGATCATGATCGGCAAGTTCACCGTGGGTCAGAACTACTGGACCGAATCCTTCGACGAGATGGGCGATCCGGCCTTCGGCCTCGTGGTCCCGGTCGAGCAGTACCGCTCCGATTACACGTTCTCCACGCCGCCCTCGATCACGGTCAACTACGTCAACGTCATCGCCGAGATCCCGGCCGATACGATGGATTACATCACCCTCGACGGCCAGGCCATCACCGCTGAGCAGTACACCCCGATCGGCAGCACCGGATACGGCGTGGCCCAGTTCGACGTGACCAGCACCGGCACCAACGGCTCGCACTACATCGTCGCGCCGAACACCACGATCAAGTTCGGCATCGAGGTGTACGGCTTCGCCCAGTACACGTCGTACCTGTATCCGGGCGGCCTCGACCTGGAGTACATCAACCCGATCGGCAAGTAGTCCCGTCCTGAGGCTCCCGCCCGGATGCCGCGGCCCGGTGGTCGCGGGTTCGACTCGCGGTGGCCGCCCTTCCTGGTCCCGAACACTTCACCGAGGGGAACCCACCATGAAAACCCATGCGCTTCTCTGCTGTCTGCTGCTGGCGGTTGCCTGCGACGACACCACGTCCAGCAAGAACACCGCCGACGAGATCTGCAACAACCAGATCGATGACGATGGCGATTCGTTTGTCGACTGTGACGACCAGGATTGCTGGCCCGACGCCGCCTGCGCTGCCAACAACGTCAACAACATCAACAACGTCAACAACCAGACCTGCGACGGGACCCAGGACGTCAAGGAATTCCACTGGCTCGACAAGAGCCGCAGCCTCAAGATCTACCACGGCACCGTGGCCGGCCCCGCCCTGTGCATGGCGCCCTCCCAGCGGCTGGCCGTGGGCGCGCTGATGCAGTACGACGGAGCCTGGGGCAACGTGTGCAGCGGCACCCTCGTGACGGAGCGCCACGTGCTGACGGCTGCCCACTGCGCCTCTGATTACCGCGGAAACCCCATGGATCCATCCGAGTTGCGCTTCGCCTTCGGCGATGACGCCGGCAGCCCGCTGCGCACCTACGAGGTTCTCACCGTGACGGTCAACCCGCAGTACGGCGGCTACAACGACACCACCGGTGTCGATCATGCCGTGCTCGAGCTCGACGGCAACCCCATGACCGATGTGGGCATTACCCCGATCCCGATCTCGCGCACCAGCCCGTCTGCGTTGATCGGCCACTACGTGCAGCAGGCAGGCTTCGGCACCACCGAGAACTCCTACAACAACACCCGCCTGTGGTGGACCCCCGAGCTGGTCTCCGGCGTGTCCGACGCCGACGGTGAACTGGTCGTCGACGGACAGGGCTACTCCTCGGTCTGCAACGGCGATTCCGGCGGCCCTTCGATGTATCTCCTCGAGGGCAACGTCCTGTCCGTGCTGGGCACCGTCTCCTGGGGCGACCCGAGCTGCGTCGACGTGGATCGCTATGCCCGCACCGACTGGGATCTGGACTTCCTCGACGACGCGCTGCCCGCCTTCGACGCCTGCGCCGGCCTGACCTCTGATGGCATGTGTGACGGCAACGTCGCCCGCTGGTGCGAGGGCGGTCTACCGCGCACCGAGTGCTGTGACGAACGGACCGGCCCCTGCGCGGTCGTGGGTGGTCAGGCGCGCTGCGGAGACCGCCGCGACGTGTGTGCGGATCTCGACTTCACCGGCGAATGCGTCGGCGGCACCGCGACCTGGTGCTGGGGCGGCCTGCGGCACTCCCGGAACTGTTCTGCCTGCGGCACCGCCTGCGTTCCGAGCGCCTCCACGATCCTGGGGGCTTACTGCGAATGAGCCTGCGGATCCTGTTCACGTTCCTGATGGCCGCGCTCACTGCGGCGGGCCCGTTCTCGGGCTGCAAGGGCTGCATGGAGCCTCCACCGACCCCCCACAAGGCGGCCATGGAGCGCATCACGGTCGAAGAGGATCTGATCCAGAACATGACGCTGCCTCCGCGCAAGGGCACCATCCCGACCCCCACGGGCGAGGACTCCACCGTGGAACTCGTCGTGGCGCTGCCGTCGCTGCCCAATCACCTGAACCCGTTTCTGGAGATCGACGAGTGGGGCTACCACATCGCCATGCACCACATCTATGAAGGGCTGCTGGATCGGGATCCGAAGACCGGCAAGCTCGTCGGTGCGCTCGCGGAGAGCTGGTCTTCTGACGAGAAGGGCTCGGCGTACCGCTTCCGGCTTCGCCCTGGCGTGCGCTGGCAGGACGGCCGCCCGTTCACCGTCGAGGACGTGGTGTTCACGTTCAACATGCTGACCATGCCGAAGATCGACCGCGGGCCGTTCATCAGCGACATCGATCATGCCATCACGAGGGTGGACAAGTTCGGTCCCGACGAGGTGCGTGTGGTCCTCAGCAGTCCCAACATCTATTTCCTTGACCACCTCGTGGAGCTTCCGATCCTGCCGGCGCACGTGTTCTTCAAGGGGGTCAGCCCCAAATCCCGCGGATCCATGACGCCCGTTGGAACCGGTCCGTACCGGCTCCTGCAATGGGAGGGCTCCGACCAGCTGGTGCTGGAGAAGAACGAGTACTACTGGGGACCCACCCCCGACGTGGGGCGCGTGATCTTCCGCCGTTTTCCCGACTCGGCCCGCAGCTTCGTGGGCATCCGCCGCAAGCAGGTGCACGTGCTGCCGCGGGTGACGCCGGCGCACTACCCGGACCAGATCACTGACACGGTCTCGCGGGACTACGAGCTGGTGCGCTTTGTGCCGCCCCAGTTTACCTACCTGCTGTGGAACGTGGCCAATCCCATGCTCGCGGACTTCCGCATCCGGCGCGCCCTGTCGATGCTCATTGACCGCGATCGCGTCATCGAGAAGGTCTTCCGTGGGTTGGCCGCACCCTGCACGGGGCCCTTCTGGCAGCCCGGGGGGCTCGGCGACACCAAGCTGGAGAACTGGCCGTACGATCCCGCCGCGGCACGCGATCTGCTCACCCAGGTTGACTGGGTCGACCACGACGGTGACGGCATCCGCGACAAGGGCGGCACCCCGCTGCGGCTGGTCGTGCTCGTGCCTGTGGCCGCGCGTCAGGGAACCGAGATGCTGCAGATCATGAAATCCGAATTCCAGAAGGCCGGCGTCGATCTCGTGATCGTCCCCACCGACTGGAAGCTCATGGGCACCCACCTGCGCAAGCGCCAGTTCTCGGCGGCCCTCCTGTCATGGTCGGGTCGGCCCTACGAGGACTTCTCCCCCCTGTTCCACAGCACGGGCCGTTACAACTACGGCGTGGTCTACAACACCATGATCGACCAACTGCTGGTCTCCATGCGCAGGACCACGCGCCTGGAGTCCCGCTTCGACTTCTCGGTCAAGCTCGAGGACATGCTGCACGCCTACCTGCCCATGACGTTCCTGGTGCGTCCGGTCTGGATCGGCCTGGTGCACCGGGACTTCACCAACGCGATCCCGACGCCTCACGGCTTCCGGTACTCGCAGTTCAAGTATGCGCCCCGCCACCCAAAAGATGCGGATTCGAAGAAACCTGCGCCCCCATCGACGAATCCAGCACAGCCGAAATAGAAAGGAACGTGATTTCACCGCGGAGTACGCGGATCACGCCGAAAGGGAGACCCACATCGGAACCGCCGGACCACGCCCTGTGACGTGGTTTTTTCCTGCTTGCATTGACAATGCCGGAGCTCCCGTGGATACTTCGTTCGGAGTTGAAAAAATCGTGTTTCGAATCCTGTTCTTCATCCTGATCGGCTGCGTTGGAATGCCCGTTCATGCACAGACCGCAGACCCGGTGGCTGCTCAGGCATGGTCGTTCGCGATTTCCCCGAGTCAGCGGGTTGTCACAGGTACCTTCCGGCAGGTCGGCCGGCAGTTCATATACGAATACGCACCCGGGCGGGAAATCAGGTACACACTGCCGGTGAAGCCTCACCATGTCAGGCGAATTGACGATGTGGTGGTGTTCGCCCTCGGGACGCACGGCGTGTGGACAGGACGCCTGTTGGCTTGGAAAACTTCCGAGCATGACGAGCCCGGATTCCGGATCGAGCAGCGCCACCGGTTCGCCGAACCAATCCACGACTTCACGATTTCCCACGGCCGTGTCACACCGCTGACCGGGAATGACAAGCGTCCGGTCCTGCGGCTGGGACTGCCGTCGAACCCTCAGGTACGGTCGGTCCCCACGCTCCTTGATGTCGAATATGGAAACGACCGCACCGTGAATCCGAAGTGGATCGTCGAGACCAACTTCGGCCTTGGGATGCAGATGCATCCCAAGGATGAGGATTTCTTCTATTACGCATTGCCTTTGAGCTTCCGCGTGGGCTGGTCCCCGATCTGCGGCCACACGGTGGGATTCAGCGCGTTTGCCGAAAACGGGGAAGAAAAACTGTTTCGGAAGCCAAATGAACTGGACGAGCATTGGTGGGGTGTGGACTACTACACCAACCCGCTTTTCATTTTTTACAGGTATTCACTGCAGTCATTCCCCGTCTCCTTCCAGTTCGAGCCGCTGAAGGCTGCCTATCGCAGCACGGGGGACGATGAATACGGGGTGCGCCTGACCGCGCAATGGGCCCAACGGTTGCAGGGCCTGCGCGTCGGATTCGAGGTGCACCTCGATATATCCGAGACGATCACACGCCTCGGTCTGTGGCTGGTCGTGGGCTGGAACGGCCCCCCGAGGAGGCTGCCATGAGCCATGGACGGCTGAGGCGCATCACCGGGATTGTGCTGATCACCCTGCTGGCCTCCTGCACGCCTGGACTCGAGCCGGTGCGGATCCGCGTTCCCCCGGAGCAGGCTCAGTTGTGGCGGGCGGGGGCCGGGTATCCCGGCAAGGATGACGGGCTTCCCCGCCTGGTCTGTGGTGACAGGGATCGTCAGATTGTGCGGGTGCATCGGATCAGCCTGGTGGACAAGACCGGCCATCGTATTCCGGTTCCGCGAGACGCCCGTCTGAAGTTCGACCCGCAACTGACGACCATCTCCACCCCAGCGAATTTGGAGGTGCTGCATCTGCAGACTGCCGGTCTGGACTTCGCCGAGATCGATGCCCGCGTTCGTCGCGTGCGCGGCCCGCTGGACTGGTTTTTCGGGGCGGTGGCGGTCACGGCGCTGACCACCTTTGTCGGATTTTTCTATCTTTTTGTGTCCACTGCAGATTGAATTGATGGACTTCAGGAGGTTTCCCATGAAGAAGCAGGCTGCTCATTGGCGTTCACTCAGAGGTTTCTTGGCGGCAGGATACGTCACACTTGCACTGGTCGCGTGCGACGACTCGTCGGGCAAGACCAACAACGTCAACAACGTCAACAATGTCAATAATATAAATAATATCAACAATGTGAACAACCTGAACAACGTCAACAACGTCAACAACGTCAACAACACGAACAATCAGACCGGTGTCTGCGGGGCGGCCGCAGGACAGTTGTTCAGCGCGAATCATCCGTGGAACCAGCGGGTGGACGCGGCGGCGCTGGACGCAGAATCCGAGGCGATCATCACGTATCTGCAGGGAAATCACGCTTCATCGTGGGCTGAGTTCAAGATCGACGGTCCCAGCGACGAGCCCGACAACCTCTACGGCATCACGATCCTTCGCAATGACGGGACTGCCGCGTCGTCGTTCGAGCCCACCGATGATCACTGGTCCCCCGACTGCGACACGGCTCCCGTGCCGCTGCCCGCAGGCGGAGCCATCGAGGGCGAGACCGGCTACACCTGCGACAACGACGGGGACTGCCACCTGATCGTGCTCGACCCGACCGCCTGCCGCCTGTATGAGATGTGGCGCGCCAACGTCGATGGCGGCACGTTCTACGGCGGCTGCCTGTCGGTCTGGGACCTGAACCAGGCATACACGCCGTCGCTGCGCGGGGAGTGCTGCACCAGCGCCGACGCCGCGGGGCTGCCGATCGCGGCGCACATGTTTGGCCCCGACGACATCACCGCCGGCGAGATCACCCACGCGCTGCGCTTCATCCTTCCCAACGAGAACATGCGCGAGCGCATCTACGTGCGGCCCGCCACCCACTCCACTGGATCGACCTCCGCCGGCGCGGACGCGCCGCCCTACGGGGCCCGGCTGCGCCTGCGCGCGGACTTCGACCTGCAGACGCTCAACCCTGCCGCCCAGGTCGTGGCCGTGGCCCTTCAGCGCTATGGCATGATCCTGTCCGACGGCGGAAACCTCACCTTCACCGCGCTCAATGATCGCTTCACCACCAACACCTGGGCCGAGGTCGGCCTGGGCCCCAACGATCTGATGGGCCTCGAGTGGACCGACTTCGAGGTCGTCGAACTCGGCGAGCGCTTCGCCTGGGACGATAACTGCAACTGCGAACGCACCCCGCTGACTAATTAATGGTAGATTTTTGCCGTGAGGCGCAGACCCTCGCCCGAGGGATCAACTTCGGCCAGCCAGGTCACGCCGCGGGCGTTGCCGGAGGTCAGCCGCATCTGTGCCAGCGGGGTGACGACAAGGCGCTGGATCGCACGCTTGAGCGGTCTGGCGCCGTAGCGTTCGTCGGTGCCGCGGGCCACCACGAACGCCAGCGCATCATCGGTCCACTCCAGGGCGCAATCGTCAGGGGCCAGCCAGGTGTTCACGCGCTGCAACTGGAGCCTGGCGATGACACCGAGCTCGAGCGAGGTGAGCGGGTCGAACACGACGATCTCGTCAACGCGGTTGAGAAACTCGGGACGGAATTGACCTCGCAGCGCGGACTCCACACCCGCCTTGGCGGCTTTCAGGTCACGGTGGGCCAGCTCCGGATCCCAGCCGAGGTTGGTCGTCATGATCACGACCGTGTTGCGGAAGTCCACGACCTTGCCCTGGCCGTCGGTGAGGCGTCCGTCGTCGAGCATCTGGAGGAACACGTGGAACACGTCCGGGTGCGCTTTCTCGATTTCGTCGAGCAATACGACCGAATAGGGGTGCCGGGCCACGGCCTTGGTGAGCTGGCCGCCCTCGTCGTAGCCTACATACCCCGGAGGGGCGCCGATCAGGCGTGACACCGCGTGCTTCTCCATGTATTCGCTCATGTCGATGCGGATCATGCGCGAGGCATCATCGAAGAGCAGCTCTGCGAGGGTGCGTGCGATCTCGGTCTTGCCCACGCCGGTGGGTCCTGCGAACAAAAACGAGCCCAGCGGACGGTCAGGATCCTGCAGACCGGCCCGGGCACGAAGGATCGTGTCGGCCACCGCCTGCACGGCCGGATCCTGGCCGATCACGCGCTCGTGCATCCGCTCAGCCAGTCGCAGCAGCTTGCCATGCTCGCCCTCGAGCATGCGCTCCACCGGGATGCCGGTCCAGCGCGCCACCACGCCGGCGATGTCGTCCTCGGTCACCTCCTCGCGAAGAAAGGATCCGTTCTCGGTGATGGCCCGCAGCTCGGCGTCGAGCTCGGCGGCACGCTTGTCCAGGGCCGGCAGCTCGCCGTACAGGATCTCGGAGGCCCGCTGGAAGTCGCTCTGGCGCTGGGCCAGCTGGGACTGGGTGTTCAGTTCGTCCTTTTTCACCTTCAGGTCGCGCAGCGATACGATGACGTCCTTCTCCCGCTGCCAGCGTCCCATCGCAGCGTCGACCTCCTCCCGGAGCCCGGCGATCTCGGCGTTCACCGCGTCGGCACGGGCGGCGACCTTTTCGGCCGGCTCGCGGGAGAGGGCGGCCTTCTCCATCTCCAGGCGCAGCAGGCGGCGCCGGCGCTGATCGATCTCGACGGGCACGCTCTCGATCTCCATCCTCAGGCGCGAGGCGGCCTCGTCGACGCAGTCGATGGCCTTGTCGGGCAGCTGGCGGTCGCCGATGTAGCGCGACGACAACTGTGCCGCGGCGATCAGCGAGGCGTCGGAGATGCGGATGCCGTGGTGGGCCTCGTACTTCTCACGCAGGCCGCGCAGGATGTGGATGGTGTCCTCCACCGACGGCTCCTCCACGAGGACGGGCTGGAACCGCCGCTCCAAAGCCTTGTCCTTTTCCAGGTGCTTGCGGTACTCGTCGAGGGTGGTCGCGCCGATGCAGTGCAGCTCTCCGCGTGCCAGCGCCGGCTTGAGCATGTTCGAGGCGTCCATCGCGCCCTCGGCGCCACCGGCCCCGACGAGGGTGTGGATCTCGTCGATGAACAGGATCACGCGGCCCTCGGCGGCCTCGATCTCCTTGAGGATGGCCTTGAGCCGGTCCTCGAACTCGCCGCGGTACTTGGTGCCGGCGATGAGCGCGCCCAGGTCCAGCGCGAACAGGCTCCGGTTCTTCAGGCTCTCGGGGACGTCGCCCTCGGCGATGCGCTGGGCGATGCCCTCGGCCACGGCGGTCTTGCCCACACCGGCCTCCCCGATGAGCACGGGGTTGTTCTTGGTGCGGCGTGACAGCACCTGCAGGGCGCGCCGGATCTCCTCGTCACGACCGATCACGGGATCGAGCTTGCCGCGTCGCGCCAGATCCGTCAGATCGCGGCAGAAACGCTGCAGCGCCTGGTACTTCGATTCAGGCTGATCATCGGTCACGCGCTGGGTGCCGCGGATCGTCTCCAGGGCCCCGAGCACGCGCTCCCGGGTGACGCCGGCGGCTCGCAGCGGCCCGGCGGCGGGCAGGTTCGGCAGGTCGCACAGGGCGAGCAGGAAGTGTTCGGTGCTCAGGTAGGCGTCCTTCATCTGCGTCATGTCCTGTTGGGCGCGGTCGATCCAGCCGCGCAGGTCGCGGGACATGGCCGGCTCGGCATGATCGCCGGACTGCCTCGGGAGCTTGTCCAGCAGGGCCTGCACGCCATCCAGGATCGGCCCGACTGTGGCGCCGATCTTCTCGAGCACAGGCACCACCGAGCTCTCTGCGCCCTGCGCCAGCAGCGCGTGCATCAGGTGCTCGGGACGCAGCTCGGGGTGGCCCTTCTCCTGCGCCAGTGCGAGCGCAGCCTGAAGGGCTTCACGACTTTTCATGGTCCATTTTTCGAGATTCATGGTTCACCTCTACGTCAGCGCACGCAGGCGCCGGATGCGTTCCTCGATGGGCGGATGCGTGGAGAACAGGCCGGAAAAGCCTCCGCGGAGCTTGGGCATGGCAATGTACAGATGGGCCATGGCGGGCTCGGCGTGCCTCGAAGGCGAACGCTGGTGGTATTTTCCAAGCTTGGCCAGCGCCGAGGCCAGGCCCTCGGGTGTTCCGGCGAACCGCGCACCAGCCCGGTCGGCTTCGTACTCCCTCGTGCGGGACACCGCCATCTGGATCAGCGCGGCCACAAGCGGCGCGAGGATCATGAACACCAGCATCACCAGGGGGTTGGGCCCGTCATCATCGGACGAGCGGCCCGCGAACATGAGCATGTACCCGGCCAGGTGCGCCAGCAGCGAGATGGCGCCGGCCAGGGTCGCCGTGATCGTCTGAATCAGGATGTCGCGGTGAACGATGTGCGCAAGCTCGTGGGCCAGCACACCCTCGATCTCATGGCGGCTGCACAGTTCCAGCAGGCCCGTGCTCACGGCGACCACGCCCGAGGCCGGCGATCGGCCGGTGGCGAACGCGTTGGGCGCCGGATCGTCGATGACGTACAGCGTCGGCTTCGGAACGCCGGCGCGGTGCGAAAGCGCGGTCACCATTTCGTGAAGCCAGGGCAGATCCCGTGGACCGAGACGCCGGGCCTTGTGCATGGCCAGCACCAGGGAGTCAGAGGAGTACCAGGCCAGCAGGTTCACGATCGCCATGATGCCCAGCGCCGAGAACGCCCAGCCCATTCCACCGAACATGTAGCCGATCCCGCCGGCCAGCGCGGTCAGCGAGGCGATCAGCAGGAAGGTCTTTGAGGTGTTCCACAAAGCGGTCATCAACGGACTCCCGGCCTGCATGGGAGAAACGCAATCAAATCATGCAGCCGAAAGGGAAATTAAACACGCGAAGGGCGAGGTCAATGAGGCGGAAAAAAAAACCGTCCGCGGAGCCGGTGCCGGATCATGATCAACCCCGCATCCAATTAAGGTGGGTCCCACATACCCAAAGCCTGCTTCTCCTCCACTTTAACGAGGAGCTTGCGCGGTTCGGACAGAGGCAGAACCCGGGGTTGAAGCGTTGGGATTGAACCTATTTAAATCCAACTGCCAAACCCCGCAGACGGCAACAGTCACTATACCTGAGCCGGAACGGCTATACAAGGGGGCCAAGACGGGGCTTGAGTGCAGGGCTTATTCGTTGGCGGCGTAGCAGAGGACGAGGGTGCAGTTGTCGGCGCCGCCGCGGGCCAGCGCGGTTTCGATGAGGATCTGCGGCATGTTTGCGTAGAAGTTATGAGTGAAGAGCCGCTCGAGCTCATCCTGCTTGAAGTAGTTCGACAGGCCATCAGAGCACAGGAGAAAGACGTCGCCGGCGGAGAAGGGGACCACCTGCATGTCGATGTTGATCTCCTCGCCGAAGCCGACAGATCTCGTGATGACCGACTTCCATCGGGAGACGGCGGCCTCCTCGGCGCTGATGTAGCCAGCGCGCAGCTGCTCGCTGACCCAGGTGTGGTCTGCGGTCAACTGGGTCATCTGGCCGTCGCGGAACAGATAGGCGCGGGAGTCGCCGACATGGGCGAGATGGAAGCGGGAGCCGTCACGCAGGATGGCGGTGCAGGTGGTGCCCATGCCCGCGAGCTCAGGGACGCTCTTGCCGTGCTCGAAGATGGTGGAGTTGGCCGCGCGCAGCGCCTCGTGGAGCGCCTGCTCGGGGGTCGCGCCGTTGGTGCGCTCGAGCAGGCTCTTCTCGACCGTTTCGGCGGCGAGCCGGCTGGCGATCTGGCCGCCCGCGTGCCCGCCCATGCCATCGGCGACCAGGAACAGACCGAGGTCGTCATTGACGCAGTGGTTGTCTTCATTTTGTTCGCGGACGTTACCCACGTCCGTCAATGCCCAGGAATACAGTCTCATCGGTCAAACCTGCCCGAATGAATCAAGTGCTTTTTTGCGGATTTGTCAACCGGAATCTCGGTGCGGTCCCCACGCCCTTGCACAACGTCCCAGCCTGTGTCAATCTTGCGTCCGGGAAAGATGGTGTGAGATGCGAATCTTCCGGATCTCCGTGACCGCCTGGTTATGGTTGGTTTTTTTGGCGTTGACCGCATGCTGCGGCTGCGAGGATCCATCGTCGCCTCACACCCTCACCGACGCGGGCGACATCGACGCAGACGCCGACGGAAACGTCAATAATCTGAACAATATCAATAATTCACAGCCTGCAGAGATCGCCGTCGTAGAGCTTCCGCTGACCGGTGACGCCGCCGGCGCCCTGGCCGAGTACTCGGCGCTGGCGTGGTTCGGTGACACGCTGATCCTGGTGCCGCAGTTCCCTTCGCGCTTTGACAACGCCCTGGTGGCCCTCGAGAAATCGCAGATCCTGGCCTATCTTGACGGCGCCCCGGCCGAGACGCTGGCCTGGTTCCCGGTGCCTTTCGATGATGGAGGACTGGGGATGCAGATCGCATCGTTCGAGGGGTTCGAGGCCATCGGCTTCTCGGGTGGGACCGTGTACATGACCGTCGAGGCTGGCAGCACGGCCGGCACGACCTGCACCGTGGTGCGGGGGACCGTGACGACCGAACCCGCTCTCTCGATCACCCTCGACCCGCAGAGCCTGACGGAGATCCCGCAGGCGGTCCAGCTCGACAACATGGGGCACGAGGCGTTGCTGGTGCTTGAGGACCGCGTGGTCACGGTCTACGAGGCCAACGGCGCCAACGTCAACCCATCGCCGGTCGTCCAGACGTTTGACCTCCAGCTTGCCCCGCTGGCGGGGGTGCCCATGGTGTCGCTGGAGTACCGCGTGACCGACGTGACCGCAGCCGACGCCTTCGGTCACTTTTGGGCGTTGAACTATTTTTATCCGGGCGAGGCGGACCTGCTTGACCCGGCGCCGGATCCCCTCGCAGCCCAGTTTGGCGAGGGCGCCACGCATGCAGACTCCGACGTCGTGGAGCGCCTGGTGGAGCTGGCCTGGTCGCCCAACGGAGTCACCCACACCGGCGCGGCCCCGATCCAACTGCGCCTGATGCCCGGAGACGCCCGCAACTGGGAGGGGCTGGTGCGCCTCGACGATCGGGGTTTCCTCGTCGTCACGGACAAGTTCCCCACCACCATTCTGGCGTTTGTCCCGTTTCCGGCGCGCTGACCGCCCACGAAAGAAGGCTCTTCCCATGAAAAGGCTCCTCCTGCCTATCCTGGTCCTTTGGTTATGCGCGTGCAACGGTGCGCTGGACGCCGGAGCGCCGGCGCTCTCAGAGCTGGATCCCTGCGATCTGTGCGGGGAGGGCACCACATGCCTCGACGGCGCCTGTGTTCCGGACACGCTGGTGTGCGGCGGCGACCTGTGCGAGGTGCCGGG
>JAHITJ010000234.1 GCA_018817795.1 Myxococcota bacterium | reverse complement strand
GAAAAACTGTTGATTTACGAGGAAATTGAATCGATTTCGATTTCGATTTCGATTTCGACTTGGCACTTTGCCCCCCGAAGTTTCCAGGCGGATACGACGTGGATCCTCTTGTCCAGAAAAATGAGAACTCGATCGCCCTGCTGCAAATGCACTGGCCGCTTTACTTAATTCGCTGTTACATGTAGGGTTTCACCCGGCCGTGGGAGTCGACGGCCGGAACGGAAGACACGATGACGCGGAAAATGCCCGTCCTGCTGCTGCATGGATTCACCTCGAGCCTCGACTGCGTGAAGAAGCCCGCCGCGGCGTTGCGTGCGGCCGGCTTCGAGGTCGCCACGCCGATTTTGCGTGGTCACGGCACGAAGTGGCAGGATCTGCGGGGCGTCAAGGCGGCCGACTGGTTCGAGGACGGGCGCCGCGCGCTGGAGGCACTCATCGAAAAGCATGGCGGCCCCGTGGCCGTCGTCGGGCTCTCCATGGGCGGGCTGGTGGCGCTGGACCTGGCGATCCGGTTTCCGGACAAGGTGGCCATCGTCATCGGCGCCGCGCCGGCCCTGGCGTTCGCCAATCCGCTGTCGCCGATGTCGAAGTACGTCGGGAAGGTCGTCAAGACGTTCCCGTCGCCCAACGCGTTCACCGATCAGGAGCTGCGCAAGAAGGTTGACACCAACTACAAGAAGTTCCCGACCCTGACCTTCGCCGAACTGTACGCCTACTCCCGCGACGTGCGTTCCCGCTTGCAGGACCTGACGGTGCCCGTGCACCTGATCCACTCGCTCAAGGACAAGGTCATCCCGCCGTCGGCCACGCGCTTCGTGCTGGAGACGGCCCGCTCCGAGCGCAAGTCGGTGTCCTGGTACAGCAGCTCCGGGCACGAACTGTTCCTCGATCTGGAGTCCGACGCGGTGGCCGCCGAGGTTCGCGACGTCCTGATCGCCTTCGAAGACGGGAAGTGACCATGCTCGTCACGCTGCTCTGCCTCCTGTTCCAGCCGATCCTGGCCCAGCCCGTGCCGATGCCGGTGTCGCCGCCTTCTTCACGCGTCCTGCGACGTGTGCCGCCGCCGCCGCCACCGCGGGGGGGCCTGTTGGTGGGCCAGCTCAAGCCCGCGGTCGAGGAGACCAAGGATCCGTCGCTGCTGCCGGAGTGGCAGAAGTACATGCCCCAGCTCACCCACCGCCTGCCCGAGGCGTTCTTCATCCGCAACCAGATCCGTGCGCTGCTGATGCACCGCGTCGACGAGAGCCAGTTGAAGCTCGCGCGCCGCGCCAATCAACTCGCGCCAGCCAGCAAGGACGGCCTGTTCCTGGAGACCTACCTGCGGATCTTCCTCGAGAGCTCGCCGATCCTGCACGAGCAGCGCATCGAGGACGTGCGCGTGTCGTTTCTGCGCTTCTTCGAGGCCTTCAAGTATGGCGACATGGAGCAGGCGCTGATCCTGTTCAACACGCTGTACCTCACGCCCGCGGACCGCTTCCAGGTGTCGCTGATCCTGGGACACCACCTGCTGCGCTACGGCGTGCTGGACCAGGCGTACCAGTACTTCCGGCGGGCCCTGACGCTGCTGGAGACCAGCCACACCCAGTTCATCGGGCTCCGCGGCGCCGAGAAGCGTGATCTGTACATGTTCACGCTGCTGTGCATGGCCGAGATCCAGCTCAAGAGCGGACATTACAAGGTCGCCTACGGGCTGCTGAAGTGGCTCGACAACGGGACCCTGCTGGCCTCCATGGATCCGCTGCCCTGCACGTGGGAGCAGATCCTCGAGCGCAAGTGCGCCGACCGGACCGTGACGTTCCCTTCCAGCGAGCATGAATGGTACCGCCACGATCCCGAGATGCTGGCGTTCCACAAGGCGCTGATTTCCTGGTCCGGCGGCTGGACCGCCGCCACCGCTGCCTTCGGGGCGTTCTTGAAGGCCTGGCCCGAGTCCATGTGGACCGATTCGGTCACCTCCTTCCTCAACTGGATGAAGACCAACACCAGTCCATGAGCTCACGAGACTTTCCACGGGATTTGTACGGGGCCCAGGAGGGCGCGTTCGTCGCGTTCTGGGCTGCTCGCGAGGTCGCGCCCCGGGGGTTCACGCTGATCGTCACCGCCGACGAGGCCCGCGCGCAGGAGTGCTTCTTCGCCTGCGAGTGCGCCCTGGGTCGCGGTCCTATGACGCCCGGCGACCCGGCCTCTCCGCCGAAGGTCTCCTGGCTGCCGTCCCCTGAGAGCTGCTACCTCGAGGTGCTCTCGGATCCGTCGGTGCTGCACGCGCGCATGTCCCTGCTGGCCCAGCTGCACTTCGGCAACCTGCCGCAGGTGCTCGTGGCGTCGGTGGCCGCGCTCACGCGACGGACCCTGCACCGGGCGGTGTACGACGCCCTGTGCGTGCTCGTCGGTCCGGGGGTGCGCTTCCCGCTGGCCGAGCTCGGAAGGCGGCTGTTGGAGGCCGGCTACGCCCGCGCCGAGGTGGTCGAGGACGAGGGCACCTTCGCCCAGCGCGGGCAGGTCCTCGACGTGTTCGTGCCGTCGCTGCCGTCCCCGGCGCGCATCACCTATTTCGATGACGAGATCGAGCACGTGCACCTGTTCGACGCCCAGACCCAGAAGCGCTACCTGCCCCTCGGGGAGTTGACGATCCACCCCGTTCGCGAGGCGGTGCTCGGGGATCCGGCGGGCCTGCGGGAGCGGCTGTACCGGCTGGCGGATCGCTCGGCCTTCCCCTCCACCAAGAGCCGCATGATCCTCGAGCGCATCGAGGCCGGCGAGGACTTCTTCGGCATGGAGGCCCTGGTGCCGCTCTACCACGAGCGCCTCGTGCCCATCGCGGACTACCTGCCGCCGGCCACCAGGGTGGTGCTCGAGAACCCCGACGCGCTGCGTTTCGCCCACCAGCAGATGCTCGAGGAGGAGGGCGCCCGCCACGACGCGCGCATCGCGGACCGGCTGCTGGCGTTCCCGCCCGCGGACTGCCTGCTCACCGGTGACGACTGGGGGCTTTCGGACTTCGACACTTGGCGCATGCACCCGGGTGTGCCGCCCGACGGGGACGGCCACGGGGAGGGCCGCAACACCGAGCTGGACTGCCGCCTGCACGTCCCGCAGCCGGCCCACGGCGAGCCGTTGGAGCCCCTGCGCGAGCTGCTGCGCGGACATCTCGACGCGGGCCGCTCCCCCGTGTTCCTGACCGTCGACGATCCGAAGCACTCCGCCATCGCGAAGATCCTGGAGGAGTCGCGCTTTCCCCTGCGTGCGCCGCCGGCCGAGGAGCCTTTGTTCTCCCTGCTCGAGCCGGGCACGGTCACGCTGCGGCGCGGGCACCTGCGGCGCGGCTATGACAGCCTGGACCTGCCGCCGGTGATCACCGAGGAGGAGTTCTTCGGCGTCAAGTCGCGCTCGGGCACCCCCAGGAAGGGACGCGCGCGGCCCGCGCTGGCCTCGATGGAGGCGCTGGTCGAGGGCGAGCCCGTGGTGCACCAGCTCCACGGCGTGGGCCTGTTCCGCGGCCTGTTCCGCGAGAGCCCGGGCGGCGTCGCCGGCGACTACCTGCTGCTGGAGTACGAGGGTGGCGACCGCCTGTATCTGCCCGTGTACCGCGTCTCCCAGTTGTCGCCCTACCGCGGCGGACCGGCCGAGAAGATCAAGCTCGACAAGCTGGGCGGCAAGACCTGGACGGCCACCAAGAAGAAGGTCTCCGGGCGCGTGCGGGACCTGGCCGAGAAACTGCTGCAGTCCGCGACCATGCGCGAGAGCCGACCGCCGGTGGCCTTGTCGCCCGACGATCCGATGATCCTGTCGTTCTCGGCGACGTTCCCGTACGAGGAGACCGCCGACCAGGAGCGGGCCATCGATGACGTGCTGGCCGACCTGACCGGGGACAAGCCCATGGACCGCCTGATCTGCGGCGACGTCGGCTACGGCAAGACCGAGGTCGCCCTGCGCGCGGCCTTCACCATGGTCGCCGGCGGCCGTCAGGTGGCCCTGCTGGCCCCCACGACCCTGCTCGTGGAGCAGCACCTGCGCACGTTCACCGAGCGCATGTCGGGCTTCCCGGTGAAGGTCGCGGCCCTGTCGCGCTTCACCGGCCCGGCGGCCCAGAAGGAGACCCTGGCCCAGGTGGCCGACGGCCGCGTGGACATCCTCATCGGAACCCACCGGCTCCTCTCGCGGGACGTGCATTTCGCGCGGCTGGGCCTGCTGGTCGTCGACGAGGAGCAGAAGTTCGGCGTGGCCCAGAAGGAGCAGTTCCGCTTCTGGAAGAGCGGCATCGACGTGCTCACCCTCTCGGCGACGCCGATCCCGCGCACGCTGCAGATGGGGCTGGTGGGCCTGCGCGAGATCTCGCTGATCAACACGCCACCCCAGGAGCGCCTGGCGGTGCGCACGTTCGTGGCCCCGATGGACCGCAACGTGGTGCGCGAGGCCATCCTGCGGGAGCACGCCCGCGGCGGTCAGGTGTTCGTGGTCGCGCCGCGCGTGGGCGCCTCCACCGCGTCCGGCGCCGGAGGGCGCGTGACGCACTCGGTCGAGCAGTGGGCGGAGATGATCCAGGAGTGGGTCCCCACCGTGCGGCTGGCGGTGGCCCACGGCCAGATGGACGCTTCCCGCCTGGAGCGGGTGATGCTGGACTTTTTGCACGGCGCCATCGACGTGCTCGTGAGCACCTCCATCGTGGAGAGCGGCCTGGACATCTCCCGGGCCAACACGCTGCTGGTCATGGACAGCCACCTGTTCGGGCTGGCGCAGCTGTACCAGTTGCGAGGCCGCGTCGGACGCAAGAACGTGCGGGCGTACGCCTACTTCTTCCTGCCGGAGAAGCAGACCGTCACCCCCGAGGCCCGCCGTCGCCTGCTCGCCCTGCAGCGGCACACCCAGCTGGGCTCGGGGTTCGCGCTGGCCTCCGAGGATCTCGAGATCCGCGGGGCAGGGGAGGTCCTCGGCGCCAAGCAGAGCGGCATGATGGCCCAGGTCGGGTTCGAGACCTACCTCGAGATCGTGCGGCAGGTCGCCGCCGAGCTGCGTGACGAGCCGCTGCCCGTCGAGAACGATCCGGAGCTTCATCTGGACGTGGCAGCCTATTTTGCCGAGGAGTACATTCCCGAGCCGGCCGAGCGCCTGATCTGGTACCGGCGGCTGGCCCTCGCCCCGGATCTCGAGACGATGGCAAGCTTGAAAGAAGTTCTGACCGATCGGTACGGCGAGCCCGAGCCCGAAGGGGAGCTTTATTTTGCAATGATGGAACTCAAAGTTCTCGCGCGGGCGATCAACGCCGTGGGAATAGGGTTGCTGGGAAGCCGGTTGACCGTGCACCTCGACCGGAACACCCGGCTGGATCCGGCGAAGGTGACCACACGGATGCAGCAGGGCCTGCCTTTTACGTTCTCGGGCCCCCAGCGCCTCACGGCGGTCCTGACCGGCGCCACGGAGACGCCGGCGAGGCTGGAGCTTGCCATGAACCACTTGCAAACGCTGCTTTCCTGTGTTACCTAGTGCCACTTGAAAAAAAGCGGATTTACTGTTCGCTTTTGTATTGATTATTGTTGCGCGGTCCGGATTCTGGCCCGCATTCATTTAGAAGAGAGGTTGGAAATTATGCATATGTTGAAACATCTGTGGATTTTCGCGCTGGTGTTGAGCGTCAGTGCCTGCTCTCCCAAGAAGAAGGAAAACCAGTACTTCGTCGAGGCCGGATCGGCCGCCGAGAAGACCAAGCTGGAGCAGGGCAAACCCTACAAGGGCCTCGACGGCAAGGAATACAGCCCGGTCGCCTCCCTGGCGAGCGCGCCCAAGGCCGCTCCCGGCTTCGAGAAGATGCGTGATGCGCAGAAGCCCTACCAGTGCGCCGATGGCAAGTTCTATTATTTCCCCTCCAAGGCGTTCGTCGAGATGGGCATCACCCCGCCCAAGGCTGCGACCGCTCCCGTCACCACGGAGTTGACCGATGCCGAAAAGAAGATGCCCGTGGCCGAGGTCAACGGCATCGCCATCACGGTGGGCGAACTCAACGAGAAGATCAACGCCCGGCCGCCCGCATGGCGCCGCATGTACGCCACCGACGACAAGAAGGAGGAGTTCCTGAACACCAACATCATTCAGGAAATCCTTCTCTATGACGCCGCCAGGGCCGGCAAGCTCGAAGAGGATCCCGTGGTCAAGGAAGCCGCCGAGAAGCGCATGGTCGACATCCTGCGCCGCGACAAGATCGCCGAGATCCGCAAGAACCTGAACATCACCGACGAAGACATGAAGAAGTACTACGAGGACAACAAGGACCAGTTCGTCCAGCCCGAGGGCCTCATTGCCGCCCACATCCTCGTGAAGACCAAGGCCGAAGCGGACAAGATCTACAAGGAAATCACCTCCGCCGAGAAGAATGACGCCGTGCGCAGCAAGATCTGGCGCGAGCTCGTCGAGAAGTATTCCATCGACGACGAGAGCAAGAACCGTGGCGGCCTCCTCGGCGACGAGAAGCACCGCGCCGTCGTGCAGAACGACCCCGCCTTCGACAAGGCCCTGACCGACGCGCTGTGGTCCCTCAAGGAAGACAACGCCGTGGCCGCCCCCGTCCAGACCGCCAAGGGCTGGCATGTCCTGCGCCGCTACAACCTGCGCAAGGCCATCAACATCTCCTTTGATCAGGCCAAGCAGCGCCTGCAGCGCCTGGTGGAACGCGACATGATCACGCGCAAGTACCAGGAATGGATCAACGGCCTGAAGACCACCTATGGCGTGAAGGACTTCCCCGAGAACCTGAAGCTCGTGACGGTCGATCTGACCGAGGAGCCCATGGAAAAGGACGGCCACGACGGTCATCCGGCGATGATGCCCCCGACCATGCCGGTCGCGCCGCAGCCGGTCAATCCGTAGTGGTATGGTTTAATAATGATTTATAACCTTTTTGAGTGAGCAGAAGGTGAATCGCATGAATACTTCAACCAAGTTAATCAAGACTGGTTTGTTTGTCGGCGCCGCCGCCGGTTTTCTTTCCCTGGGATTCGTGGTGCGCGCCGCCGAGATGACGGAGCCGCCGACGGCAGCCGTCGCCCCGGCCCAGCCCGAGGCCGCCCCCGCAGCACCTGCGGCCCCCGCAGCACCTGCGACCGACACTGGCGACAAGGCCAAACCCCTGGTGACCATCGGCACCCGCACCCTGACCGTGGGTGATCTGGAGCGCCGCATCAACGCTCAGATCCCGTTCATCCGCAAGCGCTACGCCAACGAGGACGAGAAGAAGAAGTTCCTTGATGCCACCGTCGACTTCGAAGTCCTGGCCATGGAGGCCCGGAAGCTGGGCCTGGACAAGAACGCCGAGGTCGTCGAGGCCGCCAAGCGCGTCATGATCCACCGCCAGCGCCAGGTCGTCATCGAGAGCCGCGTGACCCTCGAGCAGATCACCGACGCCGAGGTTCAGGATTACTACGACAAGCACCTCGTCGAGTTCCAGCGCCCCGAGCGCCGCCGCGTGGGCATCATCGTGGTGGCCGACGAGGCCAAGGCCAAGACCATCCGCGCCGAGGTCGACAAGACCAACGGCGACCTGCGCGCCTTCCAGCAGCTGGTCAAGGACAACAGCATCGACGAGGAGACCAAGTCCCGCTCCGGCCTGCTGCCCTTCTTCGAGAAGGAAGGCTCCAAGATCGAGAAGGCCGTCGTGGACGCGACCTTCGCCATGGCCAAGGCAGGCGACCTCACCGGACCTGTGAAGGTTGAAAAGGGCTGGGCCGTGATGCGCCTGTCGGGCATCAGCCCGGCCGTCGACAAGAAGATGGATGACGTCAAGGACCAGTTGAAGCGCCGCATCCTGACCGATCGGCAACAGAAGGAATTCCAGAAGTACGTCGAGGAGCTCCGCGCCAAGGCGAACATCAAGATTCACAAGGACAAGCTGGCCCTGGTGAAGGTGGACACGACCACCACGCCCGGACCCGGTCCCGACTTTGCGGCTCCCGGCGGCCCCCATGGCGCCGGCCCGATGATGCCCGGCCGCATGGGCCCCGGTCCCCGCGGCATGGGTCCCGACGGTCCCGGCCCCCGTGGCATGGGTCCCGGTCCCGTCGCTCCGGCTCCGGCTCCCCAGCAGTAAGAAGGATTTTTTCCCATGCACCTCATTCCCTGGTTGATGCCCGTCTTCCTGCTGGCCGCTCCGGCACGCCCGAAAGTGGTCGAGGGCATCGCCGTGGTGGTGGGTCCGCAGATCATCCTCGTCTCCGATCTCCAGCAGAAGATGCAGCCCTACATGAAAGAGGTCTGCCGCATGCCCGCGGGCGCCGACCGTGACCGCGCCGTGGAGGACATCTGGCACGAGGCCATGAAGGATGAGATCGCCATGGTCCTCATGGAGGTCGAGGCGCAGAAGCATAACATCTACATCGATTCCACCGAGCTCAACGCCACCATCGAGATGCTGGTCAAACAGAACCGCATGGAGAACCTGTCCCAGTTGCAGGAGAAGCTCGAGGCGCAGAACTATCCGTATCTGCTGTGGCGCAAGGACGTGCGGCGCCAGTTGCTGCGCAGCCGCCTGATGAACGAGGTCGTCAAGCTCTCGGTCAACGTCGAGGAGCAGGCGATCCGCTCCTTTTACCAGCAGAAGCTGCGCGAAGTGAACGCCGAGGAGCGCGCTTCGGTGCGCGAGATCTTCATTCCCGACCGCGAGGCCGCGCCGGCGACGCTGGAGGCCATCGACAAGGCCATCGCAGCGAAGACGCCGTTCTCCGAACTCGTCGAGCGGTACAGCCGTGCCAAGAGCGTCAGCACCGGTGGCCTGCGCGCCGAGGTCACCCCCGGCACCTACACGCCGGCCGTCGACCAGTTGCTGTTTCCCAAGACCGGCAAGGCGCCCGCCGAGGGAGTCATCCTCGGTCCCGTGCGCACCACCTCGGGGGTCTGGTACCTCGAGATCCTCGAGCGCATCGAGTCGGGCTACCTGCCGTATGATCAGGTGCGGTCCAAGCTGAAGGAAGAGTTGACCGCCCGCATCCTCAACCAGAAGGGCATGGAGTGGCTGCTGGGCCTGCAGAACAAATACCTGGTGGATCGCCAGCTGCCCAAGCCGCCCCCGGTGAACTACTGCAGATGAGGGATTGAAATTTCCGCTGCGGGGATTAAAATGGGTTCCGTCCGAGAAAGGACGTAACTTTTTTTCGCAAAACAAAGGAGTGTCATCATGGCCATGTTGAAATCAGTTCGTGGTGAGAGAATCGCCGATGGCGTTGCCTCGCTTGACATCAGTGAGCGCGGTGCATTCATCGCAAAAGTGTACAATTATCTGTTTGGCGCCGTCGCCCTGATGGTCATCACTGGGTTCGTGGCCTTCAAGCAGGTTCCGGTCCAGAGCATTACCAGGGAATTATCGATCGGCCTTGCCGTGGCAGGCTTAGTTGTGTTTATTGCAGGCATGTTTTCCAGTCGCGTCAAGGGGCTGAACCTGGTGCTGTTCGGCATCTACGCCATCATTGACGGCGTGTTGCTTGGGTGCCTCGCCAGGCTGTACATCAACGCCGGCCTGGGCTCGATCTTCGCCCAGGCCGCGGTCCTCTCGCTGCTGGTCTTCGGCGGCCTCACCGCGTTCGTGCACATCACCAAGAAGGACTTCTCCTTTCTGGGCGGCTTCCTGTTCGTCATGGTCCTGCTGCTCATCGGCGCGGTCATCGTCGGCTTCTTCATCAAGTCCACCTTGCTGCACCTGGGCATCGCCGTGGGCGGCACCGCCATCTTCGCGATGTACATCCTGTTCGACACCTCCCAAGTGATTCATCGCCTCCACGAGGACGAAGCCGTCACCGGGGCCTGGATGCTGTTCATCGACCTCATCGGCCTGTTCATTTACTTGCTGGATCTGCTGACCATCCTGAGCGGCCGGGACTAGTCCGATTGTCGGCTTTCATCCGACCACATTTTCTCACGTCTGAGGGTACCATGAATAAATATATCATCCTTTTCGGTATCGGTGTGTTCGGCCTGGCCGGGTGCGTCACCAAGGGCAAGTACGAGTCCCAGGTCAGCCGGTACAAGACCCTGAAGATGGAATACACCACGCTCCAGCAGGCCCGCGAGAGCCTGAAGAAGGAGCTCGAGCTCAAGGGGGCCGACAACAAGCGCCTGGCCACCGAGATCGGCGACTGGAAGGAAAAGCACGCCCGCATCTCCGGCGAGGCCGGCGAGCTCAAGGACCAGCTCGAGGCCACCAAGGAGGAGCTCGAGGAGCTCCGCAAGGCACGCGCCGAGGCCGAGGAGCGCATGAAGTCTCTCAAGGTCATGGAGGCGCGCTTCCGCAAGTTGATCGACTCCGGCGACCTCGAGGTCGTCAACTTCAACGGCCGCCTGGTCATCAAACTCAAGGCCAACATCCTGTTCGACCCGGGCAAGGCCAAGGTCCGCACTGAAGGCGTGCAGGCACTCAAGGACGTCGCGGCCGTGCTCGCGGGGTTCACGGGCCGCCACTTCCAGGTGGCCGGCCACACCGACGACGATCCGATCAAGCGCTCGGTCCACAAGGACAACTGGGAGCTTTCGTCGATCCGCGCGGTGGCCGTCGTGCGCGTGCTCCAGGAGGCCGGCGTGCCTCCGAAAATGCTGTCTGCCGCCGGCTACTCCGAGTTCCAGCCGGTCAAGTCCAACGACTCCGAGGACAACAAGAAGTTCAACCGGCGTATCGAAATCACGATCATGCCCGAAATCCCCAAGATGTAGGCCGGAACACCCAAATGTCCAAACGTGATTACTACGAAGTGCTCGGCGTCGCCAAGGACGCCTCGGGCGACGAGATTAAAAAAGCCTACCGCAAGCTGGCCCAGCAGTTCCATCCGGACAGGAATCCCGATGACCATCAGGCTGAGGAGAAGTTCAAGGAGGCCGCCGAGGCGTACTCGGTGCTCTCGGATCCCGACAAGCGGGCGGCGTTTGACCGTTACGGCTTCCAGGGGGCCGGAGGAAGCCCCTTCCAGGGCTTCAATTCCATGGACGACATCTTCTCCAACCTCGGTGACATCTTCGGCGACCTGTTCGGCGGAGGACGTGTCCGCCGCAAGGGCGAGGACATTGTCATGGGGCTGGAACTGAGCTTCCAGGAATCCCTGTTCGGCGTCCAGAAGAGCCTGTCGGTGAACCGGCAGGTCGCCTGTGAAGCCTGTCACGGCACGGGGGCCAAGGACGGCACCGCGCGCATGGTCTGCGAGACCTGCAAGGGGCAGGGCCAGGTCGCCTTGCGCCAGGGTTTTTTCATGTTCGCGCAGACCTGCCCGGCCTGTCGCGGCGAGGGCTCCGTGGTCAAGCACAAGTGCTCGTCCTGCAAAGGAAGAGGCAAGGTGCAAAAAACAGAGTCACTGAAGGTGACCATCCCTGCGGGGATCGATCACGGGCGCACGATCCGGCTCACCGGCAAGGGCCAGCCCGCTCCGGACAACGGCGTCGCCGGCGACCTGTACGTCACCGTCGAGGTGAAGCCCCACGCCGACTTCGAGCGTGACGGCGTGGACCTGCACACGGAGCGGACGGTGTCGTTCGCGCAGGCGGCGCTGGGGACCCAGCTCGAGATCGCCGTGCCCGCCGAGGAGGGCGACCGCAAGGAGCCCCTCCAGGTGCCCGCCGGTACCCAGCCCGGCGAGATTCTCACCCTGCCGCGCTGCGGAGTCCCGCACATGGACGGAACCCAGGGCGGCAGCGCGCGTCGCGGAGACCTGCATGTGCATGTCCGCCTGCAGGTCCCCACCTCCCTTTCGTCCGAGGAGGAGGCGCTGATCCGGCAGCTCGCCGAGCTCGGCGGCCAGTCCGTCAACTCGAAAAAAGGACTGTTCCAGAAAATCTTCGGTTCCGACTCCTGACGACGCAGCCGAGCGCCGAAAAGCACGCTTTTTCGTTCTGTAAAAATAAAAAAATTCGGACAAAAAAGGGATAAAGTGATATATTGGCACAGCTGTCTGTGATTGCAGAGGTTATGCAATTGACGCAATGACTTTATGAACGAAATTCACCGGAAGAATCCGTCAGCCGTTCAGCGCCCGGTTTTTCCAGTGTTGAAGCGAAGGATCCTTTCATGAGCAAAAACCCGAACGACCCCCAAAGCCCCGGCAAGTTCAGACAAACGATCATGGGCGCGAGTCCGATCGGTGGTCCGCCGCCCCTGCCGCCGAAAGGCCCGATGAGCGAGCAGGAGACCAACCTGCAGCCCTCCGCGGATATGGACGAAGACGATGAGACCGCTGCCGCCGGGGCCGTCGAGGACAACTGGGTCATCTCGTTCAACTCGGACGGGTCCCACAATGAGAGCAAGGTCCAGGGGCAGTCCGGCATCTCCGACTCCCGCATCGGGCAGCGCGTCATCGACGGCGGCAAGCAGAAGTTCGGCTCAGCCACCTCCCCCGGGGCGACCGAGCCCGGCTTCCCGCAGGGCGAGGATGTCTACACCGCCGGCACCATGGTCTACAAGTACGAAATCATCAAGCTGCTGGGCCGCGGCGGCATGGGTGCGGTCTACGTCGCCCACGACACCAAACTGGGCCGAAAGGTCGCGATCAAATTCCTGAACAAGAAGATCAGCGCCAAGGCCAAGTTCCGCCAGCGGTTCATGATTGAGGCCCAGGCCACAGCGAAACTGAACCACGAGAACGTCGTGACGATCTACGACGTCGGCGAGTTCCAGGGCTCCTCCTACCTCGTGCTCGAGTACCTCGAGGGCAGCCCGCTGACCAAGATCATGAAGGGCCGCAAGCTGCCCGCATCCCAGGCGCTGCACTACATCATCCCGGTGGCCAAGGCTCTTGGCGCCGCCCATTCCAAGGGCATCATCCATCGCGACCTGAAGCCCGACAACATCTACGTCATGAAGGACGGCGGCGTGAAGGTCCTGGACTTCGGTCTGGCCAAGATGATCGACACCGCCGACGACACCCAGGTCGACAAGGCCCAGCTGGCCAAGGAGATCGCTGCCGATGGCGGCCAGGGCCTGACCAAGGCCGGCGCGATCATGGGAACCTATGCGTACATGTCCCCCGAGCAGTGGGGTGTGGCCAAGGTCGACCTGCAGAGCGACATCTTCGCGCTGGGCGTCATCCTGTTCGAGATGCTCACCATGGAGCATCCCACGGGCACGCGCGCAGCCCAGGCGCTGGCCGATGCCGCCGGCAGCCTCGACATCGCCTACCGCTCGGTGCGTGACGTCGATCCCACGATTCCGCAGGAGTTCTCCGACGTCATCGCCAAGTGCCTGGCCAAGCGCAAGCAGTACCGCTATCCCGACGTCAACGAGTTGATCAAGGACCTCGAGCAGGCCGATCCGAACGCCAGCGTCGGGCGTCGCCTGACCGAGACCGACGCGCCGTATCCCGGTTTGTCCTCCTTCCAGGAGCGTGACGCCGACAAGTTCTTCGGCCGCGACATGGAAACCGCGCGCTTCATCGCCAAGATGAGCCAGAACGCGCTGCTGGCGGTCATCGGGCCCTCGGGCGCGGGCAAGAGCTCGTTCATCCGGGCGGGCGTCATTCCTGCCATCAAGCGGCAGGGCCGCAAGCCCTGGGACATGATCGTCATCCGTCCGGGCCGCGATCCGTTCGCCGCGCTGGCCAACTCCCTGCTCCGCGGCGGCGGCTCCTCTACGGTCAACCTCCAGTCGGCCAAGGAGGAGCAGCAGCTGGCGCACAAGCTCCAGAAGGAACCCGGCCAGCTCGGAACGCTGCTGCGCGCCCGCGCGCGCTCAACGGGTCATCCAGTCATGCTCTTCGTTGACCAGTTCGAGGAGACCTTCACCCTGGTCAACTTCGAGGAGGCCGCCCTGTTCAACACGGCGCTGTCGGGCGCGGGCGAGGATCCCGAGATCCCGGTGCGCGTCGTGCTGGCCATGCGCTCGGACTTCCTCGACCGCGTCGCCGAGTTCCCTGACCTGATGGAGAAGGTCACCCGCGACGTGACGATCCTGCAGGCGCCCAACAGCCAGGGCCTCCACGACGCGATCGTGCGGCCGGCGCAGTTGATAGGCTACGCCTTCGAGGATCCGCACATGGTCGAGGAGATGGTCAACTCCCTGCGCGACGAACCCGCGGCGCTTCCACTGCTGCAGTTCACCGCCTCCAAGTTGTGGGAGAACCGCGACAAGAGCCGCAAACTGCTCACCCGCCGGGTCTACGAGGAAATGGGCGGCGTGGGCGGCGCCCTGGCGCGTCACGCCGACGCGGTGCTGTCGGGCATGACCACCCAGGATCAGACAGCCGTCAAGCGCCTGTTCCAGCGCCTGGTCACCTCCGACGGGACCCGCGCGGTCATCACCGTTTCCGAGATTCGCGCGATCATGGGCCAGGAGGTCGCCGCGCGCATCCTCAAGACGCTGGCCCTGGCCCGTCTGCTGACGGTGTCCAACATCGGTGAGCACGGCGAGGACGCCCAGGTCGAGATCGTTCACGAGTCGCTGATCGCCCGGTGGCAGACGCTGAAGCGCTGGCTCGAGGAGGACAACGAAAACGCCGCCATGCTGCAGCAGCTTCGCGAGGCGGCCAAGCAGTGGGACCTGCGCAGCCGGCCCAACGGACTGTTGTGGTCCGGTGACGCCCTCGACGAGGCGCGTCTGTGGCTCAAGCGCTACCAGGGCGGCCTGACTGATCTCGAGCGCCTGTTCCTGGATCACGCCTTCCGGTTGTCGGAGCGTTCGGCGCGGCGCAAGAAATACCTCATCGGTACGGCGATCGTCCTCATGGCCCTGGTCACCCTGGGGGCCATCGGTGCCCTGTTCATGATCCGCGGCGCCGAGCAGAAGGCGCGCTCGCAGGCCGAAGTAGCCCGCAAGGAAGCCGACCGCGCGGCCATGGCCGAGCAGGAGGTCAAGAAGAAGATGGTGCTGCTGGCCGATGAGACCGAGCGTGCAAAGTCTGCCGAGGGTCTGGCCAGCTCCCGCCTCAAGGAAGTCGAGAAGGCGCGTGATCAGGAGCGCGCCGCCCAGTTGAAGGTTCAGGAATCCAACAAGGCCCTCGTGGTCGCCCTCGACGACGCCAAGGCGGCGCAGAAGCGCGCTGAAGAGGCGACCCGTCGTGCCGAGTCGGCCGCCCAGCAGGTCAAGAAGAGCGCCGAGCTTGAGCGCACCGCACGTCTGGCGGCCGACGAGGCTCGAAAGAACCTGGCGGTCCTGCTCGACAAGGAAAAAGATACGGTCCGCAAACTACAGGCCCTGAGGTCTAAGATTATTCAGAGCCTGCCGGAGCGATAATTATTTATTTAATTGTCCGGTCCGTTCTGGAATGGATGCTATACTTTCGAAGGATTTGGTGCCCAATGCACGCGAGAATAACGATTTTACTGGGTCTTTTTTGCTGGTTTGGACAGATCGCTCCGGTGGCGGCCCAGGAGAAACTGGATCTTCCGGATGCCAAGCCCAAGGCCAATGCGCAGGGCGTCACGGTCGTCACCCAGAACATCGTCCTGCCCACCCAGACCCAGAATTATGAAGATGTGACGCCCAAGGCCGAGGCCGAGAAGGCGAGGGTCTTGTTCACGGAAGCCAATGCGAAGTTCGAGGATCGCCAGTTGCCCGAGGCGCTGGAGCTCTATCAGCAGGCTTACGCCATGTGGCCCCATCCCCGGATCCTGTTCAACATGGGCGTCACGATGGCCATGATGAGCCGGCCGCTGGAAGCCGCCAACATGTTCAAGATCGTTCTGGAATACGGCCCTGACCCGGTCGAGATGCACCGGTACAAGGAAGCCCAGGAAAAGTACCTCGAGCTCATGGGTACCCTCAGCGTGCTCACCATGAAGTGCACACAGGAAGGCACCAAAATCTACGTCGACGGTGGCCTGCTGGCCATGTGTCCTTTCCAGAAGAGCGTCACCCTCACCGGCGGGCGGCATCTGGTCACGGCCAACCAGGACGGCTACATCCCCCTGTCCGAGGATATCTTCCTGCCTCCGGGCGTGGTCGCCGAGAAGTCCGTCCAGTTGAACAAGTTCGAGCAGGGCATCCGCTACAAGACCGTTGAACGTTATTCTTTAAAATGGCCCATCATCGGTGCGGTGGCCGCGGCGGTCCTGATGGGCTCGGGCGGATACATGGTATATTCGGGCCGAACCCAGATCGACGAACTGCAGGCAGAAATCGAAGGCATCGTGGCCGTTGAGGGCACGAAGCCGTTCGAATTCGATCCGAGTCGTGAAGACAAGCCGGTCCTGATGCAGAATATCGGGTCCGGACTGATCAGTGTCGGAGTGACCTCGCTGGTGACGGCCGCCGTGCTGTATTTCTACCAAAAGAAGACAGTTCCGGTCACCATCTCCATCTCGGGAACCGAAGACCGCAAGGCGAAGGGTAATTAATAGCCGAAAGACAGGTGCGCCATGAGATTTTTTCATTATTCATTATTCGCAACTCTGCTGACTGTTTTCGGTTTTTCAGGTTGTGCCAAGCACATCTCGCTGGAGTCCTGTCCCGACGGCTCGTATTGCAAGGGTGGGATGAACTGCAAGGAAACCTTTATCGGCAGCGGCATCTACACTTGCACCAATGCTGGTTGCGGCAACGAAGTTATCGAGTATGCCGATGACGAGGAATGCGATCTCGGTACTGCCAACAGCGATGCACCCGGCGCTGCATGCCGCACGAATTGCCTGAGGCGCGACTGCGGTGACGGCATCCTGGATCCAGGTGAGTTGTGCGACGACGGGACCCACGACGATGGCACCGGTAATGAAATCATCAACCTGGCTTCAGACCCCCCGATTCTGGCCACCCGCCCCAACGCCTGCCGTGCAGAGGTCAACCCCGCGTTCCTGAACCTGTTTGATACGCCCGACCAGCCGCGCTACTTCTGCCGCACGGCGTTCTGCGGCGACGGCGCCCAGGACACAGGCGAGGAGTGCGATGACGGCAACACCGTCGACAATGACGAATGCAGCAACATGTGCGTGATCGCCACCTGCGGCGACGACAACATCAATGTCAGCGTCATCGGCGGTGCCGAACCCCTCCTCGAGCAATGCGATGACGGCGAGGCCAACGCCAACACGGCAGATGCCTGCCGTATCAACTGCCTGAACCCGGTATGTGGTGACAACATCACCGACGTGACCAGCGGCACCGGTCCCTCCGGCGGCCCAGAGGCCTGTGACAAAGGCCAGCTCAACAGTTTCGAGCCGAATCGCTGCCGCCCGGACTGCTCAGAACCGTACTGCGGCGACAACATCACCGACGACGATGCACCATGGAGCGAGGCCTGTGACGACGGCGAGATCAACAGTTTCGAACCGAACATCTGTCGTCCGGGCTGCATTGCGCCGCGCTGCGGCGACTCCCTGATCGACGACGACCCGATGTGGAACGAGGAAGCCTGCGATGACGGCGACATCGACGCCGGCGACGGGTGCAGCGCGTTGTGCAAGGTCGAGCTCGGCTGGTCCTGCCAGGGGCAGCCCTCGGTCTGCACGGAAGGCTGCGGCGACGGCCTGATCCGCGGCTCTGAAGAGTGCGACAACGAGACCGACTTCATCCCCAACAGCGGCGACGGCTGTTCGGCCACCTGCCAGATCGAGCTGGGCTGGACCTGCACCGGGGAGCCCTCCAACTGCACACCCATCTGCGGTGACTCCCTGCGCTTTGGCGCCGAAGCCACCGCCACGGGCTGCGACGACGGTGACACCGACGCCGGCGACGGCTGCAACGCCACCTGCTATGTCGAAGCGGGCTGGAGCTGCGTGGGCACCCCCTCGGTGTGCACGCCGATCTGCGGCGACAGCAACATCCTCGGCGCGGAGACCTGCGACGACGGCAACGCGACCGGCAGCGACGGTTGCTCCTCCACCTGCCGCACCGAACAGGGCTGGAACTGCACCGGCACCCCCTCGACCTGCCTGCCGATCTGCGGCGATGGCCTGATCCGCGGGTCCGAGACCTGCGATGACAGCAACACTTCTGCCAATGATGGCTGCAACTCCTCCTGCCAGCGTGAGACCGGCTGGACCTGCACTGGGGCTCCGTCGACCTGTACACCGTTGTGCGGCGACGGCCTGCGCGTGGGCGCCGAGACCCAGACGACCCGCTGCGACGACGGCAACCTGGCCCCCAACGACGGCTGTTCTGCCACCTGCGCGATTGAGCAGGGCTGGAGCTGCACCGGCTCCCCCTCCTACTGCTATGCCATCTGCGGCGACGGTCGCATCGTGGGCACGGAGCAGTGCGACAACAGCAATGCCCTGGGTGGTGACGGTTGCTCGTCCACCTGCCAGATCGAGCCCGGCTGGAGCTGCACCGGTACACCTTCAGAATGCACGGCGTCCTGCGGCGACGGTGTCATCCTGGGGTCCGAGCAGTGCGACGACGGGAACCTGGCCAATCTTGACGGCTGCTCCAACACCTGCCAGCGCGAACAGTACTGGACCTGCATCGGTTCGCCCTCAACTTGTACGACCCCGTGCGGAGACGGTCACCTTCGCGGCACCGAGCTTTGCGATGACGGCAACACCACCAGCGGTGACGGCTGCGCCTTCAACTGCACCCGGGAGACCGGCTGGAACTGCACCGGCACCGATCCCACGGTCTGCCTGCCGATCTGCGGCGACGGCAACCGCGTGGGCATCGAGGCCACCGCCGGCCGCTGCGACGATGGCAACACCAATCCCAATGACGGCTGCTCCGCCACCTGCACGGTCGAACCCGGCTGGAACTGCAGCACGGGAGCGCCTTCGACATGCAACACGATCTGTGGCGACAGCCTGATTCGTGGCGGCGAGACCTGCGACGACGGCAACACCACCAGCGGTGACGGCTGCTCCAACATCTGCGCCAACGAGATCGGATGGTCCTGCAACGGCGGCGAGCCCACCCTTTGCTTGGCGGTGTGCGGCGACAGCCGGATCGTCGGTCCTGAGACCTGTGATGACGGCAACTCCAACTCCAACGACGGCTGCTCCACCACATGTCTGACCGAGATTGGCTGGACCTGCAACAATCAGCCCTCGGTCTGTTACACGACCTGCGGCGACGGCCATCGTCGTGGTGCTGAAGTGTGTGATGACGGCAACATCATGGCCGGTGACGGCTGCGCGACCAACTGCATGAGCATCGAGCTCGGCTGGACCTGCGTGGGCACCGACCCGACCACCTGCACCACGACCTGTGGCGACGGCCACCGTCGTGGCACCGAAGTCTGCGACGACGGCAACATCCTGGCCAATGATGGCTGCGCGGCCAACTGCATGAGCACCGAGGAGGGCTGGACCTGCGTGGGCACCGACCCGACCACCTGCACCACGACCTGCGGCGACGGCCACCGTCGCGGCACCGAAGTCTGCGACGACGGCAACATCAGCG
>JAHITJ010000002.1 GCA_018817795.1 Myxococcota bacterium | reverse complement strand
GTGGGAGTGGCCCGTCTGAACTCGTCGGATCCGGGGTGTCGTGTGTGCAGGTGGAACAGCAGGATCGCGAAGCCGGCGAGCATCCATGCCATGTGAAGCCGACGGAGCGTGTCGGTCGCTGCTGCGACACGGGGGTGGAGGGCACCGTCCGGAGTTGTCCGAACGTACGATGCCCAGCCGATCCACGAGGCGGCGACCGCGGGCGGCAGGAACACCGCAGCGGGGAGCAGCGCATTGATGTGCGCCCACTGGGTGCCGCTGCCGACGGCTGCCGTGACGACGCCACAGATCGCAAACAACCACCAGAAGAGGACCCCCGCCGCCGGCCTCTTTCGAGATACCGCGAACCAGGAGATCCCCAGGAGTCCGGCGATGCCCAGCGGCCACAGCCGTGAGGCCAGTTCCATAGGGGTTTTGATCCAGGCGCGGGAGGCGTCGAAGGTGTGAAGTTGGTGGATCCTGCGCAGGTAGAACCAGGCCCAGCCGTCGCTGTGCCACTGCAGCAACAGCATGCCGCCGCCGCACAGCAGGGCGACGGTGATCACCAGGATCGCACAGCGACGCCAGTCGCGCACCAGCTGCCATGCCCCGGCAGCCAGGATGAAGAGCAGGGCGGTCTGCTTGGTCCAGAAGGCCAGCGAGAACAGAACCCCGGCGATGATCATGGGACGGGTGCCGTGCGATCGGCGATCGGCGCCCACCAGAACCACGCCGCCCCAGAGCGTCAACGCCAGAAAGAGCGTGTCGGCCCGGGCCAGGTCCAGCCACGCACCCGTGGTGAAGTACTCCAGCAGCAGCAAGGAAAGACCGAGGAGCGCGGCCAGCAGGGCAAACCAGGGGACACGCCTGCCTGGAACGGATTCCATGGGCCGGAGCACCCGGAAATAGGCCACCGGGATCGAGGCCAGCGCCAGCAGCGAGATCAGCCGGGCAAGAAAGAAGGAAACGCCCAGGAACTTGGCCGGCAAGGCTACGGTGGCGTAATAAAAAGGTGTGTAGGCGAACGGGATGAAGTCGACCGAGGGGGCGGTGTACAGCGGCCTGGCCTCCACCAGACGCTGCACGTGCACGAGCACGCCACCCTCCATCCATTCCAGATCCAGTGGATAGAGCAGGCGGGCCAGGAACATGCGGGCGTAGACCGCCAGCATCATCGTGCACAGGCCCGCCAGGAAGGCGGCCAGCGCGAGCGCGGCAGGGTTCACTGCCAGCTTCGGTGACGGGACGGACGGAGAAATCCTGTGCTTCATGCCGAAATCACCTTGGCACAACACGTGTCCGATTGAAACGACATTTATTGTATGTTTGGTGCGGTCGGAGAGACTCGAACTCTCACAGAAATACATCCACTAGAACCTGAATCTAGCGCGTCTACCAATTCCGCCACGACCGCGTCGCGACATCGGGCCACTATTTATGGAAAATTCAGGAAGTTGTCAAGAGAAAAAGCAGAAAAAGCGACAGTGCCGGAACGCCTGCCCGCCGAAAAACCGACTCCACTATTGATATGCGGACCCACACAAGAAGGGATCATTCCAGGATCCGATCTCATGTCGGAAAAAATAAAGTGCCGGGATCTCGCGACCAAAGGGGGTCGGATCACCTGATTTTGGGCAAAATATTGCAAAAACGAAAGAGAAATATCTAATAAATTCAAATACATCACTTGCTTTTGAGACCATATTGCGGCAAAAAGGTCCCATTCGGTGGTCCCTGCGAAAAAGTGAATGGGGTGCCACTGAAATGCTTGACAACGCTTTCCCTTTTTACTAAACCCGCAACCCCATGGAGGTGACCCATGTCGTCTTTGACGAAACAAACGTGGACCAAGAGATTCAACAGAGATAGAAACCAGAACAGAGCTCGCAAGGCGAAGATGAGTCGACGCTCCACCCTGTCTGCCGCCGAACTGTTCGCCGGATTCGGTGAACCCGGTAAACCGGCCCCCAAGGCCTAGCAGTCCACAAGGAAAAGCTGGAAGGAGTCCATCATGCCCAAAGCGAAGACGAACAGTGGCGCAAAGAAGCGTTTCCGTGTGACGGCGACGGGTAAGATCAAGCACAATCATGCGTTCAAGAGCCACATCCTGACCAAGAAGACCACCAAGATGAAGCGGCACCTGCGCCAGGGTACCATCGCTCACAGTTCAAACCGGCGTCACCTCAAGCGGATGATGCCCGGTCTTTAGAAAGTGGAAAAGAGGTTGAGTCATGCCTAGATCCAAAGGTGGTACAATCACCCATCGCCGACATCACAGGATTCTGAAAGCCGCCCGTGGTTATTTCCTCGGTCGTGGCAAACTGTGGCGTACGGCTGTCATTCAGGTTCGTCGCGCGTGGGCTGCCGCCTTCGTGGGACGCAAACAGCGCAAGCGCGACATGCGTCGCCTGTGGATCACCCGCATCAACGCGGCTGCCCGCACCCATGCGATCTCCTACAGCCGTCTGATGCACGGCCTGAAGGAAAAGAACATCCGTCTGGATCGCAAGATGCTGTCCGGTCTGGCCATTTCCGCGCCGAAGGTGTTCGAGCACATCGTGAAAATGGTTCACTAGAGCCGTTTATGGTTGACAACCGGATTCAGTTTAGTTTACAAACCCGCTCACGACTGGAGGTATTAGATGACCAAGACTGATATCGTTGATTTTATCGTCGGCAAACTCAACAGCGGCGAGGCGAAAAAAGAGGCTTCTCTGAATAAAAAACGCGTTGGCGAACTGGTTGACCTGATGTTCGACGCGATGGTCGAGTCCGTGAAAAAGGGCGAAGACATCAAGATCAGCGGCTTCGGCAATTTCGTCATCCAGGAAAAGAAAGCCCGCCCGGGTCGCAACCCGAAGACGGGTGAGAACATCACCATCGCCGCCCGTCGGGCGCTGACCTTCCGTTCCAGCCAGCTCCTCAAGGGCGCGCTGAACAGCAAGTAGTTTATCGGTGGACCGGAGTTCATCCTTGTTTGATGAACAACCTCGAATGACCCGCAGCCAACTGCTACGGGAACTGGATGTTCTTCCCGAGGTGCTTGAGTTCTGGTCCCTTGAATTTGGTGATTGCGGTTTTTCCCCGGCGGCTGACGGCGACTTCGACGCCCCGGTCGTGCGGATGGCCTTTTTCCTGAAGCGACTGCTGCGGGATGAAGGCTTCACCCTGTGGGGTGCCCGAAGGCGCCTTCAGGGTTGTGATTTTTCGAATGTCCCGCAGCCCACCGGCCGCCCCCGCTCCGACTCGGAGCAGGCGACCGAGGAGGCGGGGCGCAGGACGAGGGAGTTGATTGCTCTCCTCGATGAAAACCTGCAGAGCCCTTGAGAGGTTCTCCTCGGACAGGGCCGGAGCGTGGCGCAGCCTGGTTAGCGCACTTGACTGGGGGTCAAGGGGTCGGAGGTTCAAATCCTCTCGCTCCGACGAATGAAAAAAAGGCAATGTTCATGGGTTGACCGAAAGGTTGATCGGCACTATGTTGCGTACACTTCCGGGGGCGATTCGGTCTCGACGGGGGTATGTGAAGCGCAGGTTGCGTCCGAGGTCTCCGCACGGCCCTCGTTAAACAGGCGGAAAACTAGAACTGCGAACGATAACTTCGCCCTCGCTGCGTAAGTAGTGAGCATTCCACCATGAGCTCTGCGGATGGCGCATGAATGGGGTGTTGCAAATGTCCGCTGGCCTGGCCAATGTCGAATGCGGTCGGGTGAGAACTTTTCGGCTGGTGTGAACGGAAGCCTGTCGGTGGGCGTCCGGGCATGCGAGATTTAAATCACCGAATACGACGTAGATACCTTCGTGGACGACTTCCGGACCCGGGTTCGACTCCCGGCGCCTCCACCGCGATGATCATTCTCCATACCTCGGACTGGCACCTCGGGCAAACGCTGCACAACGCCCGGCGTCACGAGGAGTTCGAGGCCTTCCTGGGCTGGCTTCTCGGGCAGGTTCGCCTGCGCGGTGTCGGCGCGCTGCTGATCTGCGGGGATGTGTTCGACACCATCTCCCCAGGACCCCAGGCCCAGAAACTCTACTACAATTTTCTGACAGGGGTGGCCGGTTGCGGCTGCAGGCACGTCGTGGTCGTGGGGGGCAACCATGACTCCCCCTCGTTCCTTGAAGCGCCCCGCGAGCTGCTGCGCGCGATGTCGGTGCACGTCGTGGGGGCCGCTGCCGCCAATCCGGCCGACGAGATCCTTTGCCTGCGTGACGAAAACGGGGACGTGGAACTGATCGTCTGCGCCGTGCCGTTTTTGCGGGATCGTGACGTGCGGAGGGTGGAGGCGTCCGAGGAGGTCGACGACAAGGACCGCAAGCTGGTCGCGGGCATCCGGCAGCACTATGCCGAGGCGGTGGAGCGGGCTCTGGCTCTTGCCTGCACGGAAACTCCTGGCGGCACCACAGGGTCAACCCCGGGCGTGCGTCCGCGTGCAGTGCCTGTGGTCGCCACCGGGCATCTGTTCGCGACGGGGGCATCG
>JAHITJ010000233.1 GCA_018817795.1 Myxococcota bacterium | reverse complement strand
TCTCACGGGTCAGTTCCGTCGCCCAGAAGACGCTGCGGTGGGTGTTCATCGACAGGCTGTGGTTGTCCTGATTGCTCGTGGGCGCCAGGTGCCAGCCGTTGTCCAGCGCCTGGATGTAGTAGGGTAAAAACTCGCCGTCAGCGTTGCCGTTGCCCTTGTTGCCGGTCTCGATGGCGAACATGTTCGACGCGACGTCGGGTTCGAAATCAAGGTCGTCGAACACGCCGTTCTCGCGACCGGGGTGGTTGAACTGGGCCAGGGCGTTGTTCTCGACGAGCCAATCGTAGATGAAACTGATCCAGATGTCCGAGATGGCCGACGTGTAGTCTTCGGTCGTGTATATGCACATGTGACCGTTCCAGGGGTGACTCCACTCGAAGCCGCGCAGCGCCACGAACACCCCCGGCTGCGAAAACGCGTCGGTCACCGTGCGCACCAGCGCCCACTCGGAGTCGCTGAGCTGCTCGGCGTGATCGGTCATGCCATAGAAGTCGACGCCCACGACGTCGCGGGCCCAGGTCAGCACCTCTTCAGGCGTGCCTTCGCCGTCGGAGAGCCCGCTGTGGCTGTGGAGATTGCCGAAGTACGGGCGCAGGCCCTCGTTGAGGTCCAGAACGTGCAGCGGGACCGCGTCGGTGGCCATGTCCCCCGAGGCATCGGTCACGGTCAGCGTGAGCGTGCGGTCGCCATACTCGGGGATGATGGTGTCGCCGGGCTGCTCCAGCGTGCTCAGTTCGATCCCGTCGACGTCCCAACTGACCGTGTAGGGTGCCTGTCCGCCGGAGATCGCCGACGTCAGGGACAACGCGCGGCCTTCCTGCACCTCGGCAGCTGCCGCGGGGGTGAGGATCGCCGCCACCAGCTGCTGGTTGTTGACGTTGTTGACGTTGTTCACGTTGTTCACGTTGTTGACGTTGTTGACGTTTCCGGCGTTGGTGGGCTGTTGGGTGCCGGCAGTGTCATCACAGGACGACAGCACCAGGAAAAAAAACGCGGAGAGCGTGAACAGGACTCTGAAGGCGTGGGAAAAGCGCATGAAGAACCTCCGTCGGCAACTCGCCTCACTGTATCCTGCCTCCAGTAAAAAGCAATCGTACAATGAACCCTGAACCTCCAACCGTGCTTCCGATACAGGTCCATCGCAGGATCATTTCTCTCCGGAATTGAACCACCAAGGCGTCATGATCCCGATCCCGATCCCGATTTCGATTTCGATTTCGATTTCGATTTCGATTTCGATTTCGACCTCAATACTGAGCCCCCATCCATCTTTTAAATGATTTTCATTTGCCTGAAATCTGGATTGCAACACTTCCAGCAACGAAATCGAAACCGAAATCGAGCCATTCGAATCATCGGGCGAAAGCCGATGCCAGCTCTGACTTCTTGTGATCGCACTGGTCTCCGATATTTCGCGGCTTGCCCGCCACACGGAACCTGCGCTATGCTGGGTCCATGAAAACACTTCTGTTTTTTCCGATTCTCCTTGCGCTTTTCCTGATCTCCTGCTCCGACGACGGCGCCAAATCACGGCCGACGTGGAGCCCGGTCGAGCGCGCCTCCGGACTCGAGACCGCTGTTTTCCCCGACGGTGACTCCTTCTACGTCGACCCCGAAAACGGCGACGACGCCAACGACGGCAGCCTGACCGCCCCCTGGCAGCACCTGCAGTTCGTCCTCGACACCTACGTATCGACCCAGGAATACGACTCCTATCCCTGGGACGAGGCCCAGGGAATGATCCCGCGCAACCCCGACGGCCCCGTGGGCCCCGGCGACACCCTCGTGCTTCGCGCCGGCAACCACGGCGCCATCGACATCCGGCGCGCCCACAACGAGGACTTCATCGCCATCCGCGCCATGGACGGCGAGGTCGCCACGCTGGAGCGGCTGTCCATCGTCTCGGCCTCCCACTGGATCGTCGAGGACCTCCACGTGACCCAGGACGCCACCGAAGTACCGACCCAGGGCGACCTGCTCGAGATCGAGAACCACAACTGGACCGGCCCCGCATCCTTCGTCATCGTGCGCGGCTGCCGCTTCGAGACCACCGCCGACGCCTCCGCGTGGACCCTCGAGGACTGGAACCAGCGCCCGTGCAACGGCGCCTCGCTCACCGGCGATCACCTGCTGCTCGAGGACAACCTGTTCCGCAACGTCAACTTCGGCATCTCCGTGTCGGGCGACTTCACCGACATCATCGGCAACACCGTGGAGAACTTCGCCGGCGACGGCCTGCGCGGGCTCGGCGACGACCTCGTGTTCCGCGGCAACACCGTGAAGAACTGCTACGACGTCAACGAGAACCACGACGACGGCTTCCAGTCGTGGAGCATCGACGGCCACGCCCCGCGCCGCGTGGTCCTCGAGGGCAACACCATCCTCAACTACACCGACCCCGATCAGCCCTTCCGCGGCGCCCTGCAGGGCATCGGCTGCTTCGACGGCTTCTACCAGGACTGGTATGTCGCCAACAACCTCGTCATCGTGGACCACTGGCACGGCATCACCTTCCTCGGCGGCGACGGCGTGACGGTCATCCACAACACCGTGGTCAACCGGGATCCCGCCTCCGAGCTCACCCCGTGGATCATGATCGACGACCACAAGGACGGCAGCGTCAGCCGCAACTGTCTGATCGCCAACAACCTCGTGGCCAACCGCATCACCGCCGGCAGCGGCGTGACCGAGACGACCAACCTCGTCGTGGGCGACGGGGACCTCTCCGTCGTCTATGAAGCCCCGGACCTCCTGGACTTCACGCCGGCGGCCGGCTCCCCGGTCCTCGACGCCGCCACCGCCCTGCCCG
>JAHITJ010000232.1 GCA_018817795.1 Myxococcota bacterium | reverse complement strand
TTGCCGAGGTTGGTGCCGTCGCAGGTCTCATTGGCGTCGAGAACGCCGTTGCCGCAGAGGCTGGCGGTCTCGCACAGGGCCGTGTCGTAGGTGCAGTCGTCGGCGCAGGCCAGCGTGCCGCCGGTGAAGTCGCCGGCGATGGTGGTGCAGTCGTTGGCGCCGAGCTCGGTGCCGTCGCAGGTCTCACTGGCGTCGATGACGCCGTTGCCGCAGAGGCTGGCGGTCTCGCACAGGGTCGTGTCGTAGGTGCAGTCGTCGGCGCAGGCCAGCGTGCCACCGGTGAAGTCGCCGGCGATGGTGGTGCAGTCGTTGCCGCCCAACGCCGTGCCGTCACAGGTCTCGCCCGTGTTGATCACGCCGTCACCGCAGGTGGCGTTGTTGGTGTTGTTGACGTTGTTGTTGTTCTTGGAGCCGCCGTCGTCGCAGGCGCTCAGGGTGAATACGAGTGAAGCAATCAGCAAAAATAAGTACCGTTTCATTTCAGACCTCCTTGATAGTCTATTCAGGCTCCCGCAGACGGACCGTTGGTTCGCCGGACACGGGGTTGCTGTCAACATAGCACCCATGTTTCAAAAATCAACCCAGAAAAGCCTGTCCGCCGGTAGCCATTGTTTTCAGGCGTCTTCCGTGCTAAGCCGGTGGGCGTGATTTCATGAGCCATACACAACGCTATCCCATCGTTTTCAGTCTCGTCACGCTGCTCATCCTGGGCGCCTCCCTCGCGCTGGCCCGTGACCGCTTCACCTGGGTCCTCGAGGTGTTCCCGATCCTGCTGGGCTTCCCGGTGCTGTTCTTGACGTATGCGCGCTTTCCTCTGACCCCCATGCTGTACGCCCTGCTCATCGTGCACTTCTGCATCCTGGCCGTGGGGGGCATCTACACCTACGCCGAGGTGCCGCTGGGCTTCTGGATGCAGGACTGGTTCGGCTTCTCCCGCAACCACTACGACCGCATCGGCCACTTCGCCCAGGGTTTCATTCCGGCGCTGCTGGCCCGCGAGCTGCTGCTGCGCACCTCGCCGCTGCGCCCGGGGAAGTGGCTGAACTTCCTGGTCGTCGCCGTGTGCCTGGCCATCAGCGCGTTCTATGAATTCATCGAGTGGTGGACCGCCGCGAGCCAGGGCGCCTCGGCCGACGCCTTCCTGGGATCCCAGGGGGACATCTGGGACGCCCAGTGGGACATGTTCCTGTGCCTGATCGGCGCTGTCGTCGCGGTCGCCTTCCTTCGTGGCGTGCACGACCGCGCCCTCGCGCGGCTGGCGAACCCTCCCGGCTGAAGGCCCGGTCGCGGGTCTTTCCTCTTCGGTTGAAAAGGGGTCTTTCCTCTTGGTTCCCCGGGTAGCAGAGCTACCCGTCTAGCGTCAGCAAGATGCTGGAACGAAAAGCCCCGGGCGTGGAATTCTTCCTCTTCTCCAGGCGGCCCGGTCCGACAAGTCCGACAAGTCCGACAAGTCCGACTGCTTGGCCGCCTCATCTCTTCTTCTTCTTCTTCTACAGGGCCTTGTCCAGGGCGACCTGGAAGGCGCGCTTGGTGACGCCGGCCAGATGGGAGAGGCGACGAGCAACGGCCTCATTGACGCTCCCGGGCGTCCATGAACCGTCTTTGCGCTGCTTGCCGGCGGGGACGCCGGTGAGCACCTCGATGCCCTCGTCCACATGGGAGACAGCGTGGACGTGGAACAGACCCTGTTTCACGGCCTCGATGACCTCGCGGTCGAGCATCAGGTTCTGGACGTTGGCCATGGGGATCATCACCCCCTCCTCGCCGGTCAGGCCCCGCTCCCGGAAGATGCGGAACACGCCCTCGATCTTCTCGTTGACGCCGCCGATGGGCTGGATCTCCCCGAGCTGGTTGACCGAGCCCGTGACCGCGATGGACTGCTTGATGGGCATGCCCGACAGGCTCGACAGCAGGGCGTAGAGCTCGGCGCCGGAGGCCGAGTCCCCGTCGATCTCGTCGTAGGACTGCTCGAAGGTGATCGACGCCGAGAGGCCGAGGACCTGCCGTTCGGCGTGGCAGCCGCCGAGGTAGCCGATCAGGATCAGCGAGCCCTTGTCGTGGATTGATCCCGAGAGGTGCACCTCGCGGTCGATGTTGACCACCCCGCGCCGGCCGGCGTAGGTCCGGGCGGTGATGCGCACGGGCACGCCGAAGGAGGAGCCGGCCAGGTCGTACAGGGCGATGCCGTTGATCTGGCCGACGGCCAGGCCGTCTGTGCGGATCAGGACCGTGCCCTCGGAGATGTCCCGGGCCAGGGACGAAGGCAGGGAGTCCTGGCGCAGGGCGGCTTCCCGGATGGCCATGTCGATGTCCTGGGCACGGATCGCGTCAGCGGTGGCCCCGCGGGAGATCACGTCGGCCTCGGCCAGGACGTCGAGCAGGTCCGCGCGGCGGGTGGTCATCCGCTCCTTGTGCCCGGCCTGGCGGCAGGCGTACTCCACGAGCCGCCGCATGCCGCCGCGGTGGATCGGCAGGAAGCCCTCCTCCCGGCAGACCTGGCCCGCGAACCGGGACAGGGCGAGCACGTTCTCGCGGGTGCGCGGCATCGAGGGCTCGAAGTCGGCCAGGATCTTGAACAGCCGCCGGAAGTCCTCGTCCTCCTGCCGCAGGGTGTAGTACAGGTCATGGCTTCCGATAAGGATCACCTTGACGTCGAGGGGCACCGCGCCGGGCTTGAGGGCCCCGGCCCGCCGCTGGCGGAGGTCGCCGCCGACGGAGCTCTCCTGGACGCGGATCTCCTTGTGCCGAAGGGCGCGCTTGATGCTCTCCCACGCGCCTTCCTGGGCGAAGAGATCCGAGGCCTGGATCACCAGGAAGCCGCCGTTGGCCCGATGCAGCGCGCCGGCACGGATCATGGAATGGTCGGTCACCATGGCTTCGGGCGTCTCGCGGTACTCCAGATAGCCGCAGAGGTTGGACGCCGTGGGCAGAAGCTCGACCACCATCGGGGCGCCGTCCTGCCCGCTGCGATCCACCGCGACGTTGACGACGTAGACCACCCTCGGATCGGGGGCGCCCGACGGGAGCTCGGTCTCACCTTCGTCCTCGGCGGAGCGATCCTCGCGGGGCAGGAAGTGGCGGTGGTTCTCCAGCGTGTGCTCGCGGACCTGGTCGAGGTAGTCGCCCACGGCTGGGCTCGTCTCGCAGAAGCGCCCCGCCAGCTCGCCGATGAGATCCTCAACCAGGGGCGTGATGGCCCGTATCTCGGCCTCCAGCAGACGCTGGTCGTGCTCGCGCTCCAGGAGCCGGCGGTTGTAGGACAGGGACTCCGCGTGGGCATGGAAGGCGAGGATCTTCTTCTCCAGTTGTCGACGCACGCGGGCCGGCAGGGAGAACATGGCCTCCTCGTCAATGGGCTTGCCGTGGTACAGCGGCACCACCCGCATGTCTCCGTCGCGCCCGTCGAGCTCCAGCCCCAGCCGGCGGGCGTGCTGCTCGGCGCGCCGGGTCAGTTCCTCGACGCGCCGCCGGGTCTCGGCCTGGATCCATGCGCGGATGTGTCCGAAGGTGCCCTCGGAGAGGATCCGCGGGATCATGCGCTCCAGCTCCAGGGTCACGCGCTCCATCTCCCGGGCCAGCAGGCGTCCCCGGCCCGTGGGCAGGCGGATCGGCCGCGGACGGTCCGGCGTGCGGAAGTCGTAGACGTAGCAGAGATCGTCCGGGATCGGCAAAACTGCGGCGCGCGCCTCCAGCAGCGGCACCAGGGTCGAGGTCTTGCCCGAGCCTGCCTCGCCCGCTGCATACAGGTTGAAGCCCCGCGTGCGGATCGACAAAGCGGCGTCCACCGCGCGCATGGCCCGGTCCTGACAGACCACGCCTGTCATCGGCGGCAGTTTGGCCGTGCTGGAGAAGGGCAGCCAGGAGTCCGGCAGGGCGTTGGTCAGGTCAGTGTGGCTCAATCCGTGCTTGTTCTTTCGGGTCATTTCTTCACCTTCAACTTGGCCGATTTCGCGGTTGGTTGCTTCTTTCCGATGGTTCGTCAGTTCATCTCGTAGGCGCCGATGGAGTACAGCACCGTGCGGGGGGTGCCCAGGCGGTCCTCGACGACGGAGCCCCAGTCGATGCCCGAGGTGTCGCGGCCGCCCTGGGTAAGCGACAGCGGCGACGATGCGGTGGGCTGCCAGTCCCGGCCGGCGTAGTTGGCCAAGTAGAGGTCGGCGATGGCGGCGACCTCCTTGTTGAAGCTCGCGACGGTGCCGACGCCGGTCAGGTAGGTCTCCATCGAGGACAGCGTGGAGTAGTACGTGCCGGCAACCAGGTGGAAGCCGATGCCGGTGAACATGTTGTTCTCGACCCGGGCGAGCTTGCCCGTGGTGCTGGAGCGGTAGATTGCGTAGGCGTACGAGCCCGACGCGCTGGTGAACAGTACATTGTTGCCGATGCGCACGTCGTGCTGCGCGTCGATCGAACCGGAGAGGTAAATGCCGTAGCGGTTGTACCCCGTGCCGCCGGAGATGGTGTTGTTGGCGATCACGAGCTTGCGGTAGGCGGCGTTGGTGGTGTGGTTGATGCCGTAGGTGTACCGCGAGGTGGGGGTCCCCGTGCCGTTGGCGTCGATGACGTTGTTGACGATCTCGACGGTGTGACCGTTGGCGACCATCCCGTAGAAGGCGTAGGTGGATCCGCTCGAACTCTCCAGGCAGGCGCCGGTGTGGATGGTGTTGCCGTCGAGGCGCAGTTGGCCGTCGGTGCTGGAGAAGTTGATGCCGTACACGTAGCGGGTGCAGTAATAGTTGGCGGCCATGCCGCCGGCGTCGACGGTGGAGTTCTCCAGTGTCAACTTGTTGCCGGTGCCGGAGTTGGCCAGGATGACATACTGGTTGTAGCAGCCGGCGTTGCCCAGGTACAGACGCGAGTTGCGCACGGTCAGGCCAGCACCCGCGGAGATGCGCAGCACGGTTCGTTCGTTGCCGAAGTTGTTGGTGAAGGCCATGCCGTCGATCACCGTGTTGCGGGTGATGCCGGTGCCCGTGGCCGTCACGGTGGCGTCGAAGGCGGACTGGGTCAGCAGGCTCTGGTTGTTGACGGTGTCGCGCACGGTGAACGACGGATCGTAGCCGCCGTAGATGTTGACGCCCTCCTTGACCGTGATCGAGTCGGAATAGGTGCCGCCCTGCACGTAGATGTCGGTGCCCGCGGCCGCGATGGAGAGGGCCTGGGACACCAGCGGCAGCGCGTTGGCGGGGGAGGAGCCGTCCTGTACGCCGGAGCCGCCGGGGCGCACGTACAGCACGTCCGCGGCGACGTAGATCTCGCGGGAGGTCGGCGCCAGGGCGTTGCTGCTGCCGTCGCGGATGCCGGCGCCGAAGGACACCGTGTAGCGGGTGCCGTCGGTCAGGCCCGAGGCGGTGAAGTTCCAGGTGATGCTGTCGGAGGTGGAGAAGCCCGAGAGGGTGGCGCCGTGATCGATGGTGATGTTGGTGGCGTTGATGCCGGAGACGATCTCGGAGAAGGTGACCGAGGCGACGAAGCCGGTGGTGCCCGAGACCAGCGCGCTGCCGGTGGAGAAGTTGTCTATCGAGATGAACGGCGGGGTCACGTCGGCGACCGGGGTGGTGGCGCTGCGCTCGATGAGGTTCACGTCACGGTTGCCGGCGCCGTCGCGGGCACGCACGACAAAGTAGTACGTCGTCGAGGGGGAGAGGCCGGTGACGGTGTATCCGGAGGCGCCCGGAGAGGTGGAGAAGTTGGGCACGGCGAAGTTCTGCGCGCCGGGGTTGGTCGCGTGGTAGATGTCGTACACGATGCTCCCGGCGGGAGTGACGTTGTCGACGGCCGCGTTCCAGGCCAGCAGGATCGTCGAGGAGGACTGGGCGGTGGCCGAGATCACGCCAGTGAAGTTGGGCGCCGTGGTGTCCGGGCCCGACAGGGTTGTGGCGCTGCGCTCGATGGTGTTGGTGTCGATGTTGCCGGCGAGGTCCTTGGCCCGCACGATGAAGTAGTGCGTCGAGGACGCCGTGAGGCTGCCGATGGTCGCCGAGGTCTGTCCGGGGGAGGTGACCAGCGTGGGCGCAGAGAAGTTGTAGGAGCCCGAGACCGTGGAGCGGTAGACGTGATAGACGATGTCCTCGGAGAGCGTCTCGTCGTCGGTGGCGTCGCCCCAGGTCAGCAGGATCTGCGTGTCGGACGCGGGGGAGGCGGCGGTGAGTCCGGCGAAGACCGGCGCGGTGGTGTCGGTGGCGGCCGTGGTGGTGGCGCTGCGCTCCTGGGTGTTGTCGTCGGAATTGCCGGCGGCGTCGCGGGCCCGCACGGCGAACCAGTAGGTCGCCCCCGGCGTCAGGCCGAACACGGTGAAGCCATTGGCTCCGGCGCTGGAGGTGTACGTCGGGCTGGCGTAGTTGATCTCACCGGCGGAGGCGGCCTGGTAGATGTCGTAGACCAGGTTCTCTGCGGAGGTGACATCGTCGGATGCGGCGCCCCAGGACAGTTCGATCTGCGTATTCGACAGGCCGGTAGCCGAGATGAGCCCTGCGAATACCGGTGGTGTCGTGTCCGCGGCGGAGGTGTCCACGCAGCGGGAGGCCGACCCGGCATAGTTGAAGGATCCATCAAACACGAACACGCGGTAGCACCAGGTTCCCGGCGCAGGTGGCGTGTCGATGTAGGAGGCCAGGGTCGCGGCTCCGGAGTGCAGCACGTCAGCCGAGCCGATGACGTCGCCGGCGGCGTAGGCGGTTCCCGTGACGGGCTCGCCCTCGGGACCGAGGTCGGCCTGGCGCAGCACCAGCACGCCCTCGAGATCCGCGTCGCCGGGCATGGTCCAGGTCAGTTCCAGTGAGTCGCCGTTGGGCTCCACCGAGAAACCGGTGGGGAAGCCGGGGGGAATGGTGTCCGGTCCGGTCTTTTTCCCACCGTCGTCACAGGCGGCAAAAAGGAACATGGTCAGGGCTGAAACGTAAATGAATTTTTTATACATGCAGAGGCTCCTGGAAAGGTCTGGTATCAAAGACACAAAAGTATAGGGGAAAACGGCCAAATGGTCATACTGTTTTTTCAACCCTCCATTTTCAGCGATTTCCGCAGGTCCATGAGGTTTTAATTCAATTCACCGCTGGCAATTCAGACCGGATCGCATATTCTACATGAAGGATTCCGTTGCCGGAGGTCGTCGAAACCGGCCAATCCACGGAACCTTCGGGACAGTCGCCATGAAATACCTGACGATGCTGGTTCTATCTCTGATGCTGACGGTCGCCTCCTGCACGCCCGAAGGAACGAGCGTAAACAATGACACGAACAATATAAACAACCTCGACCGGTGCAACTGCCGGGATGTCGACTCCGACTTCATCTGTGACTTCGACGAGGCCAGGGCCGACGGGCGGGACACCGACCACGACGGGACGCCCGATTACGAGGACCTCGACAGCGACTCCGACGGCATCCTCGACCGCGACGAGGCCGGGGACGCCAACACCTGCACGCCGCCGGTGGACAGCGACGGCGACGGGACGCCCGATTTCTTCGACTCCGACAGCGACGACAACGGCATCCCCGATCTCGACGAGGGCGTCGTGGACAGCGACGGCGACACCATCCCAGACTACATCGACCCGGACAACGACAACGACTATCTGCGTGACGAGACCGAGATCGGGGGCTGTGTCTCTTGGGACGACGACGGTCTGCCCTGCGACACCGACGGGGACGGCGTTCCCGACTACCTGTCGCCCGACAGTGATGGTGACGGCATCGGCGACCGATGGGAGACCCCTGACGACGCCGACGGGGATGGCACACCCAACTTCCGCGACGAGGACAGCGACGACGACGGCCTCCCGGACGCCATCGAGGGTTGCACCGGGGGAGACATCGAAGCGCAGCCCTGCGACAACGACGGCGACGGCTTCTTCGACTTCGTCGACGTCGACTCCGACAACGACGGCCTGCGTGACGGAGACGAGGACGCCAACCACAACGGCGTGCGCGACGGAGATGAGACCGACGCCCGAAACGCCGACACCGACGGCGACGGCGTCAGCGACATGATCGAGGTGGCCGCCGGCACCGATCCCCTCGACGACACCGACAGCCCGCGTACCCGAGGCGACTTCGTGTTCCTGATGCCCTTCGAGGATGCGCCGGATCCGGCCAGCGACGTGCTGAGCTTCTCCACCGCGTTCCAGCAGCTGGACCTGATGTTCGTGATGGACGTCTCCACCTCCATGGGCGAGGAGATCGCCGGTGTTCGCGGCGCGCTCACCGGCATGCTGGCCGACGTCATCTGTTCGCCGGGCCAGGATCCGTCCGCTGATCAGTGCGTCCCCGACGTGCAGAGCGGCATCGTGATGTTCGGCCAGCCCGGCGGCATTGCCACGACAATGGTGAAGCCCGTGGACGCCAACAACCTGCCCACGGATCCTGGCGATGACGCCGCCTGCACCCTGAATCTGCTCCCCGCGGCAGCCACCACCGGAGGCTCCGAACAGACCGTGCAGGGGATGCTGCGCGGGAGCAGCGGCACCTGCGCCTCGGATTCCTCGCGCATCGGGGAAGGGTGCTTCAGGCCCGGCGCATTGCACCTGATCCTGCTGATCACGGACGAGGACCTCAACGAGGACACGCTCTACACCACACGCCAGACCGCCTGGGACACGATTCAACAGAGTGGCGGTCGCATCATCGTCGACTACGGCGCCGGGGCGGCATCCACCATCTCCTACCTGCAGAACGACATGCTCGCCGCCTCGTCGGCCGGCGTGCCACTGGTGCCCATCGTGTCCCCGACGGCCTACGCCACCATCGCGTCCTGCCAGGGGCTTGGCGCCAACCCGTTCCTGCTTTCCGGATCGGACTTTCGGGCCATCGTCCGTGGTGACAACGCCACAGCCGGAGCCGCCCTCTCCTGCGCGGTGCAGGCCGTCGGCGCGTACATGCCCCAGGACGTCGAGGCGCTGATCTTCAACGACCCGGCCAACGCCGATGC
>JAHITJ010000231.1 GCA_018817795.1 Myxococcota bacterium | reverse complement strand
CGCGGGGATTGTGGAGCCCGGGGATGCGCTGATCAGCCTCGGAACCTCGGCAGCCGTGCTGGCGCCGGTGGGAGGATTCAGGGAGCCCGTGCCCGTCGTTCTGCCGCATGTCCTCCATGGGCAGTGGGTGGTGGAGGACTTCCTCGGACCTTTCGGTGCGGTGCTCGACCGGATCGTCCGGCTGCAGGGATGGGAGTCGGCCGGGGAGATGGCACAGGCTGCACGGAAGCGGACGATCCCCCTGGAGGCGCCATCGTTTGTGGCCGACCTGCGGTTCCCTCCGGAGCACGACCTCGCCGCGGCCTTTTCCGGCGGATCGATGGATCTCCTGAAGGATCGGGATCTGACAGCCGCGCTCGTCATCGAGGGACTCGCCTTCACGGTGGCCCGGGCCGTGGAGGCCCTGGGCCGGCAGGTCGGGTTCGGGCGGCTGCGGCTCGCCGGCGGTGGCGCCCGGAGCCAGGTCCTGGTAGAGGCCATTGCGGGCGCCCTGGAGCGGCCGCTTCTCCGGTGTGGGCAGTCCGAGGCCGTGCTGTTCGGCGCGGCCTGTCTTGCGCAGGCGGGGGTGGGACTGGTTGCTGCCGTCGCCGAAGCGGCCGTGACTACGGAAAGCACCGGGGAACTGATGAATGCGCGACCTGACCCGGAGCGGGTGCAGGCGCAAAGATTCAGGCGATTTGTCTCCTGAAAGGAACAGAGCCATGCTGCACGACAGCGACAAGAAGCCCGCGATTTCCCCCATCTCCAACGAGGAGCTGGCGAGAATCCGCGAAGAGGCGATGGATTTCGCCAATGTGGGTATCTACCGGTACCGGATGAACGGGACGGTCGTGTTCATCGACGCGGGGGTGCTTCGGTTGCTGGACATGGAAGACGAGATATCTGACCCGTCGGAGTTGTTGGGCCGGAACATTTCGGAGTTGATACAGTACGTGGAACATCCCCGTTCCCTGCGCCAGCAGGTGATCGAACATGGTCCGCTCAAAAATGTAGAATACCACTACCGGACGCTCAAGGGGGAGGACCGCTGGGTCTATCACAGCGTGCTTCTGGTGAATGACGCCGTGACGGGTGAACAGGAGCTCCTGGTCCTGGCCAGGGACATCACGGAACTGAAGAAGAGCGCGCTGGCCCTGGCCGCGTCGGAAAAACGCTGGAAGACCCTGATCGAGGGTTCCCAGCAGGGTATCATGGTCTGCGCCGGATCACCGGCCCGCATCATGTTGTTGAATCCGGCGCTGCTTGGGATGCTGGGACAGCCCGAACCCGCCTGGCAGGGCCGGGAGGTTGATGATCTGATCGGGAGGTTTCACCCGGAAGATCGGGAGGCGGCCCTGGCCCGTTTCTCGGCGCTCCCGGAGACCGACCCTGGAACCGTGCGAACAGAGCTCCGCCTCCTGGATCCAGGAGACCGGACGATCTGGGTGGAACTGAGATCCTCGGTGATTGAATTCGACGGTCGACCGGCCGTGCAGACGTGTATCACGGATGTGACCACCCGCATCGAGGCCCTCCGGCAGCGGCAGGAGATCGAGGCGAAGATGCACGACGCCCAACGCCTGGAGAGCCTGGGCGTGCTGGCCGGGGGCGTCGCCCACGACTTCAACAACCTCCTGGCGGCGATCATGGGAAACGCCGAATTCCTGCGGGACGGCGTGACCGGTTCCCCGGACCTGGAAGTCCATGTGACGGAGATCTCCCATGCCGCGGAGCGTGCCGCGGATCTGTGCCGCCAACTGCTGGCCTATTCGGGGCGCAGGAAACTGACCAAACATCCCCTGGACCTGAATGCCCTGGTCGAGGATACGACCCGGCTCATCGACGTCACCGTGTCCAGGCGCGTGCGGCTGGTCCGGGAGTTGACGCCGGGGCTTCCCTGCATCTCCGGCGATGCCTCACAGGTGAGGCAGGTCGTGATGAACCTGGTCACCAACGCCGCCGAGGCCCTGGGGTGCGAACCGGGGGGCATTACGATCAGGACCGGAACCTCCAATATGAGCAGGGGTGACTTGAGCCGCCATATCATGGGAGAGAGCCTGGCGCCTGGACCCTATGTCCATGTCGAGGTGCAGGATGACGGCTGCGGAATGGAAGAGGACGTCTGCAAGCGAATCTTCGATCCGTTCTT
>JAHITJ010000230.1 GCA_018817795.1 Myxococcota bacterium | reverse complement strand
CGCCGTGCGCGGCTTCGGCACCCGGGTCATGGGTTCGCGCGAGGTCGATCTGACCGTCGCCAGCGTGGATGTGAGCCTCTCCAAGAGCTTCGGCATCGCCTCCACGATCAACGTCACACCCTACCTCGGGTACAACTACCTGATGATCATCAGCGACAGCAAGGTCATCGACACCACACCGGGCATCGACTCCCTCAACCCCGACGGCACCACCCCCTTCGAACCGGGGCTCTCCTGCACGGATCAGGACTGCAACAACAACATCGTGTTCGACGATCAGGACATGATCGGCCGACATCGCATCTTCTTCGGCGCGCGTTTCATCTACTACAAAATGGCCATCACCCTCGAAGGCATCTTCACGCTCAAGGGCTCCTCCAAGGACGAGCTCCTCGAGCCCGTCTCCGGGCGCACCCAATCCATCAAGGACAAGAGCGTCCTCCAGCAGACCTACTCGATCCAGTTCGGCTGGGATTTCTGATCCCGGACATCCGATGAGCACCACGCAGAAGCCCGGTCTCCTCGGTCAACTCATCGGAGGCCGCTTCCGTGTGGAGAAGATGCTGGGGATCGGCGGTATGGGAGAAGTCTACCTGGGCAGGCACGAGCTGCTCGGAAACCGGGTCGCGATCAAGCTGCTCAAGGTACAGCACGCCAAGGACCAGCGGATGAGCGCCAGGTTCCGGCGGGAGGCCCGGGCGACCTCGCGGGTGCAACACCCCAACGTCGTAGGTATCTTCGACACCGGCCAGCTCGACGACGGCCGGTTGTTCCTGATCATGGAATACATCCAGGGAAAGAATCTCCTGGAGTTGTACGACGAGGTCGGCACGCTGCCGCTGGCGAGGGCCCTGCCGATCTTCGTGCAGATCGCCGACGCCCTCGCGGCGGCCCACGCCATGGGCATCATGCACCGCGACCTCAAGCCTGACAACATCGTCATCGTTCCGGGTGAGCACGGGGACCTCGTCAAGATCCTGGACTTCGGCCTGGCCAAGATGGTCGAAGCCGAGGACGATCGGATCACGCTGCCCGGTGAGGTGTTCGGAACGCCGCAGTACATGTCGCTGGAGCAATGCATGGGCGAAAAACTGGCCTGCGCAACCGACATCTATTCCTTCGGCGCGGTGGCCTACGAAGCGCTTACGGGTGATCCCCCGTTCGTCGCAGCCTCCCTGGTCGAATACGTCCTGGCCCAGAAGAACCGCGTCCCCGACCCACCCTCGTCACGGGCCCCGCACAACGATGTTCCACCCGAGATCGACCAGGTGATCCTGGACTGCCTGGAGACCTTCGTTCCCGACCGCATCGCGGACGGATGCCAGCTGGTAAAACGGCTGCGCGAGGTTCAGACGCTCCTGGCCCACCGCAGGCTCGGTTCCCCTGCCGACGTGGCCAAGCGGATGCCCACGTCGCAGTTCCTGGCGGTGGATCCCAACGCCGGAATCTCGACCGAGGAGCTGCGCTGCATGGTGCAGAACTGGCTGTGGGAGCGGCTGATGCACGTGGTCCAACTGCTGCGCACCTGGCAGTGTTTCCCTCCGGGGCTTGGCCCGCGGATGGCCAGCGCCGCGGCCATGGCCGACGAGATCGCGCGGATGGGCGCCCTCGAGCAGGGCATGATCCAGGAGTCCCAATCCCAGGAACTCCAGCTTCGCGCACGCTCCGGCCAGCTGCGTCAGGCCGTCCAGGACCTCTCGTTCGACCGCGAGGTGCTTGAAAAGTACCTGGCCCGGCACGTGGACTGCAGCGTGATCGAGCTGGTGACCGCATTTCCCGGGCTGGGCATCTACTCCGACTGCGGCTCCGTCCAGGAGATCCTCTCTGAACTGATATTCCAGATCACCGAACTGGAGAAGCGCTATTCCGAACTCCAGATGGAGCTCTTCTCGGCCCGTGAGACCCGCTCCGCCAATGCCCTCGAGCTCTTCGACCGCAAGCACGAGCGCGAGCGTGAAAAGACCCGCCTGGTCGTCGAGGTCATCGAAGAACTGATCGGTCCGGGTGGCAGCGTGCTCCGCAAGAATCCGATCCTGGCGCTCGAGCTCGAGACCCTGAGCCTGTACTACCAGGAAACCAGCCAGATGCTGTAAATATTGACCGGAAGCCTGGGGGGCCGATCAATTATCAGATACCGGTCTGTCTTTCTTCCCGATCGAAATCGAAATCGAAATCGATCTTGAACAGCTCTGACCGCACGCACGCACTCCTGGCGGTATTATCGATCCTGAAAACGATTTCGATTTCGATTTCGATTACGACATGGACATGGTGAGCTTCAAGGTAAAAAGGCTAAATTGGTCGGCTCTCTAGGCTTCGGGCTGGGGATAGCTCGAGATAATCTCCAGAAAATCATCAAAATGCGCCAGGAGCAGGTCGACCAGACCGGGATCGAACTGGACGCCGCTCTGCTCCTCGAGGTAGGTGCGCACTTCGGCCGGCGTCCAGGCGTGCTTGTAAGGCCGGGGATGCAGCAGTGCGTCGAGCACGTCCGAGATCGCCGTGATCCGGGCGAACAGGTGGATCTCCTGGCCGGACAGGTGATTCGGATAGCCGCTGCCGTCCCACTTCTCGTGGTGCTGCAGCGCGATGATGGCGGCCGACTGCATGATGTCGCGCCCGCTGTGTTTGAGGATGTTGAAGCCGATGAGGGTGTGCTCCTGGATGCGCAGGAACTCCTCGGGCGAGAGCGGATCGGGCTTGAGCAGGATCCGGTCGGGGATGCCGATCTTGCCCACGTCGTGCATGGGGGCGGCCATCCGGATCAGTTCGCACTCGTGCTCGGGCCTGCCATGAAGGCGGGCCAGGAACGCCGCCATCTCGCCGACGCGCCGGACGTGGTGGGCCGTCTCCCCCGAGCGCGTGTCGAGCACCTCTCCGAGGGTGAAGATGACCTCCCGCTGTGTCTGGATGATCTCCTGGTTGAGGTGCAGGTTGTCCAGCGCCGTGGTGATGTTGGTCGCGAACGTCGAGACCAGGTTCTGCTCCAGCCGGGTGGAGGGCCTCCCGTTCTCGAAATAGAGCAGCATCTCCATGCTCTTGCGGGTCTTGAAGTAGCCGACGAACCGGTGGTCGAGAAACACCAGGGAGCGCTCCGCGAGCGCCCGGGAACAGGCATCCGTGATCTCGTTCGGAGCCACCTCGGTCTTCTCGGCCCCCGCATAGCGCCCCACTCCGGCGGCGACGGACCAGCCTGTCGGCCCCATCCGGAGAATCACGCCGGAGCCGGGGGTGTCGAGGGGATCGCCGACGACCTGCAGCAACTGGGACAACTGCACCAGCACGTCGCGGGCGAAAGCGGGGAAGCTCTGGATCTCGAAGATGCGGCTTGAGGACTTGACGATCTGGGCGAGACCACGCCGGGCTCGCTCCACCGTCTGGAGATCACGGAACGAACGGATCGAAGCCGTGGTCACGGTGAACAGTTTGCGGGCCGTCAGTTCGGTTTTTTCCTTGTAGTCGTTGATGTCGTAACGGGAGATCAGTTGGTTCTCGGGAGCCTGACCGGGCTGTCCGGTGCGCAGGATGATCCGGACGAAGTGGTTTCCGAGCTCCTCGCGGACGAAGCGGGCCACGTCGATGCCCGACGTCTCTGTCTCCATGACCATGTCCAGCAGGAGCATGGCCATGTCCGGGTTGTCCTGCATGATCTCCCGCGTCTCCACCGCCGAGAACGACGAGAAGAACTGAAGACCGCGGCCTTCGAACTGGAAATCGCGCAGCACCAGCCGGGTCACCGTATGCACCTCACGGTCATCGTCGGCAATCAGGATTTTCCATCCACTTCCGTCTTCCTGGGGCAGTCTGCCTTCAGGCTCATCGGCAAAATGAAGAAGGTCATCCGTCATCGCGATCATCTCCCGCCGGCAACGTCAATGTGAATAGGACGCCGTTGCCCGGAACGCTCTCAACCTGAATTCGCCCACCAAAGGTACGCGTTACCAGATTATATACAATATGCAGGCCGAGTCCACTCCCTCCTTGCCCCCGCTTGGTCGTGAAGAACGGGTCGAAGACCCGGCCCAGGTTTTCGGCAGGGATTCCCACGCCGTTGTCCCCGTATTGCAGGAGAATTGCGTCCTCGAGCCGGGTGACGGTGATCGTGATCCTGCCTGCGGGGACCCCCTCGAAGCCGTGGGTGAGGCTGTTCATCACCAGGTTGGTGAGAATCTGCGAGAATGCGCCTGGAGATCCCTGCATCGCCAGATCCGACGGACATTCGACGTCCACCTTATGGGCGGTATGTTTTAAATGCGGACGCAGTGAAAGCAGCAGCTCCTGGACATACTCGGCCAGCACGAAACGACGCTCGTCCCCGCTGGCCCGGTCCGTGGCGATCTGCTTGAAGGAGCCGATCAGGTCCGCAGCCCGCTTGAGGTTGGACACCAGGATCGAACTTCCCTCCTCGGCCAGGTTGAGGTATTTGACCATCTCGGCGCGCGTGAGCGTGCCGGTGTCGAACAGGGCCTTCACCTGCAGCGTGCTCTCCTGCAGGTGGGTGGCCGCCGTCACTCCCACACCCACGGGCGTGTTGATCTCATGTGCCACGCCGGCCACGAGCTGGCCCAGCGCCGCCATCTTCTCCGACTGGACCAGGTGTTCCTGCGCCTCCTGCACCATCTGGAGCGTGCGCTGCAGGGCAAAGGTGCGCTCATCGACGCGGCGCTCGAGCTCCTCGTTGACGCGCCGGACCTCCTCCTCGTCGAGCTTGCGGACCGTGATGTCCGTGATCATGGCGAACGAACTGATCTTGCGCCCCTTCTCGTCCAGAAGCGGCGCTCCGTTGAACAGGCAGATGACGCGCGAACCGTCGGGGCGAAGCAGGGTCGCCTCGTAGGAGCTGCGAAGGCCGATCTTGCGCAGCTCGAGGTGTTCGCGGATGCGCTCGGCGCTGGGCGGATCCACGAACTCGAAGATCTTGCGCCCCAGGATCTCCGCTGTGGGACGGCCCAGGATGTGCGCCATCTCCGGGTTGATGTCGAGGATCAGGCGGTCCGAGCCCACCTCCATGAACCCCTCGTTGGCCGAGGACAGGATCATGCGCAGGCGCCGCTCGTTCTTCTCGGAGTCCCGCTGGGCGTTCTTGCGCTGGCGGATCTCGTTGCGCAGGGAACGGCCGTACTGTTCCAGTTCACGCATGAACTTGTTGAAATAATTGGCCATCTGTCGGATCTCGCCGGTGGCGCGGGTCCGGATCCGGGTCTTGAACTGTCCGGCGGCGCCCTGGGCGAAGGCAGTGATGATGGTCTGCAGGGGACGGGAGATGATGCGGCTGATCAGGAAACTGATGGTCATCAGCAGGATCAGGGTCACGAGCATCGCGACATACAGGACGTCGCGCATGGTCGTCAGCGGCGCGTACACCTCCTCGAGATACCCCGTGGACACGATGATCCAGTCGAGCTCTGGCAGGTAACGGAAGATCGCGATTTTCTCCCGTTCTTCCAGATCCCCCAGGTTCTTCCAGGAATACCGTGTTCTTCCGTTCTTCTCGCTGCAGATCGTCTCAGTGAACCGTCGTCCCGACGAATCCACCGCGTCATAGATGTTGCCGGTCAACTCCGGGTGGACGATCAGGTTTCCCCGCGAGTCCATCACATAAGTGTACCCGCTCTTCCCGAAGCGGTTTGCCAGGATCTGCTGCCTAAACTCGTCGACATGGATCAGCGTGGAAAACTCTTCTCGGTAGGACGACACGGAGACGATCCAGTCCCAGGGCTCGAAGTAGCTCATGTAGAGCGCCTTGGGGCGGGTACGGGTGTCCTGGGGGTTCTTCCACTCGTACTCGATGTAGCCGTTTTTCTGCACGATCTGCTCGCGGATGAACTGGAAGTCGCGCAGATCCTTGTGCAGCAGGAGCTTCTCGGGGTGCACCTGCAACTGGCCCGTGGAGTCGAGCACATAGATGTAGCCGGTCTTTCCGATCTTCTGGCTCAGCAGGATCCGGGCCGCCTGACGCTTGGCCTCCTCGACCGAGATGCGTCCGCTCAAAGCGTCCTCATGGAACAGCCGGACGATCTCCACGTTCTTCTCCGCGATGGCGCGCAGGTGCTGCTTGATGGACGTCTCCGCGGCGAGCCTGACCATGTTCACGGTGTTGACCGTCGCGTTCTCGAGCTGGTCCTCGATGTTCTCCTCGAGCAGCGAATGGAGCCGGATGTTCAGCCCAATCGCGAGGGGAATCATGACACCGATGAACAACGCCGAATAACTGAGGATCAGCCACACGCGGATGGGGGTGCGCTTGAAGAATTGGGAGAGGCTCGGAAAAAGTCGCAAGATACAATGGATTTTCCGCATATTCGGCCCAAGGTCAAGGGTCAATCCACTGCGGGCGGAAACGCGCCGCCGGGCGCGGGGTTCTTCTTCTTTGCTTCTTTTCCTCCCGGGCGGCCCGGTCCGACCGGTCCGACAGGTCCGACTGGTCCGACTGGTCCGACTGGTCCGACCAGCCCGGGCCGCCTCTTCTCTTCCCCTTCACCGGTCAGGGTCGGCTACCCCTTGCGCTGGGCGAGCCTGGAGAGCTCTTCGTACATGACCTGGGACAATTCCTCCTCGAGCTGGAGGTGGCCGGAGTCGCCGAGCAGGCGCGCGGCGATCTCCTTGCGTGAGAGGGTGCGGGCCAGCACGGCCAGCAGGGTGAGGTGCTCCTGGGCCGAGCGGTGCTGCTGTCCGAGCAGGATCACGACCACGCGCACGGGATCGAGGGTGCGGAACGTGTCGAAGCCCACGGGATGCCGGCCCATCAGCACGTGATTCTCCGCCAGGGAGTCGACGTGGGCATGCAAAAACGCGATCCCGGGCGCCAGGATCACCGGCGCGGTGCGGCAGGAGTCCATGAACATCTCCTCAACCTGATCGTCCTCGTCCTCGAGATCGGCTTCGGCGAGCAGGTGATCGATGGCCGGATCCAGCTGGTCATCGGAGAAATCCGTGATGGAGAGTTGAAAGGACACCGGCACACCCCCGTAATCGGCCGGGGATACGCCGTTGCGCTGGATCGAAGGGGCCTCCTCGGGCTCGGGCAGGAACAGGAGCCCCAGCGGAGTCTGGAAATCGGACACCGCGGCCTTCTGAATCCGTTCGAACTGGGGACGCCAGCCGAAGCCGGAGGGCCGCACCATGAAGAAGATCGTCCACTCATCGGCAGCCGGGTCCCGAGGAAGGAGCCTGGCTGGGTCCGGGGCCTGAAACTGCACGGAAATCCCGCCCAGTCTCTTCTCCAGGGAGCTGCGATCCCCGGCAGGAAGGCTGACGCGAAGGGGGATGTTCTCCTGCCTCACCAGGCGCAGCATCTGCTCGACGCCGGTGGCGAAGCCGGGGTGGTCCTCCAGGGTGAAGGGGATCACCCAGTGCATCCGCGTGGGTTTGGAAAACCCATCGGGGACACGGGCGAAGAGCAGGGTGGTTCGGGAGTTCCGGACGAGGAAATCCACGGTGGGGCTGCAGGTGTACAATATCGGCGTGCGGTCGACGGGCAGGCCCGCCACGACCGTCTCGATTCCGTAGTCCCGCATGGTCCCCAGGATGCCCGAGCCCACGTGCATGGTCACCCGGGTCAGCGGCATGGCGTGGATGTCGGCTGCGGTCGCCTGCAGCACCGAGTGTTCGAGCAGCCGCTCGCCACGCCCCACCCGGGACTCCAGGTCGGGGCCCTCCTCGATGACGTGCAGCAGATACAGCGGATCCCGCGACTGGGAAGGACGCAGCAGCAAGGCCAGATTCAGGAGCTGGTCCGCCCGGTCGCCCAGCGGGACCAGGATCCGCCCCTGCCCCGGGCGGTCCGGGCTACGTCGCACGTGCTGCGCCGACAAGGCCCGTGCCGCGCGCTCGGTGACCAGGCTCCCGACGATGCAGGTCACCATGATCATGCCGATGGTGCCCGCGACGATCTCGAGGCCGAAGATGCCCGTGTTGACGCCGACCATCACGGCGGCCAGCGTGGCGGCGGCCTGATTCACCGACAGGCCGAAGGCCACCCGGATCTCCTCGCGGGACCAGCCGATGACCCGTCCGGCAAGCCGGGCGGCCAACCACTTGGAGGCCAGCGCGACGACGATCATGAAGGCTGTCGTCTTCAGGGTCTCGACCCCGGTGAAGAAGTGCCGCACGTCCACGACCATGCCCACCGACAGCAGGAAGAACGGGATGAACAGGGCAAAACCGATGAAGTGGATCCGGTTCATCAGCGTGCTCTTCTCCGGGACCTGGCGGTTGAGGATCAGCCCCGAGAAGAAGGCGCCCAGGATGGGCTCGAGGCCGGCCTGGTGGGCCAGCGCGGCGGAGAGGAACACGACGCAGAGCACGTAGAGATACTCCACCTGGCCGTCGGAGGCGAAGTGGCGGAAGAACCATCGGTTGACGATGGGCAGCAGGCCGAACAGGGCGACCAGGAACACCGTCACCGAGAGCGCCAGCCGCGTCAGGAACCAGGGCGTCAGGTTTCCGGCGTGGGCTCCGACGAGGAAGACCAGCAGCAGCAGGGCCAGCGTGTCGGTGAGGATCGTCCCGCCCACGATGGCGACGACCGCCCGCTGCCGGGTGAGCCCCAGGGCGCTGATCCGGGGCCACGGGATCAGCGTGTGCGATGAAAACATCGAGGCCAGCAGGATCGCAGGCAGGATCCCGATCCCGAGAACCTGCGGGGCCAGCAGCGCGCCGGCCAGCAGCGGGATCAGGAACGTCAGCCACCCGAACGTCAGGCTGTGCCTGCGGACGAGGAAGAACTGCTGGAGATCGATCTCCACGCCGGCCAGGAACATGATGTATACGAGGCCGATCTGCCCCAGCAGCCGGATCTCGGCCTCCAGCGTGAACACGCCCAGGCCATGGGGGCCGAAGATCATGCCGGCCAGGATCAGACCGACGATGGAGGGAAGTTTGAAGCGTCCCGAGATCAGGGGGGCGATCAGCACCAGCAGGAGCACCAGGCCGAACAGCAGGATGGGCTCTGTGATGGGCAGCGTAAGCGCAGGGATCATGACGTCAGTCCGCCGTCCTCTGCCGGAAGGCCTCGTAGAGGCAGATCGCAGCAGCCACCGACGCGTTGTAGGAGCCCACGCCGCCCGTGCACATGGGAATGCGGACCGTGCGATCGCAGTAGGAGGCGACGGACGGGCGGATCCCCTGGTGCTCAGAGCCGATGACCAGCGCGACGGGACCGGTCAGATCGCATCCCGGCAGATCCTCCTCAGCCTCCCCCGCGGCACCGATGACCTGCAGACCGGCCTCCTGGGACGCCGTGAGCGCCAGCTTGAGGTTGTGCACGCGCGCCACGGGCAGGTGGACCAACGCCCCGGCCGAGGCCTTCATGGCGCCGGCGGTCGGGTGCGCTGACTCACGAAGCGGAATCACGAGGCCGTGTGCGCCGAGCAGGTAGGCCGAGCGGGCGATGGCGCCGAGGTTGTGGGGATCGGTGATGCGATCCAGGAACACGAGCAGGGCCGGCCCCATGTTGAGAGCCTCGGTCAGGAGGTGATCGAAGTCGGCGTACTCGAAGCCTTCGACCAGGGCCACGACGCCCTGGTGAACGCCGAAGGCCGTCATCTGGTCCAGCTCCGAGGCGAACACGTTCTCCACGCGGATCCCGCGGGCCCGGGCCGCACCGATCAACTTCGGCGGCGCCGAGGAACTGACCAGCAACGACTGGACCCGACCGGTCTCGATCAGTTCCTCAACCGGGTGGATCCCGAAGACCACATGAACGTCCTCGGCCGGCGGCTTGTTCTGCATGGTATGTGGCGAGCGAGGCTTGGCCGTCATGATTCACCACAGGCCGCGCGGGCGATCTCGAGGACGATATCGTTCGCAGCCCCGGCCGGATCGGCGGCGTCCCGGATCGGACGGCCGACCACGAGGTGGGTGGCGCCTGCGGCAATCGCGGCGCCGGGGGTGGCCACCCGTTTCTGGTCCTGCACGCCGGAGGAGGGCCGGATGCCCGGGATCACGAGGGAGAACCCGGCCGGCACCAGCCCGGCCAGCGTGCCGACCTCGAGGGCCGAGGCGACCACCCCGCCGACCCCTGCGTCGAGGCAGGCCCGAAGCCGCGCCACCACGAGCTCCCCCACCGTCCCGGAATAGCCATCCCGGGCCAGATCCTCGGCCCCCAGGGAGGTGAGCACGGTGACGCCCAGCACCGTCGGACGGCTGGACAGCCTTGCAGCAGCGGCGGCCGCCTCGCGGAGCATCTCCTGGCCGCCGGATGCATGGATGGTGAGGAACCGGATCGGCAACTGATCGAGGTTGAGGATGGCCCGGCTGACCGTGGCCGGAATGTCGTGCAGTTTCAGATCGAGAAAGATCGGCAACCCGAAAGCCGCCATCCGCTCCACCACGGGACGACCCTCGCGCAGGAACAACTCCAGCCCGATCTTCCACATCCCGACCGAGTTCTTCAGCATCTCCCCCACCTCGACGGCCTCGGCCAGGGTCTGTACGTCACATGCAAAGATCAGGCGGCTGCGCGCAGCCTCAAGTTGCCCGCTCGAATAAGTCATGAGTTTCCTCTCTAGCGTCTCCGCGCTCCGGGAACCGGTATGTTTTCCGGGTCTTCAGCCTTCAGTTGCCAGGTGGTCTTGGTCCGGCAGATCGGCAGGATATTCTTTTCCATCACGCGAAACACCAGTCCGGGCCTCGTCGACACGGTGACATAGTGATACCGGATGCCGAAACTGTCGAGCGGAGTCATGGCACCCCATGCGACCCGGACGGTGGATTTCTTTCTTTCCACGAGGAGATCAAACTCGACGTGATCGGACTTTGGCGTGACGGCGAACTCCGCGGGAACCTCCCCGGGCTCCAGGACCGTGGCGGCCGTAAGCAACCCCTGGGACAGGAACCGGAAGAACTCCTCCAGGGAGGACTTGGCCAGGGCGAACGTCTGCGAACTGGACTTGACAACCATGACCTTGCGTGCATCGCGCTCCAGCTCGTAGGAGAACTTATCACACAGCCCGCGCAGCGCCTCGACGGACTCGGCCGCCGTCGAGAAAATCACCGGGTCCTCCAGATCCAGCGTACGCTTCAGCAGCGTCTCCCGGAGCATATGGGAGTGGACGATGGCGATGTAGGGGTATTCCTGGTATTTCTCTCCCTTGGGTGCCTTCTCTTCGATCCGCACGGGCGTGTCCTTCCCGTCGCCGACGCCGAACGTCAGCCGGACCTGCCTGCCTGAGGCGAACTCCAGCTCCACGCCGCCATCCTCGGTCTTGAAAGCCTCGCGGTTCTTCGCAGGATCAGCCTCGACAAGGTGCAGCCGCCCCTGGAACAGACGGGCCAGGGAACGCTTCACCCGGGCCGGATGCCAGCTCCTGATATGCTCCTGCCCTTCTCCGAGGGTGGGTGCGCCGGGCTTCTCGATGCGAAAATGTGCAAAGAGGCTCCGATCCGCCTTCATGTAGCGGACGCTCCGCAGCGCGTCCTGCGGTTCGACGATGAGCGCAGGCTCAATCCAGCCGACCGAATCCCGCACAAACTGCTGGCGCAGGGCGCCACGAATCTGCCAGATGTCGTTGGAGTCAGCCATCCGGAACAAGGTGAAATCCGAGCTCTTGCCCAGGAAGAAGTGCCAGACAGGCTCGGCCCCGCGATGCAGCCGGATCTCGACGGCCAGCTTGCCGGCGACCTTCTCCTGCTCCTGGCTCTTCACGTCACGGCTGACCACGATGCCGAACTCCGCCTTGCCGAGGCGCTCGAACAGGCTCTTGATCACGGTCTGGTTCGCCCTGGCAAGGAACGGGCGGATCATCATCCATCCATCCGCCCGCTTCTCCAGTGAGAACTCCCCGTACCGGTTCCGCACGTCCATCCGGTCGACTTCCTCCAGGGGGGCCCCCGGAACCGGCGGGACCGGGCGGACCTTGGCCTCCTCCATGGTGGGCGGCTTCACTTCCCGGGGCCACAGCAGCAGAATGCCGATGGCAGCGCCCGTGAGCATGACTGCGGGAAAGAGCCAGGTCTTGATATCGGACTTCTTCATCGTGAACTCCCCAGGAATGGCTCCGAAAAGCTACTCCTAATTCTTGCGTCGACGCAGGAGGATGATTCCAGCGAAGGCCAGCAGCAGCAGCACAGGGACACCGATGGCCAGCGTCATCACGAGGGCGGGCGACGGCTTTCCTGCGAGCTTGAGCCGCTCCACGCCGCGACCCTTGAGGCGCAGGTGTGCCAGGCTGTGATCATCTAGCAGGTAGTCCAGGATCTGCCGGAAGAACAGCAGGTGCGTGTTCACCGTCTGGAAACTGTAGTCGCGGAACAGATCGGAGTCGCCAAGCACCACGACGCGGGCCGAGGCCGGCAGGTCTTTGCCGGGGGCGCCGCGCAGGAACAGGCCGACATCGAAGGGGCCCCGATCGTCGGTCTTGGGCCACTCCAGGTTCTCCTCGTAGGCACGCGTGTGCCGCCAGGATCCGGGATCCGTGCGCAGCCTCCGCTGGAGGATGAGGTGCGGCGGGCTCTCGAGCCGGACCGAGGACAGGGTGAAGGGCATGATCGACAACTTGCGGGAGACGTCGACCATCGGCATCAGCGGGAACGTGACCACCTTGTGCTGGCTGACACTCACCTGGGGAGCCTGATAGGAGAGGATCATGTCGTCGCCGAGGATGATGCCCCAGGTCTTCAGCCGGTCAGCCAGGGCAGGGTTGGGCACCCAGTGCCTGGCCACCCCCTTGAGGGACATGTTGTTGCGGAACATCATGCCGTCAGCCAGGATCAGCACCGGTTTGCCCTGCCTGGCGAAGGCACCCACCTGCTCCCATGCCTCGTCGGAGAAGGCGACGATCGGGCCGGCGACGACGAGCACCGCAGCGTCCTCGGGCAAGGGCCCCTTCTGCCGGATCAACTCGAACTCGGTGACAGCCGCGAACAGGCGGTCGAAACCGCCTCGCGGGTCTCCGTCCTTCTCGGGGAACTCACCATGCCCGGTGGTGAAGACGATCTTCTTGCGGCCGGTGAGGAAGCGCTTGAGCCGGAACGTGATCTCGTACTCGAGGGTGCGCGGATCGGTGACGTCGGAGATCGTCTCCACCGTATCGCCGGAGACAAGCGCGAGGCCGAAGGTGACACGGTTGACCATCGACTCCGTCGCCGAGCGCCGGCCGATCTCCATCTCGCTGATGCCGTACGACCGGGACAGCGCCGCAGCATCCGGGTCCGCGTCGGGCTCGAGGATCTGCACCACCAGCCTGGGCGAAAGCACTGCGTATTCCCGGAGCAACGCGTCCACGTCGATGGCGGTCTGGACGAGCTCACGCGGCAGCTTCCTCGAGCGGAAGAACAGGAGCCGGACATCCTTCTTCAGGCTCTTCACGACCTTTACGCTCTCGGGATCCAGCGTGTGCAGGCCCTCGCTGGTGAGATCCAGCCGCAGGGGAAAGCGCAACGCGACCAACTGGAACAGCACCAGCAGGAGCAGGCCGGCGGGCAGCTTCCACGAGAGGCGCCGGGGCCAGGGACGACGGAAGCGCCAGCTCTCCCAGCCAACTTGCGCCAGGGTGATCCCGACGAAGGCGAAGATCAGGAAGTACGCCAGGTCCGGAAGCCACAGGATGCCGCGGGAAAAGTTTGCCAGGTGGGTGTTGAAGGCCAGTTGGGACAGGGCCCCGCGAAGACCCTCGGGGGCCAGCGGCAGGAATCGGTCGGGGATCCAGAACAGGAACACCACGACAAACGAGACCAGGAACGCGGCCGTCTGGGAACGCGAGTAGGCACCCACGGCAAGGCCCACGGCGGCAAACGCGCCCCCCAGCAGGAACAGGCCCGCATTGGCCGAGAGGAGCTGGCCCGTGTCGAACCGGCCCCAATCCGCGAACGAGACGGCAGCAGGCACCAGGGAGGCCCCCAGCAGCGCCACAAGCAGGATCGACAGCACGACCAGGAACCGTGCGGTCACGACCGAGGCCGGCGAAACCGGCATCAGGCGAAGCAGGTCCATCGAGTCGGAGCGCTGATTCAACTGCCCGGTCGTGATCGACAGCGTGAACAGGAGAAACAGCACGGGCGCAATCTGGAAATACGGCATGAGCGTCACCACGGCCGCGTCGAGCAGCACGTTGAACGCGATGAACCCGGAGATCACCCAGTAAGCGATGCACAGGACGAACAGCGCCGGACGCGTCGCCTGGTTGATCCATTCTCGTCGGAGTAGATGGGCCAGCTCACGCATCAGGCTCCCTCCCCGATCAGCGCGGTCCGCAGCCGTTCGTCATCGGCCATCGGCCCGTCGTAGGTGCAGCGGCCCGAAGCCAGCACCAGCACGCGGTCAGCCAGCTGCCGCGCCTCGGACAACAGGTGGGTGCTCAGCAGCATCACGCGATCGCGGGCCATTTCCCTGATCAGTTCATGGAACGCCGTCTGCTGCTCCGGATCCAGTCCGGTCACGGGCTCGTCGAGAATCACGAAGGCCGGGTCATGCAGCAGCACGACCGCCAGGGAGGCGCGCTGCCGGAAGCCGCGGGAGTATCCGCCCACCGGCCGGTCCAGCACTCCAGACAGGGACAGGCGTTCAACCAGCATCGCAGAGCGCTCGCGCCGTGCATGCTGCGACATCCGATGCAGCGCTCCAACGAGCTCAAGGTGCTCGCGGAGCGTGAGCTGTCCGTCGAGAATGCCCTCCTCGGGCAGGTAGCCGAAGCTGCGGCGGGCCACGATCGACTGGCTCAGCGGATCGGCGCCGAAAAGGCGGACCGTCCCCGCGTCCGGAGCCAGAAGACCCGTGAGCACACGCATGGTCGTGGACTTGCCGGCGCCGTTGAGGCCCAGCAGTATTGTGCACTCGCCGCGATGCAGGGTGAATGACAGGTCGTCCACGGCGGTGTGCCGTCCGAACCGGACGGTGACCCCGCGGAGTTCCACATCGGAGACTGCTGTTTCTGGAAGGTTTTTTTCAGGCATTGTTGGTGTCATCTAGTACCGGATCGAACCCGACCCGCTGAGATCGGTGTCGAGCACCGGGAACTCGAGGTTCTTGAGGATTCCGTGTGCGCAGGAGGCAATCTTCTTGTTGGGCTCGCGGTCCAGCGAGGCCGCCGTGTAGCGTACCCGACCTCGGCGTCCGTCGATCTGGTAGTTGATGACGACGGTCCCGGATGGGGGAATGCAGGAACCCGAGATCTGCATGATGACGTCGCGGTTCACGACGGAGTTGATGACCGAGCGCGACAACTCGAGGCTGTCGAGGGCATACACCTTGATCTCCTCGCCTGAATAGCCACCGCCGCTGCTGCTGCTGCCTCCACCGGACTTGGTGCGCTTCTTGCGCACGCCGCCGGCCTTCATGCCCGCGGCCGCCCCCATCTCCGCGCCCACATCGGTCTCCACGGCCAGATCCTGCTCGCTTCCGATGGCGCGCTTGCCACGGCCGCCGGATTCCTTGGTCACGGACTGGTAAAGCACGATGGAGAGGGCCACGGCGGCGAGCCCGACCAGCCCCAGCACCACGGTCAACTTGAGGGTGCGCGACTGCCGCTTCTCCGAGACGGTGGTCTGCTTCTCGGCCTCCTCGCGACGCTTGAGCTCCATGCGGCGCTGGTACTCTTGAACAAAATCGGTGAAGTCGGGATGCTGCAGCGCCTTCTTGCGCACGCCGGTGGCGATGGTGACCACGACGTGGTCGGGGAGGATCTCCTCGTCGCAGAGCTTCTCGCGGATCTCCTGTCCACTGTAGGGGCCGTAGTCCAGGCGCCCCTTCTGGACCATGTACTTCCGATCCTCCCCCTCCTCGGCGAAGGTGCGGAGCAGATCCAGCATCATCATGGACTTGCTGGCCTTCTTTGCGCCCAGCAGGGAGATGCGCATCACCTCGAGCAGGGCGCCTGCGGTTGGATAGCGCAGCTCCGGATCCGGCAGCAGGCCGCCCTGAACAGCCTCGACGAGCTCCTGGGGCGTCTCGGCCTTGAGCTCGGGCGTGCCGTCGGGCAACGCCGGTCTTCCGGACAGGAGCACATGGGAGATCATCGCCAGGGAGTGAACGTCGGCCCGATGGTCGGGCTTGGTGCGGGAGTACTCCGGGGCGAGGTACGGACGGTCCGCCGGCTCGAGCAGGGTACTGGGGTCCATGTGGACCGAGCAGACGCTCAACCAGCCGAACTCGCTGACCTTCACGCGGCCGATGGAACTGACGAAGACGCATTTCGGATTGATGAACCCATGAAAGAACGAGTCCTGCACCTCGTCGAGCATCACGGCGATGGGCGTCACGATGCGCCGCACGGTGGCGGGGGGGGCGCCCACGGGAAACTTCTTGATCATCAGGTCCGCGAGCAGCTGGCCCTCGGTCCAGGCCTGGGCCACGAACGGCATCCGGGTGGCCGGATCCACACCGTAGCCAAACACCTCGACGATGTGCTTGTGGACGATGCCGACCATCTTCTCGGTCACCGAGAACACCAGGTCCACCGCGGCCTTGTTGATTCCGGCCAGGCGGTCGAGGCACTGAATCTCGGCCGAGCGCTGGTCCGAGAGCCGGACAGCCTTGTACTTCTCGCCCCACCGCGTGGACGAGACGTAGTTGACGATTTGGTATTGATTGAGAAGCTGGGCTCCAGGATTCAGTTTGGGCATTTCCGGTTTCCTGTGGGCACTATTTTTACCGCGCCCCGGTTGGAAAGGACCTACGTATTATTGTCCGATCGGGTTTTGATGCAAGCTGAAAACTGCCCGGCGGCGCAATCCTGCGTTCCCTGCGGCGTCGGGAATCCGGAAGCGCCTGGCGAACCCCTCGGTCATCCGGTGATGTGGAAGACCTTCGCCCTCCGCATGGGAACGAGCAGGACCATGACCATGAGGGTGAGGCCGGCGGCCACCAGAAACGCCATGGGATAGCTGCCGAAGTCGACGATGGAGCCCGAGGGGATGCCCATGAGGAACT
>JAHITJ010000229.1 GCA_018817795.1 Myxococcota bacterium | reverse complement strand
CGCCGAGTTCGCCGAGGCCGTCGCCGGGGCGGCCCTGACCACGGGCGTCACGCTGCACCGGGGCGGCACCTACGTGTGCATCGACGGCCCGCAGTTCTCCACCCGCGCCGAGAGCCACTGGTATCGCCAGATGGGCGCGGCGGTCATCGGCATGACCAACGCCACCGAAGCCCGCCTGGCCCGCGAGGCCGGCCTGTGCTTCTCCACCCTGGCGATGGTCACCGACTACGACTGCTGGAAGGAAGAAGAGGAGCACGTCACCGTCGAGAGCGTGATGGCCGTGATGAAACACAACGTCGAGTTCGCACGCCGCACGGTCGTTGCCGTGGCCGACTCGTTCGGGCATGCCCGGTGCACCCGGTGCGCGAACGCCATTCACGGCGCCGTGATGACCGACCTCCACCGCGTCGCCCCGCGCGTGCTCGCGGAGCTGGACATGCTGCTCCCGAAATAGGCGATGAACCGTTTTTCAAGACTCTCCGACTTCTGCAAGGCCCACCGGAGGCTGGTCATCGCGGCCGGCGCGGTGCTGCTGCTGGCCATCGTCGGCGGGGTCGCGGCCTGGCACTTCCTGGTGGAGCCCGAGACCGTGATCGTGCGGCGGAAGAAGGCGCCCAAACTGACCCTGGCCAAGGCGCAGGAACTGTACGACGCCGGCCAGTACGAGCAGGCCCTCGACTTCTGCGTGAAGGGCCGCCGGTACTACAAGGAAGACCCGCAGTTCTGGAACTTCTATGGCGTGACCCTGCGGACGCTCGCCTTCGTGGACATGAACACCGACGACCGCGAGGAGGAGATCGCCGCCTTCGAGAAGGCGCTGGCGCTGGAGCCGGGCTTTGGCGCGGCGCGGTTGAACCTGGCCAACACGTTCTGGGACACCGGCCGCACCGAAGAGGCCGTCGCCCAGTACAAGAGAGTGCTGGCGCTGGATCCGGAGCACCCGGACACCGCCGGCGTCATGGCCCGCCTGCGCGAGGAGCAGCGCCAGCGCGTGTTGCGCGAGACGCGCCAGGAAAAGCTGCGCGAGACGCGCCAGAACAAGGCTTCAAAGGAAAAACCGGCCCCGATGGAACCGGCGCCGGGTCCCGAACCCCAACCGTCCGAGATGAATCCGAGGTGAAAGATGTCCCTACTGGTTGTTGGCTCAGTCGCATTCGATGACGTGGAAACCCGATTCGGCCGCCGGGAACGTATCCTGGGCGGCTCGGCCTCGTATTTTTCGATGGCCGCGTCCCGCTTCGCCCCCGTGCAGATGGTCGCGGTCGTGGGCGACGACTTCCCGCAGGAGATCCTCGACGACTTCGCCACGCGCGGCTGCGACACGGCGGGCATCGAGCGCGCCACGGGACGGACGTTCTTCTGGCGAGGCAAGTACTCCCCCGATTTCTCCACGCGCACCACCCTCGAGACCCAGCTCAACGTGTTCGCGGGCTTCACGCCGAAGCTCCCGGCGCATTTCTGTGATGCGTCCTTCCTGTTTTTGGCGAACATCCACCCGGATCTCCAGCTCCAGGTCCTCGACTCCATGAAAAACAACCCCTTCGTCGCCGGCGACACCATGAACCTGTGGATCACGACCGAGCGGCCCACGCTGGAGAAGCTGGTCTCCCGCCTGCAGTTGATCACCGTCAACGACGAGGAGGCCCGCCAGCTCACCGGCCAGTGGCACCTGCTGCAGGCTGGTCGCGCCATCCAGAAGATGGGGCCGCGCACCGTCATCCTGAAGAAGGGCGAGCACGGCGCGATGCTCTTCCACGACGACGAACTGTTCTTTGCACCGGCCTTCCCGCTGGCCAGCTTCGTCGATCCCACGGGCGCCGGGGACACCTTCGCGGGTGGCTTCATGGGATCCCTCGCCCGCGCCGGGGTGGTGGACTCCAGCAGCCTGCGCCGCGCGATGTTTTACGGCACCGTGGCGGCCTCCCACACCGTCGAGCAGTTCTCCGTCGACGGCCTGCGCGAGTTGACCCTCGAACGCCTCGACGAACGCTTCGCCACCCTGGTCGACTTCACGACCTGCCCCACCCGGTAAGCCCCTGTCTCTGGCAAAAATATTTTTAATGATGCGAATTGAGCGCCTGAGTTTCTCATTTTGCCGCTTCAAAATGCTAAGAGTGGATGATGGAGTTCAGGGATAGTGGCTGCCAATATCGTCATTTTTACCAGTTGAAAAAGTTTTACCTCAGAGGTATAAGGCGAACGTCTTAAAATTTAGGCACCCAATATTTTCGAGGTACCACAAGGAGAATCCATGCAGAAATTGTTAACATTTCCTTTGATGTTCGGTTTGTTTCTTGGCGCCTGTGGGGAGAACAAGACCACCGTCGTTGAAAATGTCAATCAAATGATCGAGCTGCGGGAGGCGCCCGTGGAAGAGTGCCCGCTGGGCGGGACACTCATTGTGACCGGGTTTGACACCAACGATAATGACGTTCTCGACGACGACGAAATCTCCAACGTCAATACAGTCTGCAACGGAAATGACGGAAACGATGGAGATGACGGCGAAACCAGCCTGATCCGCACTACGGACGAACCTGCCGGGGCCAACTGCGGCCAGGGCGGGGTCCGCATCCAGCACGGGATTGATGGCAATGGGAACGGCCTTCTCGACGACGACGAGGTCGACGGCACCGAGTACGTGTGCAACGGTCTTCCCGGCACGGGCACCAACTCCCTCGTGAATGTCGTCGAGGAAGCCTCCGGGGCCAACTGCGCCAGCGGCGGCTTCGCGATTCACTCCGGTATGGACACCAGCGGGGACAGTCTTCTGCAGCCGCAGGAAATCACGAGCACGGTGTATGTCTGCAACGGCACCAACGGATCGGTCAGCCTCGTTCGTCGCGAGGATGAGCCCGCCGGTGCCAACTGCCAGTACGGCGGCCAGTTGGTGCAGTCCGGTCTCGACTCCGACGACAATGGCGTCCTCGACGACATGGAGGCCTCCTCGTCCTTTTACGTTTGCAACGGCGCAGACGGCGCTGATGGCGTCGATGCGACGGAGAACCTGATCGATGTGCTCAACGAACCTGTCGGAATCAGTTGCCCGACAGGTGGTGTGCGGGTGCTCTCCGGCCCTGACGACGACGGCGACGGCGTCCTCGACGCCGGCGAAGTCCAGGCGCAACGGGTGATCTGCAACGGCGCCACTGGCGCCACTGGTGCGGCCGGGGCCGACGGCGGTATCCGCGTGCTGCGGGCCACCAACGCGGCCCGAGGCGGCGTGTGCTTCTTCGGTGGCGTGAAACTGGACACCGGCATCGACGACAATGACAACGGTGTGCTCGATGACCTTGAGGTCGACCAGACCCAGTACGTCTGCAACCTGCCGGACATCTTCGTGAGTCTGTCGGCCGGCGGCTATGGCGCCTGCGCGCTCAAGGCCAACGCGACCGTCTGGTGCTGGGGCAACGGCAACAGCCTTGGCAACGGTGTCTACGCAGCCCGGGCCAACCCCGTCCAGGTGGAGGGAGTTACAAGCACAGTGTCCCAGGTCTCCCATGGTCTCTGGCATAGTTGCATGGTTTCCTCCACCAATTCCTATTGCTGGGGAAACAATGTCCAAGGCCAGCTCGGCACAGGCAACAACACTTATTCTTCCTTGCCAGCGCAGGTCACAGGCTTCAATCCGATCCAGATCTCCGCCGGCGATGAACATACCTGCGGGGTTGGATCCACCGGCGCCGTCTACTGCTGGGGGAAAAATACCTATGGCCAGCTTGGCAACAATACGACCACCAACTCCAACACCCCGGTGCTGGTCTCCGGACTGTCCACCGGAGTGAGCAACGTGCAGGCCGGTGGAGCGTTCTCGTGCGCCCAGAAGACCGACGGAGCCGTCTGGTGCTGGGGCTATAATAATCATGGTCAGCTTGGCAACAATACGACCACAAACTCCAGCATCCCCGTTCCGGTCTCCGGCCTGACCGCCGGCGTCCAGGCCCTCTCCACGGGCGGTTTTCACGCCTGCGCCATCCGCGCGAACAACGCCGTCTGGTGCTGGGGTTTCAATACCTACGGCCAGCTCGGCGACGGCACTACCATCGACAAACTGATACCCGTTTGGACGGGAATGGCGACGCTGGGGATGAGTGTCGCTTCCGTCTCCACCGGCGCAAGTCATACGTGCGCCCGGCACACCAGCGGTGCTTTGTATTGCATGGGGTTAAACAGTTCAGGTCAGATCGGCGACGGGACAACGCTCAATCGCCTGAACCCGGTCACCGTTTCCGGTATGAGTTCGGGTGTCCTCCAGTTCTCGTTGGGGAGTTCCCATTCCTGCGCCCTGAAGACCGATGGATCTGCCTGGTGCTGGGGAGCCCAAGTCGAGGGGGCCCTCGGAAACGGTCTGTTCAGCGGCCGGAGCCTGACCCCCACACCCGTGCTGCCCTCCGATTCGGCGCTGTAGAATTCTCTCAATAGGTTGACACGTTCCCGCCGCGGAACGTCAGGGACCTGCGGGGGGCGACCCCCGTGTCGAACAACTGCACGACCGCCAGCTCCGCGCGGCCCGTCTTCAGAAACGCGTTGAAGCTCCGGCGTGTGACGGCTGTGTGGGCCAGGAACAGGCGCTTCAGATGCGGCGTGCCGGCCAGGGTCGTCCACAGGCGATCGTCGATGCGGGAGCCCGACAGGCGCAGGGTCTCCAGCCGGACCGGCCAGGCCGCCGGCAGCTGGTCCAGTCCATCGGTGAGCAGCGAGATTGTGGTCGCCTCGCCCGACAGCGCCTCCGACAGGGCGCGGGCCGTGACGGGAACCGGCCGCTCCCCCACGTCCTGGAGCCGCAACTGCAGCAGGTTGCGGGCAGCAGGCAGCTTCAGGGCCCACGCATCCGTCAGCGTGAGATCGAGGCCGGTCAGTTCCGTCCATGATGAGAGGTCCATCGCGCGGGTCCTCGCCATGGCGATCCAGCGCAGGTGCCGCACCGAGGTGATGGGCTTGCCCGGTTGGTAGTCACCGATGAGGTCCAGCCGCGAGATCCGCAGCCTGCGCAGGGGCTCCAGGTCCAGAATCACACCGCCGGCCCCCTTCCCGGCCAGCGCCAGCGTCGTCAGCGTCGACCGCCGCGAGATCGCCTCCAGATCTTCCTGGGACATCTTGCCTTCAAGACGCAGGGCGGCCAGTCCCTGCGGGAGGTCTCCGGCGTTCACCGGTTCCCCCGTCGCCGACACGACCGAGAGCGCACGAAGCCGGGGCAGCCGCGCCGTCAGCGCCCAGGTGGCCTCGAACAGGCCCTCGCCGCCGCGCAGGGACAGGTCCTGCAGCCGGCACAGATCGCCCAGGGGACGCAGATCCACCGGTTCGAACAACGCCAGCCAGTCCAGGTGCAGCAACTCGAGCTGGTCGAAGCCGCCAAGCCACCGCACGAAGTCGCCCCCGATCTCGCCCTGGACCTTCAGTTCCCTCAGGTGTGCCGGCGAAACGCCCAGATCCCGCATCGCCCCGACCAGCGTCGTGCGTGCGCCGGGTGGCACCTCGAGCTCGAGCCGTTCCAGTGCACCGAGCCGCACCGGATCACCGGAGAAGGGACGTCCCACGCGGATCGCCAGCGCCCGAAGCCCCGGAAACGCAGAAAGCACGGCCGGCCTCTGCAGGTCCGTCTGCACCACGAGCGCCACAAGTCGATTGCCCAGGGGCGCCAATTCGCGGACCTGATCCTCATCGGCAGCCGTCGCTGTGATCTCCCGTGCCGAAGACAGTTTGGCCACCCGGTCCTGGATCTCGTCGAGGGTCATCGAACTGACGTCCAGCGCCCGGATCCCTTCGGCGCCGACCGTGCCCGGGCGCGGCAGCAGCGACACCCGCGATCGCCCGACTGCCACCTGCGGAAGGCCCAGTTCAGATGAAAACTCGTGCCACACGCCGCAACTCACGGCCGGGTCCGGATCCATCACCCGCATCCAGCGCGAGAACTCGGGAAAGCACTCCGCGCCCGTGGCGACACAATGCGCCGTCGCCGCTGACGCCGGTCCGCCGCCGGGGCGGGCCTGGTCCACCATGGACGCAACGTCCGTGGACGTGCCCTCCACCGGGCATTGGAACCCCTTCCTGGCCGGACTCTCGTGTTCCCTCGATTCACAGGCGATTCCCGAGGTGAACATCCAGATTCCCAACCAAACGATCCAAACTAATCCTGTTTTCATGGTTCCTTCCTTTGCGGCCTCACTTTCTCCCGAGCGCCGTGTCCCCATTATCGGGGCCCGGCGGAAGTTGTTTCACGCACATCGCCCACAATCCTTGTTTTTCAGGAAAAAGGTGGAGATCCACTCTTTACGATTCGAAATGCGACCTGTGATTCGCCATGCTCAGAGGTCCCGTCGGATCCCGACGAACACCTGATCATGTGCAACCGTACATTGGCTGCATTGCATGACCCTATGGTTTTTCTACCGATCTCCTCTGCGGAGCCAGGTGCAGGCGACCGGGTCCTCAGACTTGCGGGGTCGGCTCGGCCGGGGGCGTGTGGTTGCGGCGGTTGGCCGCGGGGCCGATGAACGTGAAGCGGAAGGT
>JAHITJ010000228.1 GCA_018817795.1 Myxococcota bacterium | reverse complement strand
GCACCGGCGCGGTCATGGCCTCGGGGGCGGGGGTCCTCGGATCCGTGGGCGCGGTCATGGAATCCACCGGCGGCCGGGCAGGGGGGGGCAGCGGATTCCCGGCAGCGAGGCCGGAGGGAATCCGCGGATCCTCGGTCGGGACCGGCGGCGTGGGGGGATTCGACGCCAGATTCATGGGGCGCGGAGGCTGCTCCGCCGGAGTTCTGTCCGCCGGAGTCTGCTCCGCCGGAGTTCTATCCGCCGGAGTTCTGTCCGCCGTGCGGCTCCACTGCTGGCCCGCCAGGAGCAGCAGGCTCCCGGCGGCGACGTGAACGGATACCACGCCCTCGGCGACGTCCACCGACTTCAGCCGACCTTCACTGGCCGTCACGGAGAAGGCGGTGCCGCGGACCTCCACCCAATCCGCTCCGGTCTTGACCAGGAAGGACTGTCCCGGTGCGAGCCGCCTGACGTGGAGCCCGATGGTGCCCTCCTCGAGCATCACGATCTCGGTGTTCGACAGGTACTCCCGGCTCCACCGGGCGCCCGGAGCGGGCGTGATCCGGGCCAGGGAATCCGCCTTTTCGGATCCGTCGCCGCTCCCGGCGTGTTGAAAGAGCATCACGCCTCCGAACAGGACCCCCGCGAGGACAGCGGCTGCCGCCACAGGCACCCAGGGGATCCGAAGGAACCAGGGCCGTGGGTGGGATTCCATCTCCCGCGTGCTTCGCTTGCGGTTGGATTCCGCCTCGAGGAGAAAGCGGATCTCGGCCGAACGATCCTCGGTGAGGACCGGATCCGGTCCGGCCAGCAGGGTCTGGTAGGTCTGGATCTCCTTGAGCTCACTGGCGCAGAGGGGGCAAACGTTCAGGTGCTTGCGGAGCGCGTCGGACATGGCAGGCTGTCCGCTGCGAAGCCAATCATTCAGTAATTCGTGCTTCATGGCGCTCCCTCCAGGACCTTGCGACGCAAGGTCGCCCTCGCCTTGCAGACGCGTTTCCACACCGCCGATACGCTCGTGTCCAGGGCCAGGGCGGCCTCCTTGGCGGACAACCCCTCGAGGACGCACAGCACGAAGGCCGCGCGCTGCGTCTCGCTCAACTCCTGCATGGCCGCGTTGGCGCGCACGATTCGGCTCTCCTCGTCGAAGCCGTCTTCCAGATGGGCGATCCCGGGCCTTGGCTCATCGCGCAGGGCTTCCGTGAGCCGTTGCTTGCGTGCGAAGGAGCGGCGATGATGCCGCACGATGTTGGTCGCGATGGAGAAAAGCCAGGTGGTCACGCTGCTTCGGCCGTCGTAGATGGTGTTTCCGCGGACCACCTCGAGGAACGTGGCCTGCATCAGATCGTCGACCTGATCCCGCCCGTTGAGCCGGTAGATGAAGCGGGCGACCCGCTGGTGGAAGCGATCGTATAAAATGGTGATCGCCGAGCGGTCTCCGGTCCCGCAGGCCGCAGCGATCCCCTCGTCGGAGAGGGAATCCTCGGATCCCTTCCGGGGGCGCTGCAGGGCGATGAGCTTCTCTTCCATCTACCACCCGCCCCATCGCCAGGCGAGGCCCAGCCGGATCATGAAACTGAGGTGATCCATGGGGACGGCTCCTTGTTCATTGAAGTTCGCCTTGAGGTTTCGGGCTTCCATGCTCTCATTGTTTGTGTTGCTGCTGCTTTGGCCAGCGTCGCGCAGCGAGAGATTGTAAATGGAATATTGAACCGATAGGTCCAGCAGCAGGACAAGGTGCCGCGAGAGTGCGAGCTGGGCCCGCAGGAACACCGACCCCAGCAGGTCCAGGCGGCGGGTCTCGAGGGGGGCGTCCTCCTCCTCGGCCGGCGCCTGGGTCATGTTAGTGGACGACAGGCCGACCCCCAGCCCCGGCAGCAACTGTACCCTCCGCAGGTCGAGGCGCGTGCCGGCCAGCAGCATCAGGGCCAGCCGATCCCGCCGGACGCCGGACTGCTCCGGCATCATCGCGCCTCCGGCGGAGAGTCCGCTCCACAGCCGGGGGCTGAGCCGCAGATCCGCTTCCACGTCCAGTCCGCCCCCCGCATAATTCTCCGAAAACGCCCCGCCGGTGAAGAGCGCGGCGAGCAGGGGCAGGCCTGACGCGACAACGGGTATTGCAACAGGTTCCGGTTTCGGCGCAGGCACGACCGTTTTAACTTCTTCCTTCGGCTTGATAACAATACTCACCGGTGGCGCCAGTTGACTCTCGATCCAGGTTGATGCAACCGCCAGATCCGGCCCCCGGTGGGAGGACTTTACAGCACCTCGATGAAGGGAGAAATGCCATATGCCATCTGAAAAAAGCACCTCGATCACGACCCCCGCGCACGTCGCCCCGGGGACGGAGGCCAGAAGGCCGCCCTGCAGCGTTTCCTTGAGGACTGAGACGTCCTCGATATTACCCTTCCATTGAATGACCTCGAGACAGCGAGTTTCCCCATGCACATTGGTATTGAAAACGAGAATTGAAAAAAATGTTACAAGGGAGAGGAGGTGCGAACCCATGGCTGTTCCGAATGGTCCCGGATGCGCAGGCGCAGCCGGCTAGTCGACGTTTTCACCGTCAAAGTTGTTGTTCTGATTGTTCTGGTCGTCGTTGTTGTTGTCGCCTTCGTCTTCATTTTCATCTTCGTCCTGGCACCCGACGGAGGCGGGGAGGTTGTGTTCGGCTGCGGAGGCCTCGGTGGGAAGCTCGTCGTCGCCGTCCTGGTTGTTGGCGTTTTCGTCGTCGTTTTCGTCGTTCTCGTCGTCATTTTCGCACACGGATGCGCCCTCTTCGTCCTCGTCATCGACGCACACCGCACCGGTGGCAGGATCGATGCCGTCCTCGCACTCGTATTCCCCGTCATTATCGTTCTGATCATCGATCTTCAGGACGCCGGCCCCCGAAGACTTGAACAGAAACGAATTCGTGGTCGGATCGCCGATGAAGACGATCCTGCCCAGGTTGAACGGAGCGGTGCGGCCCAGCAGGTCGAAGCGGATGTCGATGGTCCCGACCGAGCGAGGAAACACCAGGCCCACGACGGATTGGGAAGACGTGAACTGGATGGAGTAGCCTTTTCCCGGAGACACATAGAGCGTGAACCGGCCGTCGGCGGCGATGGGCGTGGAACTGACGATCTTCCCTGCGCGCAGGACTTCGACGGTGGTGGGGGCTTCCATGAACGAATAGACCTCGACCTGCCCCTCGATCGTCTGGACTGGCCGCTCGTACATGGCGTCCGAGCAGGCCATCAACCCGAAGGCGACGAGCAATAAAGTGAAGAGGACGATTTTGCTGTGCATGGGGCTCTCCTTCAGGGAAGTGAAATAAAAGTCAACTAGCATTGACGGTTCTCCGGTCGCCTGGACGGTGCCGTGCGGGTTATTGCCCGGCTGATGATATACCTTACCGCCGTCCCTGCTGATTGAGAACGCTTTTTCCTTCGTGAATTAACAAACTGAATGGATTTGCAATTTCCCGTCGTGCGGCAGGTTTTTGGCACGTACTAAAAAATGGGGTATTTGATGGAGCGCGCGGAAGGATTTTCCTGCTTGCAATGAACACTCAATTATATTAATTATTTAGTTCCAACGCTTTCGTGGCTCCTTCTCTAAGCCCCTGCTGCTTGTCCCAGGAAGTCGGTCGCCCAAGCGATGAATTAATTCATTAACGCCGCAGGGATCGGCATTACAGGAGAAAACCATGAGACGAATGACACTTCAACTAATCATCACTTGCCTGGCAGCCATCGGGCTGTTGGCTGCGTGCGACGACTCCTCCGGGGGCGGTACCAACTGTCCGGAGACCTCGACCGTGTGCGACGGCGTCTGCGTGGACACCCTTCATGACCCGGCCAACTGCGGTGAATGCGGCAATCCCTGCGACGACGGCCTGGCGTGCATTGCCGGCGAGTGCACCCTCGGGTGCGGCGGCGGCACCATCGAGTGCAACGGCGCCTGTGTCGATACCAATCTGGATCCGGCCAACTGCGGCGCCTGCGACGACCCCTGCGACGCCGGCCTGGTGTGCCAGGGCGGCCAGTGCGCCCTGCAGTGCTCCGGTGACACCACGGAGTGTGGTGGATCCTGCGTCGACACGCAGACCAACCGTGACTTCTGCGGTGCCTGTGACAACGCCTGCGACCCGGGCCAGGAATGCGTCGGCGGCTTCTGCGTCGGCGACGACACGCCGCCCCTGGTCACGGTCACGACGCCCGACGACGGCGCCGCCATGGTCGCCGGTGACCTGCGCGTCATCGACATCACCTTCACCGAGGTCCTCCATCCCGCCTCCGTGCTGGCCACCTCGGTCACCGTCACCAACTCCAACGGGAGTGTCCCGGGGACCGTCTCCCTGCTTCCCGGCGGCACGACCATCCGCTTCTCGGCCACCGCCAGCATGGGCTACCTCATGGATGTGGATGTGACCGTGTCCGGTGCCCTCGAGGATCTGGCGGGCAACGCCATGGGCGCCGACTACACTTTTTCTTTTTCGACCGTCCCGTCCATGCTCACCATCACTCCGCCGATGTTCTTCGGCATGGTCGACGCCACCCAGGCCTTTGAGGTGTGGGCCCACGGCGACAGTGATTCCGTCATCGTCAGCAACCCCACCTGGACCATCACCCCGTCGGGGATCGCCAGCATCGACTCCGCGGGACTGCTGACCCTTCTCTCCGCCGGTGCTGCTGTGCTGGAAGCCGAATACAACGGCATGACGGTTTCGGCCCGGATTCTCTGCGGAGAGGGCCTCGGTCAGTCGACCCTGCTCCAGGCCTCGTCCTTGATTTGGAACGGTTACATCCTCTACTGGGACTTCGATCCCGACGGCGCCATCGATGACGGCGGGGAAGATCAGTACGACACCATGTGGGAATTGGAGATCGTCGATGATCTGGGCAATAGCATCGGTTTTCCAGATTGCACCATCGACGAGCTGGCCTTTGACGCCCCCTATGAATTCTATACGCCGATCCTGGCCGACGAGGATGAGATCTGGGAAGGCAGCTACGCCTGCAACATCATGGGACCCGGCGGCGAGGGCGAGGTCTGGCAGGAAGTGACGCTGCCCGCTTCCCCGTCCAGCCTCACCCTGGATATGTTCTACAGGTACAGCCTCGGTAACAGCATGGGCCAGGAAGTCGGTTACGAGATCATCCTCGAAGACCTCACCGGAGGCACCGGAGAGACCATCCTCGACGATGACGCCTTCCCGGGAAGCGGTTCGAACGGGTGGACGAACGTCAACGTCGACCTCATGGCCTGGGCGGGACAGACCGTCCGTCTGAAGTTCCATTATGTCGGTGGTGGCGACGAGTCCCCCACGTTTTCCTTCGACAGCGCAAGCATCCAGGACGACCTGGGCACCGAGTATCTGGTCAACGGCGACTGCGAGACCGGCGACAGTACGGGATGGACCTCGACCCTCCTCATGATTCCGCGCGAGATCAACCTGGCGCCCGTGGCCGAAGTGAACGGCGTGCAGGTGACCCGTTCGATCTACACGCCGTATGACCCTGGCACCTGGGTCCGGTACCTCGATTCCTTCACCAACAACGGCGCCACGGACGTGACCTTTGAAGCCGTGTTCTACGGCAACCTGGGAAGCGATGACAGCGGGCACACCTACACCCACGCCGGTGGACGCGCCTGGCTCGAATACGACGAAGACCAGAGCGATCCCCCTCTGGGCGTCATCCCGGGAACCACCGATTATCTCGACATTCCCGATTACAACGATAATTGGGAGGTCCGCTACTCCCTCACCCTGGCCCCCGGAGAGACCAAGAGCCTCCTGGTGTTCCACATGTACGGGACCAGCACGGAGATGGCGGCAGATCCCTACCTGATGACCCTCTCCGAGGACATCATCCAGTCCGTGGACACCGACGGTCCGGCTTCGGCCTATCTCGTCGGTCTGAGTCAGTCGGAATACGACACCATCTCCAACTGGCCCTGATCCCCTCCCCTGAACCATCTTCCCCCGCCCACCAGCACCCAGATCACGACCCCCGCGCACGGCGCCCCGGGGACGGAGGCCAGAAGTCCGCCCTGCAGCGTTTCCTTGAGCACTTAGACGTCCTCGATGTCACCTCTCCATTGTATGACAACCATGCAGCGAGTTTCCCCCTGCGCCCCGGTATTGAAACCGAGAGATGCAAGAAATGTTGCAAGGGAGAGAAAATCGAACCCATGATTGTACCGCTCGGCCCCCGGATGAACCGGGGCCGTCCATCCGGCCTCGTGATCACCCAGGGGTAGGGGCGCGGTCACCGGGATCGTAAAGAACAAACTGTTGAAAACGCGCATTCCCCACTTGTGGGGTAGGAAAATGGTACCATACTGAAAAGGTGGGGAATTTGGCGGCGAGCGTGGAAAGGTTTTCAATTCGCCGGGCAAGAACCCTTCGGCCGGACGTGGATGCCGGCCGTCGAAACATGGCCCATCACGTCAGAAAGAAGGAGAGAAATCATGAAAATTCCAGCCTATTCCAGATTATTGCCATCCTTGTTCCTGTTGTCCCAGCTGATCCCGGTCACCGCGACCGCCGCCGGACCCAAGGAGGTCACCCCGGCATCGAGCGAAGTCCGTCCATTCACAAAGGTCTTCAGCAACTTCTCGGTCCAGCTGGGCCTCGACGCGGCCGGCCCCGTGTATTTCAAGGACACCGCCGACGGCCGGCTCGAGGAGCTCAGTGTATTTCAGTACGGCGGACATCTGAACCTGATGTTCGGCAACACGTTATCGGATCGCCATCGCCTGGGGCTGGGCTTCTTCTTCGCGCCCACGGCGGTCTCCGAGAACCGGAACCTGTCCTACATGGCCCCGTATCTGGTGTACGAGACCGGTAGCGACTGGATCCTCCAGCTCGAAGCGGGCTACAACCTCACCACCGCGTCGAAGGATCTCGAGAAGCAGTACGATGGCGCCTACCTGGGCACGGGGATCTCGTATGTCTTTTTGAAGCCCTCGCCGGATTCGCCGATCTATCTGTCCCTGGGCCTCAAGGGCCGGGCCATCGTCAACCTGGACCAGCCCGAGTACTCGTCGATGTTCGTGGGCCTGCAACTGGAACTGACCTATCAAACGGTGAAACCCTAAAGGAGTCGTGTCATGTATAAAATCTTAAGCTTTCTCAGTGTCCTCTTCTTTTTCACCGCCTGCACGGTCCCGGACGCGGATCTGGCCGAGAAGAGCGCCGTCGCCGACGCCCGGTTCAGCGCCTCCACGGACCAGCTGGCTCAACTGAAGTCCCGGATCTCCGGGTCGATCACCCTGGGGTACACCTCGCCCCAGGCCGTCACCCTGAGCATCTACGACGGTGAGGTCCTGGTGCTCCAGAAGACCTATGACGCCACGGCACTGGAGATTCCGGTTGATGAAACGATCACGCTGGCCGGCGACGGGGAGCGCCAGATCAACCTCGTGGTCGACTACAACGCCCGGCAGGTCAAACAGACCGTGATACTGAACGTCGCCCTGACGGCGCCCCTGGCCGTGTTCGACGCGTGGACCACCGACTTTGATCCGGACGCAGGCGTGCTGGCCACCGGCGGCCTGACTGTCACAGTGGACGCAGCCTACACCATCGAGTCCGTCCGCTACGCCGTGGACAAGGGAGCATGGTTCGATGCGTCGTCCACAGACGGCGTGCACTTCCCCATCGGGATCACCAACCCAGACATCGGCGAGGTCCTCGTGGACGCCGAGGTGGTGGCCCGGCTCAACGGGGAGTTGATCACCGCACGGTTTTCGGATTCCTTCACCGTCGCACCGGAGTTCGACTGCAACAATCCGGCCCAAGCCATGATCCCGGAGAACGACCTGGTCTCCAACATGACCGAGGAGCACCGCGTGATGAAGGGCTACTTTGGGGATCCGCAGGGAGGCCATGTGCTTTCCTTCGTGGTGACGGCCAACGTTCAGGGCGACGGGATCTACCAGTCAGTGGGCGAGGTTCAGAGCTACGGCCCCACCGCAGTGGGCGTGAAGTACTACGTCAGCCCGTTGCGCTGTGAAAACAACCCATGCAACACCGCCTACCGCCTGGACTTCTTCCTCGACGGCATCCTGCAGTGCAGCCGTGACAACTTCGGCGTGATTTACCGCTACTGATCCTTTGGACAACGTCGACGCCCAGCCTCCCACAGGACAGGCCAATTCCCGGTCGCAATCACGCTGAGGGGATGCTACTGTAGATAGCAGCAACCGAACCGGCCGGCCGTAATTGACACTGCCGCATGTGCGGCCGGAGAGGAGGATCGAGATGTACAGAGCATTTTTACTATTGCCGTGGCTCCTGCTGGGCACCCTGGCCTGCACCTTCGACACGGAAGGACTCGGCGGGACGGGCACGAATAATACCAATAATGTCAATAATATTAATAATATTAATAATGTTAATATCAATAACGTCAATAACCTCGACACCTGCGGCAACGGCGCCCTGGACACGGGCGAGGCCTGTGACGGTGCGGACCTGGCCGGCGCGACCTGCGTGAGCCTGGGCTACGAGGGAACCGGGCTCGTCTGCGACGCCGCCTGCCAGTTTGACGCCACCGCCTGTGACCCGCCCCAGACCTGCGGCAACGGGGTCCTGAATCCGGGGGAGCGGTGTGATGGGACGAACCTCGACGGCGCGACCTGCGTTTCCCTCGGGTACTATGGTACAGGGCTGCTCTGCGACGAGCTGTGCCAGTTCGACGAGACCGCGTGCATCGCCAACGGGCGCTGCGGCGACGACGTCCTCAACGGCCCCGAGGAGTGCGACGGCGCCGACCTGGGGGACGCGACCTGCGACACCCTGGGGCTGGGGCTGGGCGACCTGGCCTGCGGCGCCGACTGCCTGCTCGACGTCTCGGCGTGTCATCAGCCCGAGCTCTGCGGCGACGGCCTCGACAACGACGGCGACAACGACATCGACTGCCTCGACGCCGACTGCGCGGCGGACCTGAATTGCACCAACACGATGTGCACGGAGTTCGACACGGGCACCGAGCACCTCCTGCTGGGCACCCTGTCCGAGTTGACCGGCAACAATCCCGTCCGGGCGTTCTCGGTGAGCTACTGGGTCAAGTTCAACGGGACCCAGCCCGACTGGGCCACGCCCATGGGCGCCAGCACCAGCGGCTCCTGGGGGGACGGGTTCGGCTTTTACCACAGTTCCGAGGACCTGATCCGCTTCTGGATCAATTCCTACGTCAACACGCGGGCCACCACCACCACGGTCATCGTCAACAACGTCTGGTACCACGTGGTGGGCACCTTCGACGCGGACGCGACCTCGGGGAACATCAAGATCTATCTAAACGGAGTCCTTGAGGGGCAGGGGGATCTGAAGGCGGCCGTGACGGCCCCCAACGCGCCGGTGACCATCGGGAGTCTGTTCAACTACGACATGGTGGGCTTCATCGACGAGGTGGGCTTCTGGTCCCTGGCCCTCACGGATCGGAACGTCAACGCCATCTACAACGGCGGCAGTCCCGTCAGCCTGCTGACCGACTTCGGCAATTACGACCAGTCGGCCACCCTCACGGCCTACTATCGCATGGGCGACGGGGACACCCTCCCAACCATCGCGGATCACGCCGGGAGCCACCCGGGCACCCTCATCGACGGCGAGGGGGACGAGCTGGTCAACGACTCCCCCTGATTGCCATCAGGCGGTGTGTTCGAGCTCACCGCGCCTTGACATCCACATTCCCCTCGGGGATAGTCACCCTCGGAGGACATAGAGTAAATGGACGATCCCAATCGGCCTGTGCATCGAAGCATGACCCTGCGCACCCTTCTTCTTCGTGCGGCCCTCGCCCTCTGGATCCTGCTGTTTGCCCTGACATGGTTTTTCACGGCGCGGGCCGACGATGACATCCTCTGGCTCGCGCCGGCCTTCTTCCTGCCCCAGTTCGCCCTCGTGGCGGCGCTGGCCGCCTGGCCCAGACGTCGCCCCTGGCCCTGGCTGCCTTTCCTCACGGCCACGATCCTGTCCTCGGTGGTCATCGGCCTGAGCATGCTGTTCATGGTCGGATCGGTCCTCGAATCCCTCCACACGAAGGTCGAGACCATGCCGGCAGGGATGATCGTGGCCCCGCTGCTGACCGTCGCTGCAAGCTTCGGCCTCTTCCTGCCCCTGCGCCGCAGATCCCGTCGGAGGGCGGCGGTGGTCCTGCTCGCGTCGATCTGTGGCGGCGCCCTGCTCACCCTCCTGATCGCCACCTCCGCCAAGCCCATGGCCGACAAGCAGGATGTCTTCCTGGCCGGCCTGTTCTGCCGAATCTCCATCGCCATGGCGTTGACCTTCATTGTATGGACTGTCCCTGGCTGGATCGCCGCCTTCACGCTGATTCGCGACGACGAAGGGGCCGGACCCATTCAGGCGGGGGGCGGCGGGATCAGGGAAGCTTGAAGGACTTGGCCACGGTGATGGCCCACGCCTTTTCGGCGTCGTAGCCCGGGATGGGGTTGCGGCGGCGCTCCGAGACGGAGAAGCGCACGCTCTGGCCGGCGGCGTTCTTCCGGTACACGGTGATCAGGTAGTAATTCTTGGAGTCCTCGTCGACGACCTGGAGCCAACCGCCGTCGGGCAGCGCCTCGACCAGGGTCACGCTCTGGCCCTGGCCCAGCAGGCTCTCCTTCAGGGTCTCCTCCGAGGCGGGGTAGTCGGCGGGCTGCACGGTGAAGCCCGGGCCGTCCCGGAACCCCAGGCTCCAGGTGACATAGCCGGGGAAGGTGCCGTCGTTCTTCTTGATCTCCTTTTTCAGCAGGCGGTGCTCCGGAATCTCGATGATGAACGGGATCCCATCCACGGTCTCCTTGATCACGCTGCGCTTGATGGCCTGCCAGTCGATGACCTTGCTGGGATCATCGTCGTCGAGGTCGTCCACCGGCGCCACCTTGGCGCTCTTGCCTTCTCCGGGGTCTTTCTTTTCGCCCTTGGAATTGCAGGCGACGGTCCCCATGGAAAGGATGGACAGCAAAAGGATGGCGGTCTTCATGGTGATTCTCCGGGCGGGTCCCTCCTTGGGGGGCGCGCGGCCTGCGCGGTCCAGGGGGACGACCTGCGGACGCTACCAGATGCCCCCGTTCCGTTCAATACGAATCGCGCCAGGCAGCGGTGGAGATCTGGTGACCGTCGTAGATGTCATGGATTTATGTGATCCGGGGCACGTTAAACCGGGGTTTGAACGCAAAAAATCCCAAAAAAGCGATGGCAAAAGGGCCAAATTCGGCTATAAAAAAGACAGGCGTGTGCGTTTCCTATTATTATTTACTTTTAGCGCATACGACTCCGGTTCGCCGGTGAATATGTGAATTAACGTCTTGATTAGCTTAGGAGGTCCATCATGGTAACTCCCCAAAAAGAAATCTGGGATGAGGAAATCGACGTCAACGAGCTTGATGCCGAACTCGAAGACTCGGTCGATCTGGCCGTCGACGAAAGCGAGGAGCCCGAGTCCGTCGACCAGGTCCCCGTGGTCCACGAGGCCGAGGTCGAGCGCGCGCTGCGGGACGACTCCGTGGCCTCGATGTACTACCGCGAGATGGGCCGCTACGCCACCCTGACCGCGGATCAGGAGGTCCGCATGGGCCACGGGATCCGCGAGGCCCGCGAGACCGTCTGGAAACATCTGCTGCTGCTGCCGGTGACCCGCCTTTACACCCTTGAGATCCTGCGCAGGGAGAAGCGCGACGCCCCGCTGGCTCTTCAGGCCCTGACTGAGGCCTCCCGGATCCGCTCCCGCGCCCGGGCTCACGCCGAACACCTCGAGAAGCTCGCACGCAAGGCCGGCGAATATCTCACCAAGCGCGACCCCGACGAGGTGTGGCTGCTCTCGGCGGTGCAGGTGCTGCAGCACGCCTGCGACGGCCAGACCCCCGGATCCCGGTCCATGCCCCGCGCCTTCTCCGAGGCCCTCGAGGGGGTCACCTGCGGGCTCGACCAACTGCGGAAGATCAAGCGTTCGTTCGTCGAGGCCAACCTGCGGCTGGTCATCGCCGTGGCGCGCAAGTACAGCAACGGGCCCATGGCGCTGATTGATCTGATCCAGGAGGGCAACATGGGCCTGATGAAGGCCGTGGACCGCTTCGACCCCGATCGCGGGTACCGCTTCTCCACGTATGCCGCGTGGTGGATCCGCCACGCCGTGTCCCGCGCCGCGGCTGACAAGAGCCGCACCGTCCGTCTCCCCGTCCACTTCATCGAAGCCTACCAGCAGCTGCTGAAGATCCGCAAGGACCTGCAGGTCCAGCTGGGCCGCCAACCGAACCTCGACGAGGTCGCCGATGCCATGGGCATCACCCGGCGCAAGGCCGACCGCATCCAGAGCTACCTGCAGGAAGGCTCCCTGAGCCTGGACCGCCCCGTGAACCACGAGGACGCCCGCTCGTTCCTCGACATGCTCGAGGACCCCTGCACCACCGAGGGCATCCCCACGCAGGTCATCCATGAGAAGGAGACCGAGCTCTCCGTCACCGCCCTCTACGACGCGCTGACCCCCATGGAGCGCGAGATCATCGTCCTGCGCTTCGGCCTGGGCGACTCCGACGCCTTCACCCTCAAGGAAATCGGCAAGCGCTTCCGTCTCTCCCGCGAGCGGATCCGCCAGATCCAGGAGCACGCACTGTGCAAGCTCCGCCAATATTTCCTGATCAATGAGATGATGTAATTCACAGGGCGATCGAGTTCTCATTTTTCTGGACAAGAGGATCCACGTCGTATCCGCCTGGAAACTTCGGAGGGCGAAGTGCCAAGTCGAAATCGAAATCGAAATCGAAATCGATTTCCTCGTAAATCAACAGTTTTTCGATGTC
>JAHITJ010000227.1 GCA_018817795.1 Myxococcota bacterium | reverse complement strand
TGTGTGGCCCCACACCGAGCCCGTCCACTGGCTGACCGCGCAGGAGGTCTACTACGACGCCGTGGAGCTGGCGTTGCAGATGGCCCGCGGACACCAGTACGTGCCCGACGTGCTCATCGCCCTGTGGCCCGGCGGAATCCATGCGGGGCTGCCCATCCACGAGGTGTACAAGTACCTCCAGAAGAAGGGCGAGATCGAGCGCGTGCCCGACCACGTGAGCCTGAACACGACGCGCACGCACCAGTCCTTCCGCGACAACATCATCGGCCTGCCGTACCTGGTGGACCGCATCGAACAGCATCACCAGGTGCTCATCGTGGATACGGCGTTCCGCTCCGGACGGCTGATCTCCGACGTCATCACCAAGCTCAAGGAGAAGATGCGCCGCAACCTCAGCCTGGACCGACTGCGCGTGGCCACGCTGTACTACAACCCCAGCGAGGACGCCACCTGGACGGTCAATCCGTTCGTGAAGGCCCCCCACTTCTACCGGCACCTGGTGCGCCAGAAGCTGGTGTATCCGCACGCGGTGCACCGGCTGTCGGACCCGGTCGCGGACTGCCGGCGCCTCTCCCCCCGGCTGCACGACATCCTGTTCACCCAGTGACGATGCGATCGCTCCTGCTCGCCCTCCTCCTCCTGACGGCGACGTCGGGCTGCCTGCGCGACGATGCCGCCCAGGCCGCCGCCGAGGCCTCCTGTCCCTGGTGGGGCTGCGCCGGGGACAACATCTGCCTGACCAACACCCGCACCTGCGTCAAGCCGTGCATCTCCGACGAGGAGTGTCCGACCGAATTCCTCTGCAAGGGATACTTCCGCGACGTCACGGTCTTCTCCGGTCGCGGGCGGCGCTTCTGCCGCAAGGCCACGGCCACGGAGGGCACCGCCTGTGACCAGTTCGGCAAGGCCTGCATGAAGGATCTGATCTGCGTCGACGGTATCTGTCGCCGGCGCTGCGAGGACGACGACGGTTGCGACTCCCGGTCGCGCTGCCTGCTGTCGGTGCTCTCCCCCGACAGCCTCTCCCCGGGGACGGTCTACAAGGTCTGCGTGAAGGCGACCCTGAAGGTCGACGTACCCTGCAAGCCCAACGTCGAGCCGCACTGCGAGCGGGGCCTGGTCTGCCTGTTCGAGACCTGCCACAAGGAGTGCGAGACCGACTCCGACTGTCCCAAGGGCCACACCTGCTCGGGCAAGGGCTACTCCGGCTGGCGCGGCAAGCTGCGCTCCAACGCCGGCGGGCTCCCCGACTTCCGCTACTGCGCCCTGTGACGGGCTCCCACCCCATCCTGCGGCACGCATCCGCAGCGTTCCATTCCATTTTACCCGTGAAGCGGGTTGACCGACTGTAGCCCATGGTTGGCGCGACCGGTCCCGGTCGCCCGCACGGTCCCCCGTGCGCCCTACCATGGGAAAACATCAAAAGAAAGAAATGACCCAAGGCCCTTGAGACGCACGTTGCCCGCGTACCAGACGGTCTCCCCGGAACTGACGCCGAAAATCCCCCTGTCAGATCCCCAGCAGGTGCCAGAAGGCGCGGTTGTAGCGGGTGGTGGTCGGCAGCCAGACGGACCAGCCCCCGCGGCCGTGGAGCACGAACAGCAGGAACAGGCCCCAGGTGGCGAAGTTGGACGCGGGCACGAAGAACCAGGCGAAGGCGTGACTGACGTCGTCGAGGTCGGGCTGACCGGGGTGGAACTCCTGGATCATGTGCAGGATCGTCGAGGCGAAGAAGACGCCCAGCACCGCCAGCCCGGCCGGGTGCAGCGTGCGCCCCAGGACCAGCAGCAGCCCGAGGGCCGAAAGCAGCCACAGCGGGAAGAAGTAGGGCGCGATGCGGATCAGCCAGTTGCCGGGGCCCACGTACTGCACCACCCCCGTGCCGGCCCGGACCCGGAACTTCGTGACGCGGTGGCCCGTGAGCCAGGCGAAGATCGCGTGGGTCAGTTCATGCTCGAAGGTCCAGATATACTGCAGCAGTTTGCTCCTGCGCCAGACCTGCCGGTACAGGAACACGAACACGCCCGCGGCCACCCACAGGGGCCAGGTGCGGCGGCTGGCCTGGCCCAGGCGCAACCAGGCCTCAAAGAACGTCGCGACGAAGCCGGGCAGAAACCACAGGAAAACCAGGGCGACGGGCCACTTCAGAAGGTTAATGATGTTGTTGACAAACGCGCGCATCAGAGTCCTTGTACCGCGCGCGAAGGAATCAGGCAAAAGTTCGCACGGGCGTGATGGCTGTGGGCCCCTTGATTCCCGGTCGGCGTCGGCCGGACCGCCTCCGGGCGCGCCTGAAGGCGGAGTTCCACGTTGACTTCCCGACACGTCCCGGGGATACTGACCGACAGGTGAAAGCGGACCCGTTCCAATGGGTCCGACCCGGGTTTTTCATCCGTTTCCAGCCCCGGGGATGATTTCTTTCACGCATCCATCAGGTGAGTTCATGAAATCCTTTCTGACCGTGCTCGTCGTCGTCTTCACGCTGGGGACGGGTGCCCCCGCATCGGCCCAGAAAATTGTCTGCCCGGCGCCCTCGAAGAACCCGGATGAAAACAAGAAAGAAGGCCGCCGCTATTACAACATGGGCAACACTTTCTTCAACATGGGCCAGTTCGAAAAGAGCGCGACGTCCTTTGCCTGCGTCCTTCACCTGGTGCCGTACTCCGTGATGGCCCGGTACCAACTGGCGGTCTCCTACCAGAAGCTCGGCGTGTTCAGCCTCGCCCGGGAGCATTATCAGTGGGTCATCGCCGACACCTCCGCCGAGGCCCGGCCGCTGCACGGCGAGGCTTCGGCACGCCTGGCCGCGCTCAAGGGCAAGCCCGACAAGCGGGTGGCCGGCCCGACCCGACCCGGGGATCCGTCCCTGGACGGGGGGACGCCGGCCGACGGCTGGAACCTGAGGTCCCGCTGGTGGTTCTGGACGGGGGTCGGCGCGGTGTCGCTGTTTGCTGTCACGGCCTTGTTCACCGGGTGGCAGGCCCTGGAATACCGGGACCGCTGGGAGACCGACTGGAAGGACAACGATCGGGATTCCCTGAATCATTACAAGGACCTGACCGACCTGGCCCTGGGCGGGGTCGTGCTCTCGGCCGCGGCGCTGGGCTATGCCCTCTGGGCGAACCGGCCCGGCCGTCCCGCCGGGGTGCAGCCCGCGGCCGCGCCGTCCGGGGCCTCGAACCTGCTGGTCCTGCCCACCTGCGGGCCCGGCGGCTGCCTGCTCACCCTTTCCCTGGAATTCTAGGCGGAGGCCCTGCGATGAACCTCGTGAAGCGAACCACCCTCCTCGTCGTCGCCGCGCTGGCCATGCTCGCGTTCTCGGCCTGCAACCTGCTTCTGGAGACCCGGGGGCGTCCGGACCGCTGCGGTGACTCCGTGGTGGATCACTGGGAGCAGTGCGACGGGGCGAACCTGAACGGATTCACCTGCCAACAGGTGGATCAGTCCGTCGGGGATCTGTCGTGCTACAGCGACTGCACCTTCAACGTCTCGATGTGCGGCGGCGGGGAGAACTGCGGCGACGGCGTCCAGGACGCCGGGGAGCAGTGCGACGGCGCGGAGCTGGCCGGCGCCCGGTGCTGGGACATGGGATACCTGGAGGGGGGCGAGCTGGGGTGCCACACGAACTGCACCTTCGACGTCTCCAACTGCGTCGGTCCGTTCAGTTTCTGCGGCAACGGCGAGCTCAACGACGGGGAGGCCTGCGACGACGGCGACCTGGCGTTCGGCTGCTCGGACGACTGCACCGTGGAGGCGGGCTGGGAGTGCGACAACACCTCGGCGCCGTCGGCCTGCACCCCCATCTGCGGCGACGACCTGCTCGCCGCGGGCGAGACCTGTGACGGGACCCGCATCGCCGAGGGCCTCGACTGCGAGTCCCAGGGGCGCTACCCCGGCACGCTGGGCTGCGACGCGGCCACCTGCGCGCTGGACTTCACCGGCTGCGGCGGCGCGTGCGGGGACGAGGTCATCCAGATCCAGCTCGAGGAGTGCGACGGGGCCGGGATCTCCGGGGACTGCACCAACTGGGGCTTCGCGTCGGGCGGTCTGGAATGCACGGCCTGCCTTCTGGGGTTTGCCGGCTGCATCGCCGACGTCCCCGTGGAGCCCTTCTTCAAGGTCGCCGTCGGGGGCGGCCACACCTGCGCGCTGCGCGACGACGGCCTGGGCGGCTCCGACCTGTATTGCTGGGGCCAGAACGACCACGGGCAGTGCGGCGTCGATTCCAGCGGGAAGTTCAGGCCCACCCCCACCCTGGTCGCGGGCATCCCCGAAGCCGTCACCGCCATCGCCCCGGGGGAGAACCACACCTGCGTGCTGGTGGCCACCGGCCAGGTGTACTGCTGGGGGGACAACCAGTTCGGCCAGCTCGGCGACGGGTCCACGACCTCCTCGGAGGTCCCGGTCCTGGTCACCCTCGCAGAGCCCGCCGTGGTCCTCGCCGCGGGAGCCAACCACACCTGCGCGCTGGTCGACGAGGGGGGGCAGACCCTGGTCCGCTGCTGGGGGGACAACCAGCACGGCCAGCTCGGCGAGCTCGCCGACCCCTTCAGTTCCACGCCGGTGCAGCCCGCGCCCGACGCCTGCTCATCCCTGACGGCCGGCCATGATCACAACTGCGTGGTCACCGCGGACGCCCCGTACGGCGTCCTGTGCTGGGGCCGCAACGACGAGGGCCAGGTCGGCACCACCCCGGGCCCGGGCGTCCCGATCCCGACGGTCGTGGTGGGCCTGACCTCGGACACCTTCGTCTCGGTGGTCGCCG
>JAHITJ010000226.1 GCA_018817795.1 Myxococcota bacterium | reverse complement strand
TTGGGGCACGAGACGTTCAGTTCCAGGGCCGTCACGGCCGGCTCGCGGGAGAGGGCCTCCACGGCGGCCACGGTCTTCTCGGGGTCCTCGCCGAAGCAGTTCACGATGATCGGGATGTTCAACGCCGAAAGTCCGGGGAGGGCCCTGGCGCAGAAGGTCGGCACGCCCGGGTTTTCCAGGCCGATGGCGTTGAGCAGCCCCGCGGGCGTCTCCTGCAGCCGGGGCGGCGCGTTGCCGTCCCGCGGGGCGAGGGAGACCCCCTTGGTGACGAACGCACCGAGGATGGAAAGATCGAAGAAGGGCGCCAGCTCGAGTCCGTGCCCGGAGGTGCCCGACGCGGTCATGATCGGGTTCTTCAGATGGATGCCGGCCAGGGTCACGGAGGTGTCGACGGTCATAGTTGAACCTCGGCGGCAGGAAAGATCGGGCCCTTCTCGCAGACATGCACGTAGCCGCCGGCGGTGGCCGGATGGGCGCAACCGCAGCACACGCCGATGCCGCAGGCCATCTTGCCTTCGAGGCTGACCAGCAGCGGCAGCTCCCGTTGCGCGCAGACCGTCTTCAGCGCGGACATCATGGGGTAGGGCCCGCAGGAGAAGACGGCGTCGGGGACTCCGCCAGCGTCGGTCTTCTCCAACTCCGCCGAGAACAGATCCACACAGTTGCCGTGGAAGCCCAGGGAGCCGTCGTCGGAGGCGACCAGCCAGTCCGGCTTCGCCAGGCCCGCCGAGGCGAAAAGGGAGGGGACGCCCCAGAACAGGCGTCCGCCGAACCGCTTCGAGTAAAACCACAAGGGCGGCAGGCCCACGCCGCCGGCGATGAGCCAGGGATTGGCGGAGCCGGGAAACGCGTTGCCCAGGGGACCGGCCACGCTGAGTCGATCGCCCACGGAGAGTCCCGCCAGCCGGCGGGTGCCCTCGCCCTGCACCCGGAACAGGAACAGGGCCCAGCCCGGACCGGCGTCGCAGTAACTGATCGCCCGCGGTAGCAGCGGCGCATCGCCCCACGGTCCGCGCAACATCGCGAACTGTCCAGGGGCAGCGACGGGGGCCGTCGTGTCGATTTTGAGGAAGACCAGATTGCCGCCCGGCTCGGAGCGTTCACGGACGGCGCAGAGTTCGAAGGATTTGTCAGTTTCCATTCTGTTTCATCAGGGCTTCAAACTGGTTGAGTTTCTGATCCAGGATCGGGTAATAGTCCGCGCTGTTCTTCTTGCCGAACAGGTGGCTGCGCAGGTCGTTCCACTGCGGCGCCAGGATCTCCCCGTGGGCCTGCCTGAACTCGGAGTATTTCGACGCCAGCTTGGCGTAGCGGGCCTTGTACATGTTCTCGCGGGCGGCATCGGCGTCGGCGTCGGCCGTATCGGGCTGCATCTCGGGCTGCATTTCGGGGGTCATGACCGTCATCGGGGGCGTCACCGTCATCGCATCGGGGACCCTCATGTCCGGCTCCACGTGCATCGGCGGCTCCATCGCCATCACCGGCTCCACCGGCGGCTCGACCATCGGCTCGGGCACCTCGGTCGCGTCATGGGTGGGGGTCTCCACCTGCGTCGGCACTCGGGAAATCTGGAACTGGAGCTGGAGGGCGTTGCGCGCTTCCCGGACGGCGTCCCGGGGCCAGAACGCCCAGGTCAGCAGCGCGATCACCGCGGCGACCCCGGCGCCGCCACCGGCGATCCAGCGCCAGCGATGGGACGGGGTGAGGCTCATGCCGTTGTACGAGGGCGTGGCGTGGGACAGCGGGTGCTCGGAGGAGCCCGGGGCCTTGAGGCCGTCGCCGGACTGTTCGAGCACGTGCCGGGCGGTGTCGGAGAGGGGGAGCTCGGAGGCGAAACTGCTCGAGACGGGCCGTCCCGGCGAGGTCAGGTCCTGGTACTCCGAGACGACCGCGAAGGAGACCGTCTCCTCCATGGCCGAGGTGAGCTCGTACCGGTAGGGGTTCATGTCGACGTTCTTGGCGTCACGCAGCAGCTCGCGGTCTTCCTCGATCTCTGCGGCGAACAACTCACGCAGGAAGGTGCCCAGCGTCTCGTTGTTGGTCGTGGGCGCGAGCTTGACCAGAGCCAGCTGGACCGCGTCGCGGAACTCCGATGCGGTCTGGAAGCGCTCGTCGGGCTTCTTGGCGCAGGCCACGGTCACGAGGCGGTCCATGGCCGGCTCGATGCCGGGGACGGTCTGCGAGGGCAGGGGAATCGGCTCCAGCACGACCTTGCGGGCGATATCCTTGTATGGCGTGGACTCGTCGAAGATGATCAGTTTCTTGCCGGTGAGGAGCTCCCACAGGATGACGCCCACGCTGAAGAGGTCGGTGCGGGGGTCGATGTCGTGCCCCTTGAGGATCTGCTCGGGGGCCATGTAGCCCAGCTTGCCGAAGCCGATCTTGGCGGCGCCTTCCTCCTGGGTCTCGCTCTCCATGATGGACTTGGCGATGCCGAAGTCGATGACCTTGACCTCGCCCTCATAGGAGACCAGCACGTTGGGCGGGCTGATGTCGCAGTGGACGATCTGGAGGTGGCGACCGGTCATGTCCTCCCGCCGGTGGGCATAGGACAGCCCATTGAGCAGGTCGCGGACGATGAGCAGGGCCAGGGAGACCGGCAGACC
>JAHITJ010000225.1 GCA_018817795.1 Myxococcota bacterium | reverse complement strand
TGCAGCATATCCAAAAACCATCGGTACCGATTTCGATTTCGATTTCGATTTCGACCGGAACACGGGACTCCCAGGGCCATCCTCTGCCTTGATATCTCATCAAGGAAAATCTTGGATTGCAGCACTTCCAGCTTCGAAATCGAAATCGAAATCGAAATCGACTATCCAACCTCTCATGGATTTCTTCTTTCTAAGGCCCTGACAGCACATTATGAACCGCCCTCAAAACCTTAAGCGATCACGCATGATTTCGATTTCGATTTCGATTTCGACTTGGCACTTTGCCCCCCGAAGTTTCCAGGCGGATACGACGTGGATCCTCTTGTCCAGAAAATTTAGAACTCGATCGCCCTGGTGCCTCCGCAGACCCGCCTTGACATCCTCCCCGACCTCAGGGATATTCTCCTCCGGAGATGAATCAATGCGCGACCCACACCATACCATTCCCGTTGCTCTCTCCGCGCGGCACGTCCATCTTTCCCAGGAACATGTCGAAGCCTTGTTTGGCCCTGGGTATCAATTAAGAAAACTGTTTGATCTGAGTCAGCCCGGCCAATTCGCCTGCCATGAAACCGTGGAGGTGCTGGGGCCCAAGCGTTCCATCGCCAAGGTGCGCATCCTGGGACCTGTGCGAAATGCCACCCAGGTTGAATTGTCGACCACCGACGGGGTGGTGCTGGGCATCTCGCTGCCCACCCGAGACAGCGGCGACACCCAGGGAACCCCCGGCGCACACCTGATCGGACCCAGGGGCGCGGTCAAGATCAAGGAAGGTTGCATCGTGGCCTCCCGACACATTCACACCACACCCGAGGATGCCCAGCGACTGGGCATCTGCGACAATCAAAAAGTGTGGGTACGATTTGTCGGATCACGCGGGCTGGTTTTTTCGGATGTGCTGGTTCGTGTTTCCCCGGCCTTCAAGACCGAACTTCACCTGGACACCGACGAAGGCAACGCCGCCTCAATCAGGAACGGTGAACAGGTCCAGGTCCTTTCCAGTCTCTGCGAAGATTTATGCGACCTTAAAAATTGTGGCATCTCTTCAGCGCTTCAGCCCGGTGAAAGCAAACCCTATTGTCAGTTGACTTCGGTTGGCCGGAGCATTCGATAGCCGCATGCACCCTCACGAACTCGACCAACTCGTTCAAGCCATCACCGATCTGGTGATGGCCAGGTTGAAAAGCACGGCCCTGCCGCCGGACAGGTCGCAGACCCTGACCGTCCTGTGGCCGGTGGCTTCGGCTGCAAGAGACCAGATTCTGGCAGCGGTCTCCGCGTTTCGCCAGGAGGGTCGAAAGGTGCAATGGCTGGTCCATGCCGACTTGATCAACGAGCTGCTGCCCATGCTGCCTGCAGAGGAACAGCCGCGCTGTCATTCGCTGGATCAGGCGCCCGTTCAAGCCATCCTGGCAAACTTGCGCAGCTCCGATGTGTTGTTGCTCGCGGCCGTCCATTTTGAGGCCGCCAGGCAGCTTCTGGCGCTGGATGACGGGCACGTCTGGATTCATGTCCTGTTGCAGGCCCACCTGACGGGTCAGACCATCCTGATTGGTGAGGATTTGCTGTCGAGCAGGGGTCTGGCCGCCCAAAACCACGTGGCACAGGAAGCGCACAGATTCAAACGCCAGCTGCAGCAGACGGGGTATCAACTCGTTGCTGCACAGGACCTGGCCAACCAATTGAAAAACATGACCCAGGCTTACAATCATGGCTTGCAGAACACCCGCGAATTGTTGACCGAACAGGACGTGGAAAACCTGTTCCGTGCCGGCCACCGGGAACTTCGCCTGCAAGCCGGAACCCTGGTGACGCCCCTTGCTGAGAGCAAGGCAACCGAGCTGGGTCTGCGTTTGCTGCGCATGCAAGAATAGGAGAGCTGATGCTGTTGGCACGTGTCGTTGGAAATGTGGTGAGTACGCGCAAAAGCGAACGCCTGACCGGAACCAAGTTGCTGATCATCGAACCGGTCGATTTCAAGGCGCAAAAACCCGACGGCAAACCGCTGGTCGCGATTGATGCAGTGGGCGCCGGCGTGGGGGAGATTGTCCTGATTGTCCAAGGTTCTTCGGCGCGCCTGACGGAGACCACCAAGGACACGCCTGTGGACGCCACCATCATGGCGATCGTGGATTACATCGAGCTCGAAGGAAAACGAACTTTTGCCAAATAATTGAGTCAGTCCTGAGAGGGAATCAACATGGCCATTCAAATAGATGAACATCAGTTATCCAAATTAGTCGAAGCCGTGCTCGCGCAAGTCAAGGAACGCGGTCTGATGCCAAACGAATCTGCTGATCATCCGCGACCCACCTCCGTTCAGGGTCCCACGGGCGCGACGGCACTTTCGGCCAACAACGCCGATGGTATTTTTCTTTCCGTCGATGAGGCCGTGGCCGCAGCCAGGAAGGCTTATGTTGAATTTTCGTCGGTCAGCCTCGAACGACGCAAGATCTTCATCCAGGCCATGCGCGAGGCGGCCATTGACAACGCCGAAGCGTTTGCCAGGGAAGCCGTGGCCGAAACGGGGTTTGGTCGTGCCAGCGACAAAATTCAAAAGAACCTGCTGGCCGCCCGCAAAACGCCCGGGACCGAAGATCTGCTGCCGATGTGCTACACCGGTGATGATGGATTGACCCTGGTGGAACCGGCGCCGTTTGGCGTGGTCGGCTCGATCACCCCGTGCACCAACCCGGCAGCGACCATCATCAACAACAGCATCAGCATTGTTGCCGCGGGCAACGCGGTGGTCTTCAATCCGCATCCCTCCGCCAAAGGCGTGACCAATCACACCGTGGCGGTCCTCAATCGCGCCATCGCCAAAGCCGGTGGTCCGGCCACGTTGCTCTGCAGCCTGGCCAATCCGACGCTCGAGACCTCGGCGGCGGTCATGAACCACAAGGACATACGCCTGCTGGTGGTGACCGGTGGCGGAGCGGTGGTGAAATCCGCCATGACCTCGGGCAAGCGCTGCATCGCCGCGGGTCCGGGCAATCCACCGGTGATCGTCGATGACACGGCCGACATCTCCCATGCGGCCTGGTGCATCGTCAACGGTGCCAGCTTCGACAACAACGTGCTGTGCACCGCTGAAAAAGAGGTGTTCGCCTTTGACAACATCACCGATCGCCTCATCGCCGAGATGCAGCGACACGGCGCGTATCTGATCAAGGGCGCACAGGTGGAGCAGATCACAAAAGTCCTGGTGGAACCTGGCGACAAGTATTCGCATCCCAACAAGAAGTTTGTGGGCCAGACCGCTGCGGTGTTGCTGTCGACGATCGGCATCACCGTTCCGGATTCGGTGCGCCTGGTGATCTGCGAAGTCCCCGACGACAGCCACCCGCTGGTACAGGTTGAAATGCTGATGCCCATCCTGCCGATCGTGCGGGTGAAGGATCTGGAGGAAGCCCTGAGCAAGGCCAAATCCGCAGAACACGGGTATCGCCATTCGGCCTACATGCACTCGGAGAGCGTCAGCAACATGTCCCTGGTGGCCCGTGAAATTGAAACCACCATCTTCGTCAAAAACGCTCCGTCCTATGCCGGCCTCGGTTTTGGCGGCGAAGGATTTTCGACCTTGTCCATCGCGGGACCGACCGGCGAAGGTCTGACCTCGGCCCGCTCCTTTACGCGGCAACGTCGTTGCGTACTGGCGGGCGCGTTTCGCATTGTGTAGCGACCAACAAACGGAAGAACGTGGATGAAAAAAGTTTCCAAAAAAGAAATCCTCAAGCGCATTCGTGACGCCGGTGTCGTCGGAGCCGGCGGAGCGGGATTTCCCACCCATGTCAAGTATGATGCAGCCGTCGAGGTGGTCGTGGCCAATGGCGCCGAATGCGAACCGCTGGTTCGTGCCGATCGCCTGACCATGCAGAACCACCCGCGCGAAGTGGTGCTGGGGATGTTGTATGCCATGGAGGCGGTGGGTGCCAGCCGGGGCATCATCGGACTCAAAGCAAAATACAAAGACGCGATTGCCGCGCTGGACGAACAGATTCAGCTTCAAAAGGTGGCCGATCGCGTTTCGTTGTTCAAGCTGGATGATTTCTATCCTGCCGGGGACGAGTTTGTGCTCGTGCGCGAAGTCCTGCAGAGGACCATCCCCGAGTTCGGCCTTCCCAAACACGTCGGAGCCGTGGTCAGCAACGTCTCCACCCTCGTCGACGTCACCCGTGCGATTGAGGATGGCAGACCGGTGACCACTCGCCTGGTGACGGTGTCGGGCGCGGTGAAAAATCCGGCGACGTTTGAAGTGCCCGTCGGCACGCCCTTTTCGAGCCTGATCCTGGCCGCGGGAAATCCGGTGGTCGAAGGGGCCCGTTTGATCATCGGCGGTCCGATGATGGGCAGCCTCTCCCCGGATTTTGCAGGCTTTGTCAGCAAGACCACCTCCAGCCTGCTCGTGCTGCCCGAAAATCATCCGGTGGTGATGCGCCGTCTGCGTGACAGGAAACGCCAGTTGCATCTGACGCGCTCTGCCTGTCTCAAGTGCATGATGTGCAGTGAACTGTGTCCGCGCAACCTGCTCGGTCATGACCTGTATCCTGATCGCATCATGCGCAACATCGCCGCGGGCGTCGCCGAAGACATGCAGGCCTATACAGGGGCCTATCTGTGTTCCGAATGTGGCTTGTGCGCGACCTATTCGTGCGTGATGAACCTCGATCCCTGCGCGGTCAACGTCGAACTGAAGGCCCTGCTTGGCAAGGCCGGCATCAAACGCCCCAGCGAACCTAGGGAGACCCGGTCGCGGGTGTTTGGTGATGTCCGGCATGTTCCCGCCCTGCGTCTGATTTCACGCCTGGGCCTGAAACCCTACGACCTGCCGGCCAGATCGGCGGCGTTCACCGAACCCGTGACTTTTGTCTCGATCCCGCTCAAACAACACGTGGGGGCACCCGCCCAGGCTTGTGTCAAGGCGGGCGACGCGGTGGTGGTCGGCCAGTTGATCGGCGAAATTCCCAAGGACAAGCTGGCCGCCAATGTTCATAGCAGCGTATTGGGTGTGGTGCGGGAAGTCACCCCCGAAGCCGTTTTGATTGATGTGAAATAAGGAGTGTCTCTTGCAAAGCATGAATTGCCCTGACCCGACGACCGAAGCCACCACGGTGGGAAATTCCCGTCCACAGGCGGTGGGTTGTATCGAAACCAGCAGCATCGCGCGTGGCCTTGAAGCCGCCGATGCGATGTTGAAGGCGGCGCAGGTGTCACTGCTGGCGGCCAACCCCATCTGCCCTGGCAAATATGTGGTGATCGTCGGCGGACATGTGGCCGAGGTAACCGCTGCGGTGGCGGCCGGTGAAGCGGTGGCATCGGACACGCTGGTGGATCGCATGGTGATCCCCAACATTCATCCCCAGGTGCTCCAGGCATTCACCGCCACGACAAACCCCAAAAAAATCGAAGCCCTGGGCATGATCGAGACCTTCTCTGCGGTGGCTGCGATCATCGCCGGCGACGAGGCGGTCAAGGCCGCACAGGTGGATCTGCTTGAGATTCGCCTGGCTCGCGCGCTGGGCGGCAAGGCGTTCGTGCTGCTGACCGGCGAAGTCTCCGCGGTCCGTGCGGCCATCGAAGCCGGAAATCGCGCCGCACGGGCACAAGGCCTGTTGCTGGGCTTCACCATCATCCCGTCCCCCCATCCGGACTTGATTCCGAGTTTGGTCTGAACATGAAGATCGCGCGTGTCATCGGTTCGGTCGTGAACACCGTCAAGCTCGAAAGCCTGAACGGTTTCAAACTGTTGTGGGTCGAACCGATCAACGAAAAAGGCGAGAGTTCGGAACCCGCCGTCCTGGCGGCCGATGGCGCCCAGGCAGGATTGGGCAACATCGTGCTGCTGTGCCAGGAAGGCAAAAGCGCCCGCATGGTCATGGACAGCATCGATGCGCCTGTCGAGGCGGTGATCGTCGGCGTGATCGATTCCATTGAAATCAATGGCCAAGATGTTTCTCTGAATGAGAATGCAAAGGAACTCCCGTGAGCGACCTACGAAATCTGATCGAGCAGTTGGTTCTGCAGACCTTGCAGGAGTTGCGTCCCGGGTTTCCGGAAATCCGGCCATTGGTGGAGGTGAGCCAGGTGAAAAACACTTCGAACAACTATGGCAAACGTGTGCCGTTGGTGGCCGCCAACTGGAAGATGAATCAACTCTCGGCATCGGCCAGGGCCTTTGTCCTGGAGCTGCAAAAACTGGATCGCAAAAACGTGCAGACCGTGATCTGTGCGCCGCACATCCTGCTGCCCGTGATCTCGGCGGTGCGGAAGGAAGCCGATCTCCTGCTTGGCGCACAGAATTTTTATCCGGAGACCGCCGGCGCCTTCACCGGCGAGCACAGCCTGGACATGCTGGCCGATGCAGGCATTCAAACCGTGATCATCGGACATTCGGAGCGCCGCAACCTGTTTGGTGAACAGGATCAGTTGCTGGCCAGGAAATTGGCCCACGCGATGGCCCATGACTTTTTGCCGATCTTCTGCATCGGCGAAAATCTGGCCGAACGCAAGGACGGTTCGACCTTCAGGGTACTGCACAATCAGTTGATCACCGGACTGTCGGAGATCAAGGCGCCGTTTCCTGATCCCGAAAAAATCGTTCTGGCCTACGAACCGATCTGGGCCATCGGCACCGGCGTCAACGCCACCGCCGAACAGGCCGAAGAAGTGGTGGCTTTCGTTCGCGAACGCCTGTCCGAGAAATTTTCCTATGCCTACGCTGAAAAGGTTCGTGTGTTGTACGGCGGATCCGTCAACGAGAAAAATGCGGCCTCGTTGGCTGCCAAACCCAACATCGATGGATTCCTGGTGGGCAACGCCAGCCTGAAGGTGTCCACGTTCATGTCGATCATCGAGCAGACCGCGGCATGCAAGCGCAGGGTATGATTCACGAGGCATAATATGAGCGGAGTGAAGCCTTCCAAAATTTTCATGGGTGCCGACCACGGCGGCTTTGAGATGAAAGAACAACTCAAGGCGCACCTGATTGCCCAGGGTTATGACGTGGCCGACTTTGGCACCCACTCCAAAGAGGCGGTGGATTTCCCCGATGTCGCGTTTTTGGTGACCCAGGCGGTGACGGGCAATCACAACGCCGGAGGACGCGCCGTGGGAATCCTGGTCGACAGCATCGGCCAAGGGTCGGCCGTGGTCGCCAACAAGGTGATGGGGATCCGTGCCGTGGTGGCCATGGACGCATTTTCGGTCAAGAGCAGCCGCGAACATACTGACGCCAATGTGCTTTGCCTGGGGGGCGCGTGGCTGGGTCCCGGGCTGGCCCGGGATCTGGTCGACCTGTGGTTGGAGACGCCCTATGGCGGCGGAAGGCACCAGCGCCGGCTGGACAAGATCACTCAGATTGAAAAACAAACCATGAAAGATGTTTGAAATGGTTTTTTCACAAGGATATTTCCATAAACATTTTTTTTAACCGTTAGATGGAGGTTGTCATGAACGAAAAAGAAGCACTTGGAATGATCGAAACAAAGGGTCTGGTAGGCGCCGTCGAAGCCGCTGATGCGATGGTCAAGGCCGCAGGCGTGACTCTGGTCGGCAAGGAGCGCATCGGTGGCGGATTGGTCACCGTCATGGTTCGTGGCGATGTCGGCGCCGTGAAGGCTGCCGTGGAAGCCGGTTCGATTGCGGCGAAAAAAGTGGGCCAGCTCGTGTCGGTGCACGTCATACCCAGACCGGATGAACAAGTGGAAGGCATTCTTCCCAAAATGGGGTAGTTTTTGAAGGATTTGTTGGACTTGCAGTTGGAAACGCCCTATGCTGCCCGACGGCGTAGATGGCGGATGGGCAAGTTCATTTAAATTGAAGTAAAAGACGAAGGTTTTTTAGATATGGACATGGGACGAGTCATCGGACAAGTGGTTGCGACCGTGAAGGACCCGAATATTGCGGGCCTTCGCTTGTTTGTGGTGCAGGGTCTCAATGAACACATGCAAGCCAAGGGAAAGCCATTTGTGGCCGTGGACGGCATCGCCTGTGCCGGTATGGGTGATGTGGTGACGCTGACTTTTAAACGAGATGCCGCGATCGCTCTGGGGGATAAGCCCCCGATCGACGCGTGCATTGTCGGGTTTGTGGACGAATCAACTGTTCTGGAAAAAGATGGTTCCATAAACACTTTTAAACCATAACGTGGAGGTTATCATGGACGCGAAAGAAGCATTGGGAATGATCGAGACAAAAGGTCTGGTTGGTGCGATCGAAGCCGCTGACGCGATGGTCAAGTCCGCGCGCGTGACTTTGGTCGGCAAGGAGTTCGTCGGTGGTGGTTTGGTCACCGTCATGGTTCGTGGTGATGTCGGCGCCGTAAAGGCCGCCGTAGAAGCCGGTTCGGTCGCCGCCAAGAAGGTCGGCGAGCTCATTTCCGTGCATGTCATCCCGCGGCCCGATGATCAGGTGGAAGGCATCCTTCCCAAAATGGCGTAATGTTTTTTTAATTGAATGGGGGCGGTGATGACCTCCTCCATTCAATTATTACATCGCCCACAACCGGGTTTACAAGGAGCCTGAATTCCAAGCGTTGACTTGCTGCGGGTTGATGCGTGGCAATGATTCGCGGTTTGAGGATAAAATATGGATCAAAAAGACTTGGTTGCCAAAATCACCGCCGAGATCATCAATCGACTTCAACTGGACGGTGGATCTCACAAACAAACCGTACCTTTCGCCAGTAGCCCGAGCGGCCCTCGCAGCGTGTTGGTGTTATTGACCGGAGCCAACCGCCACACCGATCAAGTTGTTCATCAAGTCGGAAAGATCGCCGAATGCGCTTCGGTGATCAAGGTGGCCTTCTCCGGTTCGGCTCAAAACTGCATTGGCGTGCCCGCCATCCGTCGCGTGGCCCCCAACGCGCAGATCCTGACCGAGGGCAACATCTGGAAGGTCCTCGAGGACGTGGACACCCTGTGTCTGCCAAGCATGTCCCTGCACATGCTGTCCAAGCTGGTTCACCTGCAGGCTGACACCTGGGTTTCGATCCTGGCGCTCTCGGGCATGACCAAAGGACTGCGTGTGATCGGCTGTGCCGAATCGTTGCTTCCGGCCGAAATCAACAGCGATTATGTACCTGCTGCCATCAAACGTCGCATGGACGCTTTGCTCTCAGACGCGCAGGAAATGGGCATGGAAATTTGTCCCATTGAACAACTGATGGATTGTGTCTGCTCCAAAAGCGTCTCCCGGACCGTCCCCAAGACCAGCCAAACGAGCACGTCCGCCGGCTGCGACGCCAAGAGTGGTGAATGCAGCGCCTGCGGACTTTGCGTTGAACACCGTGTACGGGACGTCGAAAAAATGGTCTCCTCCGGTGCCAAACGCATCGCAACCACGGTGGGTGCGCCGGTCGCCCTCGAACTGGCCAAATACATCGATCACACGTTGCTCAAGCCCGAAGCGACCGAAGATCAGGTGCGCAAGTTGTGCGAGGAGGCACGCAAACACACCTTTGCGTCCGTCTGCATCAACCCGTCCTGGGTGGCGCTGGCCTCCCAGATGCTCAAGGGATCGCCGGTCAAGGTCTGCACCGTCATCGGTTTTCCGCTGGGCGCGACCACCGCGACCGCCAAGGCCATCGAGACCCGTGACGCCATCGCCAACGGCGCCAACGAGATCGACATGGTCATCAACGTCGGTGCGCTCAAGTCCGGCAACGACGCGGTGGTCAAGGACGACATCGAAGCCGTGGTCATGGCCGCCAGAGGTCATGCGATCGTGAAGGTCATTCTGGAGACGGCGCTGCTCACCAAGGAAGAAAAGATCAAGGCCTGTCTGCTGGCCAAGATGGCCGGCGCCGATTTCGTCAAGACCTCGACCGGATTCGTTCCCGGCGGCGCGACGGTCGAAGACATCGCCCTGATGCGTGAGACGGTCGGACCGGAGATGGGCGTCAAGGCTTCCGGCGGCATCCGCGACACCAAGACCGCCTCGGACATGGTGGCCGCCGGTGCCACACGCCTGGGCGCATCGGCCTCTGTCGCCATCATCAGCGGCCAGGCCGCCTCGGGCAAGGGCTACTAGTTTCAGACCCGTCGGTTGATTGCACTGAAGGAAAAGGAAACGACCAGGAGGATCCCGATGCCGAGGAGCCCGGCGGTGATCGTCGCCAGGGTCGCGTTGGGGATGGCGGGGACCGTGTAGTCCGGAAAGAGCACCGGCAGGTGAGCTCCGGAGACGGGCGCCAGAGACAGGTCTCCAAGCACCCGCTCAAGGCCGTCCGGGAACCGGCTGGCAAAGGGACTGAGGGCGGCGGCCATGCAGGCGAGCAGGATCGCCCCGAGGGAGAAGGCGCCTTCCCGCTCCCGCCACAGGCGTCCGTGGAATTCCAGACCGGCGAGCAGGGCCACCGTCAGCAGGGCTTCCCCCACGCCGATGAGCGCATGCACGGTGAACATCGCGGTCAGCATTCCGGTCCATCCGACCGTCCCCGCCAGGGCGGCCTCGAGGGCGCAGGCCATCGCCCCTGTGACGACCGAAAACCAGGCGGCCGCCGCCAGGGAGAGCTTGCGGGAGACCCCCGCCTTCATCAGGCGTTGCAGCAGCGCGCCGGCCAGCCCGGCGCCCAGCAGGCTCATGTTGAGGATGTTGGCGCCCAGCGCATTGATCCCTCCGTCGCCGAAGAACACGGCCTGGACGACCAGGATCATCGCCATGGACAGGACGGCGAAGGGAACCCCCAGCAGGCCCACGGCCAGCACCGCACCGACCAGGTGGCCCGACGTCCCGTCCTGGATCGGATAGTTCAGCATCTGGAGCGCGAAGATCAACGCGGTCACGGCGGCGAATCGGGAGGACGAGGGCCTGTCTTCACTTCGCCAGGCGAGCGCGCCGGCGGCCAAAACGCCCACGGCGGCCACCGCGGCGGTGACCGGACAGATGGACCCGTGCAACATCGAAGCGGGAATATGCATGATGGACTCCTGTGCAGGCAGTCTGGATCGGGAAAAGTCCGAACCCGTGGTCTACTGGCCTTCGATGCCGGAGCAGGTGACGAAGGCGGGATGGCAGTTCTCGTTGAGGCAGGCTTCGCACTCGGGGCTGGCGCCGCCCATGCAGGCGGTCATGCAGTTGGTCTTGCCGCAGTCGGCGGTGCCGCCGTAGCAGGCCGAGCAGCCGGCGCTCAGGCCCGTGTCGGTCTGCACGCACTCGGTGACGCAGGCGAGAAAGTCGCCGTTGAAGAAGCACGACTGGGTGCAGGATCCCGTGATGGCGTCCTGGTCCACGGCGGGGTTTTCGATGATCGCCAGATCCGCGGCGTTGTCGCAGGCGCCGTTGGAGACGTTGTTCGTGCTGCAATTGGCGGCAGCCACGCAGTCCGTGTCGTCGCAGTCGGTCGAACCGTCGCCGTCGTTGTCGAGGGTGTCGTCGCAGATCTCGGCGGTCACGTTATTGAGGTTGTTTGTGCTGCAGAAGGCCGCCGCCGCACAATCCGAGTCGTCGCAGTCGATGTCGCCGTCGCCGTCGTTGTCGAGGGTGTCGTCGCAGATCTCGGCGGTCGTGTTATTGACGTTGTTCGTGTTGCTGTTGTTGGATGTGCCGTCATCCGAACAGCCGGCTGCGAACGAAAGAAGAACGAAGGCCAGTATCAGGTTTTTCATGGTTGGTTACTCCTGTGCCAGTTTTTCGTACATATCCAGCCGCAGCAGGCGGCCGTCCAGATCTCCGGAGGGCAGCGGAATCTTGCGCGTGGGCTTCAGGTGCAGGTCGCCGATGCGGCTGCGGTCGCCGAGGTACACCCACGCGGTGGAGCCGGGACAGTGCAGCTTGAGGAAGTCGCCGAAGTCCGTGTAGAGCTGGCGCACCTCGTGATCGCTGCCCAGGCGCACGCCATAGGGAGGATTGGTCACGATCAGGCCGTCGCGGTAGTCCGGCATGTTGCGGAAGTCGGCGATCTTGAACTGAACCACGGGCGCGAACGGCAGCTTGGACAGGTTTTTCCTGGCGAATCCCACGGCGCGGGCGTCGAGGTCCGAACCCAGGATCATGCCCGGAACCACCGGACGGATGCGCGCGTCGGCCTCGGCCTTCACCCGCTTCCAGGCGCCGGCGTCGAAGTCCGAGTAGGAGAAGAAGCCGAACTCCGAGCGCAGGTAGCCCGACGGTATTTCGGCGGCATGCATCAGCGCCTCGGCGACGAGGGTGCCCGAGCCGCACATCGGATCCCACAGGGGACGGGTGCCATCGAAGCCGGTGTGGCGGATGATGGCCGCGGCCAGCGTCTCCTGCATCGGAGCGGGACCACCGCCGTGGGAGCGGTAGCCGCGCTTGTGCAGCGCCTCGCCGGAGAAATCCGCGGAGAGGACCGCCTCGGGCCCGTCGATGAACAGGTTGATCACGACCTGCGGGTTCTCGGTGTCGACGCTGGGCCGGCTGCCGGTCTCCATGCGGAACCGGTCACAGATGGCGTCCTTGATGAGCAGGCTGGCATACTTGCCGTTGCGGATCACCGAATTGCCGACGTTGAAGGTGACCGCGAAGGTGCGGTTCTTCGAGAACAACTGGTGCCAGGGCAGGTCCACAGCGATGCGGTGAAGATCCTTCTCGTCGGTGAATGACGCGCGGATCAGCGGCGCGAGCACGCGGGAGCACAGACGGGACTGGTAGCAGATGCGATAGGCGGTGGAGCGATCGGCGGTGATGGCGATGCCGCGGTAGGCGCGCCGCAGGTTGGTGGCGCCCAACTCGGCCAACTCGACCTCTCCCAGCTCCTCCATCCCATGGGCGATCTGAACGAAATATTCATTTTTTTGGTAGAGAAACATGACGCAGACTTCGCCACCTTTTCACCCGGGGGCGACGGGAGAGTTTTTCGCCGGCTACGCTTCTTCGGCACCGCCCGACGCATCGTCGGGACCGCCCGACGCATCGTCGGGATTACCCGACGCGTCGTCGGGATGTTTCAGGCGCAGGCTCACCCAGATGCCGAGCACGCCGATGGAGATCATGATCGCGCTCTGGATCACGGTCTTGGGCACGAGCTTGCCCTTCGCGGTCTGCCAGGAGATGAACAGCGCCCCGATCGCGCAGAACAGGATGTATACGATGAACATGATGCGGCGTGACAGGATGCGCGTGTGCGGCGTGTCCTTCCCGAAGACGCGGTTGTACACGAACAGGCTGCCCATGGACACCAGGCCCAGGGCGCCGAAGGTCATCCAGAACGAGCGGATCTGGTCCACAGCCGCGTTGGGCGCGCCCTTGAACGGCGCGAGGAACTCATGATACATCTCGCCGCCTACGTTGGCGCCGACCAGCGAACCGATGACGCCGTACAGGAAGGCGTAGCCCATGTAAACGGCCTTCTTCTCGGCGGGTGCGACGATTCCGATGTAGGAGTAGTACTTCGGATGGCAGGTCATCTCACCGATGCTGAACACCGCGATCCCCAGCACAAACAGCCACACCGACGAGGAGATGGCCAGGATGAAGAAGCCCACCGAGCCGATGCCGATGCCCAGCATCATCGAGGGCAGCGGCGGGATTTTCTTGGTGAACAGCGAGACCACCACCTGCAGGAACACGATGGTGCCTGCGTTGATGACCGTGACGTGCTCGGGGCCGAGCTTCAGGTTGATGCCGATGCCCGCGAAGAACTGGTTCACCGGCGTCGGATCGAGGAAGTCACGCAGGTACCAGAGCACGGTGCCGAAATTCTGGAAATAGAGAATCCAGAAGAGCGAGTAAATGAACACCATCAGCATGAAGCGGCTGTCGGACAGGACGACCGCAGCCCCCTTGAGCACCTCGCTGAGAGACTTCGTGCTCGCAGGCTTGGGCGGATCCCTGTACAGGAAGATCGCCGGGATGAACATCAGCAGCGTGCAGGTGCCCGAGAACAGGAACACATAGCTCCAGTCCTGCTTGTGCAGCACGCTGATGATCAGCGGAGACACGAGGGCGCCGAAGTTGATCATCCAATAATAAAGTCCGAACCCAAACCCGGAGGTGAGAGGTGTGGTCGTGCGCGCGATGGTGCCCGAGATGATGGGCTTGAACAGACCCGCACCCAGCGCCATCAGGGCGAGGGTGATGAAGATCTTCCAGTAGGCCCCCGCGAACGCGCTGAGATAATATCCGCCCGTCAGCAGCGTGAACGCGATCATGAGCATGCGACGGTAGCCGTAGCGATCGGCCAGCGCGCCGCCGAGAATGGGGATCACGTAGGTAAGGGCATAGATGATGCCCTGCAGGAAGCCGGCCTTGTCCTCGGACAGTCCCAGCGCGCCGCCTGTCTTGTTCGTGAGATAGACCGCCAGCACGGCGTTCATGCCGTAGTAGGCTCCCCGTTCGAACAGTTCCATGACATTGGCGATCCAGAACGCCCTGGGAAAGGATCGCAGCATGCTCTTCTTGGGCGTGGGGGTTTCTGCTTCCGTCATCGCTCTCCGAGAGGCGCCCCGCTCGGGCGCGGCGCTCCATGGTGATGGGCTGGTGACGCCGTCTGCCCTCCATGGCCGACGGCCGCGTGAATCTAGCCTGAACGATCCCGGTGGTCAACCGAAATAGCGATGAGAAATGGCGCTTCCACGCGTATCCAGTGCGCCCTGTGACAGTGCATTGCATCGGGGGCGTTCTTGTGCATAATAAAATCCAAATCGTTCGGGTTTCATTCCAGGAGGTTTTCCATGAAAAAGTGCATTTTGCTCACACTCGGAGCCATCGCCATCCTCGGGTTCGGCTGCGCCAAGGCACCCAGGAAAGAGCCGACCAAGAAGGACTCATCCGGAGTGAAGCCCGTTGTGGTGAAGCCCGAGACGAAGGATGCGCCCGGTGTCACCCGCGGCCTGCTGTTCACCCTGGAGAAGGGCTCCGGGTCTTCGGGCGCCGGCGCCACGGTCCAGTACACCCCAGGAACCCCGCTGACAGAAGCGGAGAGCCAGTCCCTGCTTGCAAAACTGCAGCCCTGGAAGGATCTGCCCGACCTCAAGAAGAACTTCGCCTTCCGTGACCGCTCCCTGCCCCCGCCGCGCACCGGCGCCGTCGTGCAGACCGCCTGGCCGCCGCCGCCCAAACCGGTGCCGACGATCGAGCCGACCGGCGCCCTGGAGGTCGTGCGCACCTCTCCGACCACCGACGTCTACATCGCGCCCAACATCAGCGTGACGTTCTCGCAGCCGATGGTGGCCATCACCAGCCATGCCGACACCATCGCCAAGGGCGTTCCCGTGAAAATCTCGCCGGAAGTCAAGGGAAAATGGCGCTGGCTGGGCACCAAAACGCTGATCTTCGAGAGCGAACTCGAGCGCCTGCCCAAGTCCACGCGCTACACGGTGACGGTGCCCGCCGGCATCGCCTCGGCCAAGGGGGAGAAGCTCGCCAAGGAGGTCTCCTGGGAATTCTCGACGCCCACGATCCAGGTCGAGACCTTCCATCCGCAGCATGGTCCCCAGATCCTGCGCCCGGTGTTCTTCATCCGCTTCGATCAGCGCATCGATCCGGCGGCCGTGCTCGCCTCCATGGTCATGCAGAGCAACGCCAGCGTGAACGTGCCCCTGCGCATGGCCACCGAGGATGAAATCAAGAAGGACACCGCCGTCTCTGGCATGGTGGAATACGCCAAAAAGGAGTTCGAAGGACGCCACTTCGCCTTCGTGCCGGTCCAGGAGCTGGTCCCGGCGACCTCGTACACGATCCGCATCGGCCCGGGCACCGGATCCCTCGAGGGCCCCGAAAAGACCAGGGAACCGATCATACAAAGCCTGCGCACCTACGATCCGCTGATGATCGAGGACCAGAACTGCAAGCCCCAGTACAAGTGCCGTCCGCCGTACGCGATGTTCCTGCGGTTCAACAACCCCCTCGACGAGGAGAAGTTCACCCCCGATCTGGTGAAGGTGAGCCCTGCGATCGATGACATGGAGGTCACCGCGCGTGGAAACTCCATCGTGATCACCGGCCGCATCAAGGGCCGCCGCGACTACAAGGTGACCGTCGGCGCCGACCTGAAGGACACGTTTGGACAGACCCTGGGCAGCACCCAGGAGCGCACGTTCCAGTATCGCGAGGCCGAGCCCGACCTGCTCCACAGCTATCGCAACCTCACCGTGGCCGATCCCTCGGCCAAGCCCGAGATGCGCTTCTCCTCGATCAACATCCCGAAGATCGACGTGCAGGTGTACCGCGTCAAGCCCGAGCACTATTACAAGTACCTCGAGTATGCCCGTGTCTACCGCTACGATCCCAAGCCGCCCGCGATCCCGGGCACCCTGGTGCTCGAGAAGTCCTTCAAGCTCGACGGATCGTCCGACGAGCTCGTGGAGTCCGTCGTGGATCTGAAAAAGGTCGTGAACCAGGACGGCAACGGCCAGTTCATGGTCATCGTCTCCCAGTCCCCACGGCCCGAGGAAAAGTACCGCTGGCAGACCTTCATCACCTGGATCCAGTTCACGAAGATCGGCGTCGACGCCCACATGGACGCCAGGCAACTGCTGGCGCTGGTGACCAAACTGTCCGACGGCAAGCCCGTCTCCGGAGCCGAGGTCAGCATCCTGACCGGACCGTCCGGAAAGACCGACGCGTCAGGGCTCTCCACCATCGCGCTGCCGGACAAGCTCGACAGCGACCTCGGCGGCCTGCTCGTGGCACGCACCGGGTCGGACCTGGTGTTCCTGCCCCGCGAGAGCTACAGCTACTACGGCGGCTCCGGGAAGTACCTCGCGCACACCCCTTCCGAGCGGGACTACCGGTTCTTCACGTTTGACGACCGCAAGCTCTACAAGCCCAAGGAGAGCGTCAACATCAAGGGCTGGATGCGCGTCGTCGGGCTGGGCCGTGACGCCACGCTCTCCCTGCCGGGCGAGATCTTCAAGGAGGTCTCCTGGACCGTCTACGATCCGCGCAACAACAAGATCGGCGAGGGCAAGACGCCCATGAACACCCTGGGCGGCTTCCACTTCGCCTTCACGCTCCCTGACAACACCAACCTGGGATCGGGCCGCGTGGAGATCACGACCAACCTAGGCTTTTCGACCACGCATTACTTCACCATCCAGGAGTTCCGCAAGCCCGAGTTCGAGGTGGGCATCGCCTCCTCCGAGGGTCCGTTCATCCTGGGCGACCGCGCGGACCTGACCCTGTCGGCGAGCTATTTCTCCGGCGGCGGGCTGCCCGGCGCGGAGGTCAACTGGAACGTGAGCGCCAACCCGGGCCACTTCTCGCCGCCGGGACTGTGGGATTGGTCCTTCGGTGATTCCTCGATGCGCTGGTGGTTCTTCGAGGACGACGACAACCCGTCCGTCGGCGTCAACACGAGCCAGCACCTGGCCGGCGCCACCGACTCCCGTGGCCAGCACTCGGTGCGGCTGACCTTCAAGGACGCCAAGCCCGCGATCCCCTACTCGGTGACGGCGTTCGCCTCCGTGGTCGACGTCAACCGCCAGTCGTGGACCTCGAACAAGTCGCTGCTGGTTCATCCTGCGGACCGCTATGTCGGCCTGAGGACGAAGAAATACTTCGTGCCCGAGAACACGCCGATGATCGTCGAGGCCATCGCCACCGATCTCGAGGGCAAGAAGCTCGCCGACGCCACGATCACGGTGACCGCCGAGCTCGACGAGTGGAAGTACCACCGCGGCAAGTACCGCCGCATCCAGAGTGAAAAGCAGACGTGCACCGTGACGACCTCGGCCACGGCCGAGTCCACGTGCACCTTCAAGACCCCCAAGGGCGGGTCGTACCTCATCGCCGCGACCATCACCGACGCCAAGGGACGCACCAACTCCTCGAAGATCACGCGCTGGGTCGAGGGTGGCGGCCTTCCCCCGGTGCGCGTCGTCGAGCGTGAGCGGGTCAACATGATCCTCGACAAGAAGGAATACAAGCCCGGGGACACCGCCGAGATCTTCATCCAGGCGCCGTTCTATCCCGCCGAGGGTCTCTGGTTCGTCCGGCACGTGGGCATCGACAAGCCGGTGCGCTTCACCATGACCGGCCCCACCCACGTGCTCAAGGTGCCCCTGACCGAGGCGCACATGCCCTCCACGGAGGTGTGGGTCGAGCTCGTCGGATCCGCCGCCCGGGTCGATGACGCGGGGAAACCCGTCGCCGGAGCCCCGAATCGCCCGGCCTACGCCGGCAACACCATCACGGTTCCCGTCACGCTGGAGAGCCGCAAGCTCGATCTGAAGATCACCCCCGAGTCGGACCAGTTGATGCCCGGCGGCAAGACCCGCGTCACCCTGGAGGTCCTCGACCACCAGAAGAAGCCCGTCGCCGACGCCGAGATCGCCCTGGTGGCCGTGGACGAGGCAGTCCTGGCCCTCACCGGGTACCGCGTGCCCGATCCGATCCATTCGTTCTACCCGTCCCGCGCCGGCGGCTCCTACCATCGATGGCTTAGAGAACACGTTCTCCTGGCTGACCCGCTCAAGCTCAAGCAGGAGGTGGACATGGTCGCTGCCCAGTCCATGAAGAGCATGGCCGAGGCCGCCCCATCGGCCGACGGAGGTGGAATGCCCCCTCCGGCGCCGGGTGCCAAGCGTGGGCTTCGCAAGGAGCGCGCCAAGGACAAGATGGACTCCACTGTTGACGCGCCCACCGAATCCAAAGAGGAGGAAGGCAAGACCGGGGAAGATGGTCAGCCCGTGAAGGTGCGCAGCAACTTCAACTCCATGGCGCTGTTCGCGCCGGAGCTCCGCACGGGGGCCGACGGGAAGGCCACCGTGGAACTCGCCCTGCCCGACAACCTCACCCGGTACCGCCTGATGGCGGTGGTCGTCTCCGGCGCCACCCACTATGGCCTCGGCGAGAGCCAGGTCACCGCCCGTTTGCCCGTGCAGGTGCGGCCCTCCCCGCCGCGTTTCCTCAACTTCGGCGACCAGTTCGAGCTGCCCATCGTGGTGCAGAACCAGACCAATGTCCCGCAGGAGATCAAGGTCGCCGTGCGCGGCTGGAACGTGAAATGGAAGGGCCCCATCGGCCAGAAGGTCACCGTGCCGGCGCTGGATCGTCGTGAACTGCGCTTCTCCGTGGGGACGGACATGGCCGGGACCGCCAAGTTCGAGGCCGTCGCCGTGGGCGCGGGCGGCTCGGACGCGGCCGGCTTCGAGCTGCCGGTGTGGACCCCCGCCACGACCGAGGGCTTTGCCACCTACGGGACCATCGACGCGGGCTCCGTCGTGCAGCCGGTGCAGGTCCCGTCCAACGTCGTC
>JAHITJ010000224.1 GCA_018817795.1 Myxococcota bacterium | reverse complement strand
TTATTCACGGGCCGGCCGTCGCGAGAGCGTGGAGCGTGCGTCAGATCGGGCCGAGCACAGCGAGAAGCGACGTAGGCGTGCCAGACCGGCACGGTGAGGAGCGACGAGCGAGCACGGGCCGAGATGGCGTGCGATCCGCGCTCGTAGCAGGCCGGAGCGTGAATAACCTGGGCTGAGGCCCAGCCCGCTCACAGCTCCTCGAGGGCCCGCACGACCTCGGCCAGCTCCTCCTTGGTGTGGCTCCCGGGCCGGAAAGCGAAGACCACACGTTTGAGGAAGGGGTTGACCTCTATCCAGTCCAGCCCCTTGAGGTCTCGCGCGGCCGCCTCGATCTCCTGGGGCATGAAGATGACCCGCTCCGCTGGCAGATCGAGGTGGGCTGTGAGGTGTCGCAGCAGCGTGCTCTTGCCCGAGCCGTTGCGCCCCGTCAGCGCGAGACGATCCACGGGACGGAGGGTCAGTTCTGGGAAGGAGAGGACCGCCTCCGGTCCCAGGGGCAGGACTCCTGCCGGGAGCTGCACGAGCCGGTCACGCCGGGACACCTCGCCGGTGAACTCAATCCCCAGTTCGTACTCCTTGCGGACGTCGGCGCCGGCGATGCGCTCCTGCATGCGCTCGATGCGGGCGTCGAGCTGGGCCTGCAGCTTCCCTCCCACGCCGTCCTTGCCCGTGACGCGGGCGCGATTGATGCGGTCCTTGGCGTCGTGGTCGTGAGGATCGATCCCCCGCTTGGAGCGGCGACGGTCGGCCGAGGCCGCCAGTGCCTCGCGGCGGGAAGCTTCACGCCGGGTCTTCTTCAGTTGCCGGCGATCCTGCCCGACCTGATCGTTGACGGTCTGCCGCTCCATGGCGGCGGCCTGCGCTCCGGCCGAAAAGCCGCCGGGCCTGGCCACGGCCCCGGGCGGCTCCAGGAACACGCACTGTGTGCAAAGTTCGTCGAGCAGCGCATGATCGTGGCTGACCAGGATGCCCACCTTGCGGAAACCACCCAGCGCCGCAGCCAGCAGAGCGCGGGCATCGGCGTCGAGGTGGTTGGTGGGCTCGTCGACGGCCAGGACGTCGGGATCGGTCCACAGGGCCACGGCGATCTGCGCGCGCTTTCGCTCACCATGGGAGAGCGACTCCCAGCGGCCGTCCCAGTCGTCGGCGATCTGCAGCCGCTCCCGCAGGCGGGCGGCGGACCTCCCCGGGTCCGCAAGGAACGCGGAAAAATCCTCAGGAGGATCGTCGGTTCGCTGGGGACAGTACACCGCCAGCGGCGGCGCATCAACGGTCCCCGCGTCGGGGACGAGCTGTCCCGTGGCCAGGCGCATCAGGGTGGTCTTGCCCGTGCCGTTGGCGCCGACGATGCCCGACCAGCCCGCACCGAAGTGCAGGCTCACATCGGCCAGCAGCGGCCCGGCGGCTGTGGGATAGGAAAAATGGACTTGATGGAAACGAATGAAGGGCTGACTCATGAGACCTGCGCTGAACAACTATTACCTGATAATCCATGACCGGCCGGAGATCAAGCCCACCTCGACGGGTGCGTCCAGGAGACGAGCGCGTCCCATAGTCGCACGTGAAAAAATGTTTTGCATGGAGGGAAAGACAGGGTACATTCTCCCAGCGCCGGACGTGAGGAGCAGTCCCCTCTTCCGAAGCCCGGGAGGCGTCATGAAAAGTTGGTTCGTGTTAATGCTCATCGGCCTATGCTGGGGTTGTCAGGATGACTCCATCACCACTGCCTACGGGAAGAACGCGCTGCGTCGGGAAAAGGCCGAACCCGCGGCGCAGCCTGACGTGAAGCCCGCCGAGACCGAGGAGTACGAACCGCCGCTGACTCCCCGCTTTGAGACCGAAGACGAGCCCGAGACGAAGGAGAGCCCGGACCCTGAAGAAAAGGGGTTCGTCCGGGAGATCGCCACGGCCCCATCGCCGAGCTTCTCCAAGCAGGTGGACAAGTGGATCGTGACCAAGGACGGCAGCCGCGTCGCAGCCAACCAGATCGTCGTGAAATACAAGGACACCTGCACCGAGGAGAAGGCCCTCGCCCGCCTGGCCAAGGCCAAGGCCAAGAAGATCGGCACCATCGTCGAGCTGCGCCTGCTCCAGGTCGAGGTCAAGGCCGAGACGGAGAAGGCCCTCGACGAGTGGATCGTGAAACTGAAGAAGGTGGAGTGCGTCGAGGACGCCATGAGGAACATCGAAGTGACGCCGTGATCAGGTGACCGATCGGGACGCAGGACTGCGTCCCCGGGGAGAGTGCACCATGAGCTGCCGACTGCCCTTCATTCTTTTCTTCGGGTGCCTGCTGGGACAAGCCGCCTGCGACGACGGCGGCGGAAAAAGCACCAACAACATCAACAATACGAACAACGTCAACAACGCCAACTGCGGTGCGCCCGGCGACGCCTCACCGCGCTTCAACCAGACGCCCAGCCGGTTCGAGTTCCGCAACGGCCCAGGCTGGCGCGTGATCTCCGGCCGCGTCTACGATGGAGCGTCACCGGACCCGTTCACCGAGGCCGGTCGGCAGGGCCTGTGCCGGCTGCTCACCAGCGGCCAGACGTTCTGCGAGCCCGCCTGCGAATGGGGCACTCAGGTCTGCATCGACGGCACCTGCCGCACTTACCCGGGCGTCCTTTCGGCAGGCTCGCTCACCCTCACAGGAGCCACCGGCGCACCGGTGACGGTCCAACCCGACGACATGGGCAACTATGTCTGGGATTCCACTGAGGCCTTCACGGTCGAGAACGTCGGGCTGGCAGCAGCCGGTGATCTCGTGGGCGCGTTCACGCTCGAGGCCTGTGCCCCGCCCCAGCTCGCGCCCGTGGGCGACTGGTCCGCCCTGATGGAGGCGCGCGCGCCCGGCGCGGACGTGACGCTGACGTGGAGCGCCCCGGCCCCTGGAGCCCGCGTGTACCTTCGCATGACCACCGGCGTCGGCACCCACGGCGGCGTCTCGCCCGTCGAGATCGAGTGCGAGGGCCCCGACTCGGGACAGCTCACGCTGCCGGGCGACTACCTCGATCAACTCTACGCCGAGGGCTGGGCCTGCGGCGAGTGCGGCGACAACACCCTGCGACGCTACTACGCCGACGAGGCGGACGTGGCCGGCACCCTCGTCCAACTGCGGGTAAGCGCTGAGACGACGTTCTGGTTCATTCCCTGAAGTCGCGCGACCAAAAGCCCGGTCGCCAATGCCTCCCCGCACCATGTTCCATTGCCCCTGCACGAAAACCAGTGTAAAAGAAGATCAACTTCGAGGAGCGGTTCACCATGGGTTCCAGATTATTAACTATCTTCTTTTTCTTCCACTTGTCCCTACTCTCCTGCAACAAGGATCCCAAGACGGTTGCGTCCTGCGGTGACGGGATCATCGATCCGTCTGAAGACTGCGACATCACCCTCGGCGAATACACCTGCCAGAACCTGGGGCACTACCGGATCGACGGCGTGCTCGGCTGCAAAGCCGACTGCACCTTCGACCGCGCCGACTGCGGCGGCATCTGCGGCGACTCCGTGGTCGACATCGGCGACGGTGAGGAGTGCGACGGCTCCACGCTCAACGGATACCTCTGCGAGTCCCTGGGGTTCGCCGGCGGCATCCTGGCCTGCGGAGACGACTGCCGCTTCGACACCACCGGCTGCCAGAACTCCTGCGGCAATGGCCTGCGCGAGACCGGCGAGACCTGCGATGACGGCAATTCCGACGATGATGACGGCTGCACGGCAGCCTGCCTCCCGGAGGCAGGCTGGACCTGCGACGAGGCGTCCCCGACGGTGTGCACGCCGATCTGCGGAGACGGCCAGGTCGTGGGTTCGGAGCCCTGCGATGGTGAGGATCTGGGACAGAAGACCTGCACCAGCCTCACGCCCCCCTACTACGGCGGCACCCTGGCCTGCAACGACGACTGCACCCTGGACACCACCGCCTGCGAGGCCGCCGGGATCTGCGGCGACGGAGCCGTGCAGGCTGCCGGCATGGAGTCCTGCGACGGGGATGACTTCGACGGCGCCACCTGCACCGGCCTGGGCTACTACGGCGGCACCCTGGCCTGCAACGACGACTGCACCTTCCTGCTGACGGACTGCCAGGGTGTCGGACGCTGCGGCGACAACACCCTGCAGGCAGCCTTCGGCGAGGTCTGCGACGGCACCGCCACGGGGGTCAGTTCCTGTCTCTCCCTCGGCTACTACGGAGGCACCATCGCCTGCGACGCGTCCTGCGCGTACGACCTGGCCTCGTGTGCCGCGGCCGGCCGCTGCGGCGACGGCATCCTCCAGTCGGCTGCCTCGGAGATCTGCGACACCACGATCTTCGGCGCCGCCACCTGCACCTCGCTGTCGGGTCTGGCTTACGGGACGCTGGCCTGCGACGGCACCTGCCGCAACGTCGGCACAGCCGGCTGCTACGGCAAGCGCTATCTCGCGGCTGGAGGCTCCTTCGCCAGCTTCTGCGCCATTGATGTCAGCAGCAAGGCCTGGTGCTGGGGGCACGGCGCCCTGGGCACGCTGGGCAACGGCACCAGCGCCGCATCGACGATCCCCTCCCTCACGTCGGGCAACTACAACTTCATCCAGATCCCCAGCGGCGGTGACGGGCACTTCTGCGGGCTGATCAGCGGCGGCACAATCCGCTGCTGGGGCCGAAACGACTCGGGCCAGATCGGTGACAACTCCACCACCAACCGCAACGTACCGACGCTGGTCTCCTCAGCCTACGCATTCACCCAGGTGGCGTCAGGCTACTACCACAACTGCGCGCTCACCACGAGCAACAACATCCTTTGTTGGGGCGGCAACGGCGACGGCCAGCTGGGGACGGGCAATACGACTGATCGCCTTGTCCCGTACGCGATCCCGAACACCTACAGCGCAGTGGCCGCGGGCGGGACCCACACCTGCGCGCTCGACACCGCCGGCAAGGCCTGGTGCTGGGGCTACAACGGCTTTGGCCAGCTGGGCAACAACTCCACGACCAGCGCCACCTCCCGCGTCGCGGTCAACGGCACCCTGGTCTTCTCGAAGATCTATGCCGGCGGCGGAGTCTCCTGCGGCGTCACCACGGGCGGAGCCACCTACTGCTGGGGACAGGGCACCTACGGTCAGCTCGGGCGGGGAAGCACCACGAACTCCTCCATCCCGGTGCTGGTCTCGGGCAGTCATGCCTTTGAGCGACTGGCGCTCTACGGCGCCCACGTCTGCGGCATCACCACGGCCGGCGCGCTGTACTGCTGGGGCTACAACAACGTCGGGCAGGTGGGTGTTGGAAACTTGCTCAATCAGACGACTCCGCAGCGGATCACGTCCTCATTGACCTATACGAACGTCGGCGTCGGCGCGTATGCCACCTGTGCGGTGGAGAGCGCCGGCGGGATGTGGTGCTGGGGCGAGAACAGCAACTCCCAGCTTGGCAACGGCGGCACCACCGACGCCACAACCCCCGTGCTCACGTCCAGCCCCTGACGGTCCAACCCGAGGCTTCACCTCCGGAACGCACCGCGTATCTTCTGATTTGAAATGATATTCAGGGGGCTTCGGTGAAGTTGTACTTCTTGATGGCGGCCTCGGGATCCTTCAGGAAGATGGCCTTGCAGCCGCCGCAGCCGAACACGTAGATCTTGCCGTTGTACTCGGTGGTGGGACGGCTCTCCGAGAACTCGAAGGTCTCGCCCTTGATCGGGCAGGACACCTTGGTGCCGAACACCGGCATGGTCTTGAACACCGAAGGATACTTCGTGCCGTCACCGGTGGGCGTGCCCGCACTGTGGGCGCCGCAGGGGACGTGTCCCGCGGACTCTGGGTTATGCGCATCGCCCGTCTTGGCCACGTCATCGGCAGTCTTGGCCTCGGGGTCCGCGGGTGGCGCAGGCATGGCGGTGGTATCAGCCGACGCAGCGGGCGCGGGGGCCGGACCGGCGGTGTCCTTCTTGTTCTCCTTGGCGCAGGAGAAGGCCAGCAGACCGGCAGCGACGATGCTCACGATGATAATCTGAATGGAATGGCGTTTCATTCGGTGAATCCTTTCATGGGGCGATGGAATGCAGTATCGCCGCCGACAGACGCGGTTTTTAGCACGAACTGTCGCATATTGAAATACCTGCCGGCCGGCCTGATCGGAGGCGCCGGATCAGCGCTGGTAGGTGCCCATGAGCTCTGCGGTGCCGAGAATGTGGCCCTTCATTGCGGCGAGCAGTTGGACTTTGGTGGCACCGGCGGTCAACTGGAGATGAACGTCGAGCGCATACAGCCGGAAGAAGTAGCGGTGCGGCTTGCCCGGGGGTGGCTTGGGACCGCCCCAGCCGGCTTCGTTCCATGAGTTGGCTCCGGCGGTGAAGCGCGCTTCCGACAGGGCCGCGGCGCCGCGGATCACCATCAGATCGGGCGTGGCATCGACGGGGATGTTGTAGAGCACGTCGTGCACCCACGGCTCGGGCGTCGGCGCATCGGGATCGTCCATGATCAGCGCCAGCTCGACGGTCCCCTTGGGCACGTTTGTCCACGCCAGGCGCGGCGGCGTGTTCTTGCCTTCGCCCTTGTAGGCGTGAACCTTCGGGATCGGCGCACCCTGGGCAAAGTCGGGGCTGGTGAGGGTGAACTCGGTGGCGGGACTGGCGGGTGCGGGTGACATGTCGGCGGACTCCTTTGCGGGTGCGGTGGACGGCGACGGCGAGGGACCCCCGGATGAACTCCGGCAGCACGCAGCCACCGTCAAAAACAGGGACACGAATAGCATCATATTCTTCATCGCAATCCTCCATGAATGGCGCCGACTCACCGGACGCGCCCGCCCGCTGCGACGACGCGGTCCTCGATGAACTCGCGCATCGGTTGCGGCACCCCGGCCACTGGCAGCACATTGAAGCCGCCCTGCGCGTACAGGATCAGCCACAGATCGTCGAACTTCCACAATTCCCTGATGACGCTCCACTTCAGTTTCGCCTCGCCCATGGACGACGTGAATGCGAAGGTCTCATCATCGACAGCGAACTTCGCTTCCGGAGGGACCATCCTGCGGAACCTGCCCAGGGAGGAACGGTAGTGCACGATGAAAAACAGCGCGGCGAAACCCACCGCGAGCACCGTCGTCGCGGTGAGCGTCACCAGGATCCAGGCCTGTGTTCCCTGCCCCAGCAGGACGCCAAGGCTCACGACCACCATCAGCAACGCGATCCAGTAGCCGACGCCCAGGCTGCGGCGCCAGAAGCAGCGAACGGCACGGCGGACGAGGGCTTCTTCGTAGGTCAGGGTGGTTTCGTGCATGGTATTTTCCTGCGATTGATGGAATCACCGAATGCCACGGGGGTCAAGCCTCTTGAAACTGACTGATCACGGCGGGATGCAAACGGCGCGAACCGTGATATGTTTGTCATCGGGCACAATCACCCCGGAGTACCGACATGCGTCACTTCCACCTCCTGCTCACCCTGCTGCTCCTGCTGACGGCGGTTTCCTGCGACGACGAAAAGAAGCAGGACCCGTACCGGCACTGGCAGTACGCCATCGCGTGCAACCACATCGATGGCTGCACGTTCGAATGCGGCTGCACCTGCAACGATGACGGCGAACCCTGCCTGTGCGATGAGCCGCCGATCCCGGCAGATCCGTCTGTCTGCCCGTACCCGACGGACTGCCGAGTGGAGGGGATGTACCGGGACTTGTGCGAGGCTCAGGGCATGACCTGCGACGAGACCGACGGGATCTGCGCACCGGCGGCGGTGGAATGTGCCTCTGACGCCACCTGCGGCCTGATGGGCACCTGCGACACCCAACGGGGAAAATGCGTGGAGCAGTGCGGCTGCGCGGCCTACTTGACCGGCTGCGAACTGCCGCAGCAGACCGACT
>JAHITJ010000223.1 GCA_018817795.1 Myxococcota bacterium | reverse complement strand
CCGTCTCCGGCGGCCTGGCCGTGGGCTGCGGTGGCCAGCACGCCTGTGCGGTGAACTCGAGCGGAAACGGTTACTGCTGGGGGGCCGACTACCTCGGCCAGCTCGCCGACGGGACCATCTCCAACAGTTATCCCCATCAGGTGTCCATCATCTCGGCGGTGGACCTGGCCCTGGGAGAAACCCATACCTGCTATCTCTCCTCGTCCGCGGGCATGTTCTGCGCCGGCGACAACACCTCAGGTCAGTTGGGCATGGGGACCACCTCCAGCCAGACCAGCCCGGTGGCCGTCAGCGGCATGGTCAATTCCACCCTTGCGATTGACGCCGATTTCAAAACCACCTGCGCCGTCAAGACAGACGGCTCGGTCCGCTGCTGGGGTCTCAACGACCATGGTCAACTCGGCACCGGCACCCTTTCGTCCAGCAACATCCCCGCCCAGGTCACCGGCCTTTCATCGGGGTTCGCGGAGGTCCGCGTCGGCAGGTACCACACTTGCGCGCTGTCCGATTCGGGATACCTGATGTGCTGGGGCGAGAACGAGGACGGCCAGCTCGGCGACGGCACCACCACCGATCAACGCACCCCGATTTCGGTCGGTTTCTGAAGACTCCCCTGGAAAACTAACGCTTGCGGCAGATGAAGACGCTGGTGGTCGAGTACAGCTCGAGATCCGAACCGTCGAAGCCGCCGAAGAGGTTCTCCACCTCGAAGCCGTGCGTTTCGAGCAGGTAGGTCATCTCCTGCGGGAAGAAGATGCGGTGGCCGAAGCGCAGCACGTAGGAGGGGCCGTCCTTTTCGTCGACGGGTTCGTGGTACACGTAAACGTACACGATCTGGTCGTGGGCGTCGTAGTAGTGGTTGGTCGTGTAGTGGTAGGTGGTCCCGTAGTGGGGGTGCTTGAAGCGGATCCGGGACCAGCGCTTGGCGGGGTCGCGCATCAGCCAGCGGAAGTCAGGGTTCAGCACGTCGAACATGAAGGTCCCGTCCGTGACCAGTGCCCGGTGGACGCCGCGCAGGAACAGAGAGATGTCCTCGTGCGTGTACAGGTGCATCATCGTGTTGAACGCGCACACCGCGACGTTGAACTGGGAACGGAACCGCAGTTTGCGCATGTCCTTCTGGATCAGCGTGGCGTTGGCCGCGGTGGCCTTTCCCAGCCGCGCGATCTTCTGGCGGGCGCGTTCGAGCATGTCCTCGGAGAGATCCACGCCGGTGACGTTCAGGCCGTCCTTGAGCCAGGGGACCATCAGTCGTCCGGTGCCGCAGCCGATCTCGAGCACGGGACCGCCGATGCTTCCAACCATGTTGCGGTAGAACGGGGCGTCCAGCTTGTACCAGTGGAAGTCGTGGTCGTAGATCCAAGCGTCCTGATAGTACTCGCTGCCGGCTTCGTCGAGATCGAAGGGGACGGCTTCGTGAAAGTGGATGGTCATGACGGGGAAACCTCCGGTTTGCGTCGGGGATGGCGGCGGCGGCGCCGGCGCACGGCCGTGGCGGTGCGGCCCTGGTGCACGACGAGGTTGGCCCGCACGAGCAGGTCCTGGGGCAGGCCGCGGGCAGCCCAGGTCCACTCCCACAGGCGCAGCGCAGCCGGGAACAGCGGACGCTCGCGGATGCGCTCGGGCATGGTCACGGGGTGTTCCGGGTGACCCAGGCGGATCACGATCTGCAGGAGGTCGCGCACCACGGCCCGCTCGAACTTGGAGAAGCCGAAACGCAGCAGCATCGGCTCGAGGGTCTCGCGGGAGAGCTCCTCGAGGGTGTCGTTGCGCGTCTTCCAGGTGCCGTCCAGATCGTCCCAGAGCGGCTCGAGCTGGGCATAGAACAGGATCGGCGCCATGAGGATGGTGAACAGGCGCGGATCCTCTGGGGGACCATCATCGAACATCTGCAGCATCGCGTGCATCTGGGCACCCAGGCGCGAGTCCTCGAAGGACTGCACGAGCTCGGGGGCAAGGATGTGCAGCACGCCGGTGGACTGTGCCAGGTTGATGCAGGTGCTCGCTTTTCCGCACAACAGGAGCTTCCACGTCTCGTCGCGGACGCGGCGGGGCGCGGCCAGCTTGAGCTGGTCGCGATGCAACTGCATGTGGTGCAGCGTGTTCTCCTCAATGGTGAAATCGAGTTTGGCGGCGAAGCGCAGTGCCCGGAGGATCCTTACAGGATCCTCTTGAAACCGGATGTCGGGATCCCCGATGCAGCGGATCAGGCGGGCCTCGATGTCGGGCAGGCCCCGGACGAAATCAATGATGCGCTCGGTGCGCGGGTCATAGAAGAGGCCGTTGATGGTGAAGTCGCGGCGGAAGGCGTCCTCCTCGGGGGTCCCGTAGAGGTTGTCGTCCCGGATCAGCAGGTCCTCGGCCTCGTCGTTCTCGTCGTGTTCGGGCGCCTTGCGGAAGGTCGAGGTTTCGATGATTTTGTTGTTCTTGAAGACGACATGCACGAGCTTGAACCGGCGTCCGATGATGCGTGCATAGTTGAATATGCGGCGGATTTCGCGCGGCGTGGCGGAGGTGGAGACGTCGTAGTCCTTGGGGGTGCGGCCAACGAGCAGATCGCGGATCGAGCCACCCACCATGTAGGCCGTGTGACGGTGACGCTGCAACTGGCGGACCACGAACAGGGCATCCGGGTCCATCTGATCGGGAGACAGGGTGAAGTCGGTCATGGCGTCTGCTGACTGAAGGACGTGAAGTCCTCGGGTACGCACAGGGCGCAGGCGAGCACCTGGTCGATGTGGGTGACGGGGACGATTCTCAGGTCGCGCCGGATCGATTCAGGGATCGTGTCCAGATCGGGCGTGTTGTCCTGCGGGATGCACACGCAGCGAACACCGGATCGGTGAGCCGCGATGAGCTTGGCTTTCAGGCCGCCGATCTTCATGACCTTGCCCCGCAGCGTGATCTCGCCGGTCATGGCCACCTGGGCCCGCACCGGGTACTTCAGCAGGCACGACACGATCGCGCAGGCCATGGTGATGCCGGCCGATGGTCCGTCCTTGGGAATGGCCCCGCCGGGGAAGTGCACGTGGATGTCGATCTGGTCGAACAGGTCTGCGGCAAGTCCCCAGGAGGCGGCGCGCGACCGGATGTAGGAGAGGGCTGCCTGGGCGCTCTCCTGCAGGACATCGCCGAGCTTGCCGGTCAGTTGCAGGCGACCCTTTCCAGGCAGGATCTGTGCCTCGGCCGTGAGCAGATCGCCGCCGAACGGGGTGACGGCCAGACCCTGGACCACGCCGATCTGGTCCAGCTCCTCGGTCTTCTGGAAATCGAAGCGCGGCTTCCCGACCCACTTGCCCAGGTTCGAGCGTGACAGCACCCAGTGCCGGCGGCGGGAGCCCTTGACGTGATCGAGGGCGAAGCGGCGGCAGACCGTGGCGATCAGGCGCTCGAGCTGGCGCACGCCGGTCTCGCGGGAGTACAGGTTGATCAGATCGCGAAGTGCAGGCTCGGAGAAGTGCACGTCGCGGTCGCGCAGCCCGTGGGCCGCGATCTGGCCGGGAACGAGGTGACCGCGGGCGATGGCCAGCTTCTCCCACTCCGTGTAGCCGTCGAGCTCGATGATCTCCATGCGGTCGCGCAGCGCCCAGGGGATGGTGTCGAGCTGGTTCGAGGTCGCGATGAAGAGCGCGCGAGAAAGATCATAGTCGATGTCGAGGTAGTGGTCGCAGAACGTGGAGTTCTGGTGCGGATCGAGCACCTCCAGCAAGGCCGCGGCCGGATCACCGCGGAAGTCGGCGGTCATCTTGTCGATCTCGTCGAGCAGGATCACGGGGTTCACCGAGCCGGCCTTCTTCATGCCCTGGATGATCTTGCCGGGCATGGCCCCCACGTAGGTGCGCCGGTGGCCCCGGATCTCGGCCTCGTCGCGCACGCCGCCCAGGCTGATGCGCACGAACCTGCGACCGCAGGCCCGGGCCACGGAGGCCGCAAGGGAGGTCTTGCCCACGCCCGGAGGTCCGGTGAAGCACAGGATCGGACCGTGGATTTTTTCGGCCAGGATCTGGACGGCCAGGTGCTCGAGGATCCGCTGCTTGGGCTCATCCATGCCGAAGTGGTCCTCGTCGAGGATGCGGCGCGAGCGCTCGATGTCGAGCTCGTCGGGGGTGGTCTCGTCCCAGGGCAGTTGGAGGATCCAGTCGAGGTAGTTGCGGACCACGGAGGCCTCGGCGCTCATCGGCGCCATCATCCGCAGTTTCCGGAGTTCCCGCGCGCATCGCTCCCGCGCCTCGGGCGACAGCGGCTTGGAGAACACCTGCTCCTCGAGCTCGCGCAGCTCCTCGGCGAACTCGTCCTCGGCGGGGCGGTCCT
>JAHITJ010000222.1 GCA_018817795.1 Myxococcota bacterium | reverse complement strand
CGCTTAGCGGAATCGTGGAACGATTCCGCCGGGATCCGGTTGTGGGGATTCGGTTCACAGTTTGTGTATTCAGATGTCAATCAGAACTTCTAGCGATTCCCCGCAATATGTGCGGAGAAACATTGCTCGTGCGGGGAATGCGGGGTATAAACGCCGCACGGGAGCGGTGATTATGACCTACATCTGGGAAAACTCGCGTTGGCCGGAGTTGACATGGGACACGCAGGCGCTGGCCACGGCGCTGGCTGCGGTTCGCCACAAGCAGGGCCGCCTGCTGGGGCGGATGGAGTCGCTGGGGTTCGCGCTGCGGGCCGAGGCGAACCTGCAGGCGCTCGCCGACGAGGTGGTCACCTCCTGTGCCATTGAAGGGGAGCGCCTCGACACGCAGGAGGTGCGCTCCTCCATCGCGCGGCGGCTCGGCCTGGACGTCGCCGGGCTGCCGGTGCCCGGTCGCGCGGTGGAGGGTGTGGTGGAGATGATGCTCGACGCAACGCGCGACTGCGGCCGGCCCCTGACGGCTGCGCGGCTGTTCGCCTGGCATGCGGCGCTCTTCCCCACCGGACACAGCGGCATGGTCCCCATCACGGTCGGCGCGTGGCGGGGGGACGAGCCCATGCGCGTGGTCTCCGGACCGCCGGGGCGGGAGCGGGTCCACTTCGAGGCGCCCGACGCCGCCCGGGTGGACGAGGAGATGGCGCGCTTCCTGCAGTGGTTCAACGGCGCCGGCGATCTCGATCCGGTGCTCCAGTCCGCCGTCGCCCACCTGTGGTTCGTCACGATCCATCCCTTCGACGACGGCAACGGCCGCATCGCGCGGGCCATCGCCGACCTGCTGCTGGCCCGGTCCGACCGGACGCCGGAGCGCTTCTACAGTCTGTCCTCCGGCATCGAAGCCGAGCGGAACGCGTACTATGTCCAGCTCGAGTCGGCCCAACGCGGCTCCCTGGACATCACCGCGTGGATCGCCTGGGCCCTCGGGTGCCTCGATCGGGTCCTTGACGGAGCCGACGCCACGCTGGCCACGGTGCTGTACAAGGCGAGGCTTTGGCGGCGGATCGACGAAGGCCCGGTCAACGAGCGCCAGCGTCGGGTCCTGGGCCGCATGCTCGGCGACTGGCAGGGCTACATGACCTCGTCGAAGTACGCCCGGCTCGCGAAGTGCTCGACGGACAGCGCCTTGCGCGATCTGCGCGAACTGACGGACCGCGGCCTCCTGGTGAAGAACGAGGGGGGCGGCCGCAGCACGAGCTACCGGCTCGCAGACCTCCCCGCAGCGGACGCCGCCTTCGGACCGCCGTTTTAGCCGTCGGAGGCGTCACCGCAGGTCTTGGGGGGCGCGTTTTTGCCGACGGAGTCGGCCCCGCGGGCATCGCGGCGGCGGTTCTCGCGTCCGGAATCGCGCGCGCAGAACTTCGGGGGCGCGTTTTGGCCGCCGGTGCCGCCCCCCGTAGTCCCGCGCGACCCAATTCCACGTCCGGAGCGGGTCCCACAGGCCCGCGGCGCCCATCGCCTTGGAAAATACCTTGCATTCTGATGAAGGCATCATCAAATTACAAGGGATGTTCCTTCCGCTCCAGGAGACCCACCCATGACACACCACACTCTATCTGCGCTGTTGCTTCTGTCCGGTTTCCTGCTGGCCTGGCCCGCGGAGGCGGCGAAGCTCCACTGCCCGAAGCCCTCGGCCGACCGGGATCAGGATCACCAAATCGCGCTGCGCTACCACAAAATGGGGCGGGTCTATCTGCGGGCCGGTGACTCGGAGAAGGCGCTCCGGGCGTTTGACTGCGTGCTCACCCTCACGGAAAAAATTCCCATGGCCCGGCTGGATCTGGCCCGGGCCTACGACGCCCTCAAGCTGTACTCGACGGCGCGGCTGCATTACCGGCGGGCCCTCGAAGACGCCGCCGTCGAGGGGGAGCATGCCGGGATCCGCAAGCGCCTCGCCGCCCTCGACGGACTGACCGACCGCCCGAGCCACACCACCGACGTGACCAACCCCTTCGCGTCCGAGCCTGGCGGCGCCCCCGTCGCGGGCGGCACCGAAGAGGACGACCCGGAGCCGGACGCGCCGCCGCCGATCCTCGACGCGCGAGTGAAGCGAACCATCGACGCCCTGAAACTGTTGGAGCAGAAGCGCTTGCGGGCGGCCTGTGTGGCGCCGCCGCCGTCGCCGAGGATCATCGAACGGTGGTGGTTCTGGACGGGCGCGGGGGCCGCGGTCGTGTTCTCGGGCGTGGCCCTCTATGGCGCGGTGCGCTGGCGTTCCCTGGCCGACGACTGGGATCGGAACCCTGACGATGACGTCCAGGATCAACTCCGGGGAATGCAGAACCTCACGGCCCTCGCGCTGACGGGGGCGGTCCTCTCCCTGGGGACCGTCCTGATCGCGGCGACCCTGGCGGACGCGCCTGCGCCTTCGCCTGCGCCGGCCCCGATCCCCCGCGGCGTGACCCTGCTGCCCTCGTGCGGCCCCGGGGCCTGCGGCCTCAGTGTCTGGTTCACCTTCTGACGAAGGTCCCCACTGCCTTTTTCATTCTATTTTTCTCTTCTCTATTCTTCTCCCGGGCGGCCCGGTCCGTGTCGGTCCGTGATTTTTCTCCAGGTCCGTGTCGGTCCGTGTTCGTCCGTGGGGCCGCCTCTTCTCTTCTCTTCTCTTTTTCTTGTCTTTTCAACTGTATGCGGTCGGCTACGGATTGGACTGCAGCAGGGTGAACAGTTCCGCAGCGGTGGAGCTGGAGAGCAGGTTCTTGCGGCGCTGATCGTCCTTGAACAGGCGGCTGATGTGCGCCAGGGCCATCAGGTGGCCGCCGGCGTTGCGCTCGGGCGAGATCAGCACGAAGAACAGGTGGCTGCGGCCGCCGTCGGGAGCGCCGAAGATCACGCCGTCGGGCGAACGGCCGAAGGCGCCGTACATGCGCTCGAGCCGGGGGACCTTGGCGTGGGGAATCGCCAGCCCGCCGTCCATGGCGGTGGAGGACAGTTCTTCACGGGCACGGAGCAGGGAGAAGACGTCCTGGGAGGCGAGCTCCGGATAGTTGTTCTCGAGCAGGGTCGAGAGCTCGCGCAGGACTTCGTCCCGGCTCTGGCCCTTCAGGATGGGTGCGATGGCATTGGGCTGGATAAAATCGGTGGAAACCATGGTTGAATACCAAGTCGTCTCAAAACTACGGAACTCTCGCGTCCCGGTTGGGCCGGAATATAGTGAAGGAAACCACGAAAAGCAAGTGCCAAAATTACCTTGAAATTACAGGGAATTTTTCCTGAGTAACCAAAGGTGGATTACGTGGGGTTGTCCGGCAGTCCCCCACGCGCCAGCGCGCGGTTGGACCACCGGGAATCACCGGTGAGCTCGCGCACGCAGACCGCGGCGATGGCCCGGGGCAGCTCGACGGGCTCGTCGGGGGCCGCCAGCTCCAGCTCCAGCGTGAACAGGCCGGTGAGCGGGCCGGTGTAGACGTCGAACTCCCACAACTGCCCGTTGGGGTCGCGCCACTCGTGGCGGTTCTTGAGGACCTGGTTCTGGTCGCACAGCACCCACAGCAGGGTGAACGCGTCGGCGGAGAGCTCCGTCTCCATCTCGACGGGCCCGATGCCCTTGCGGACCTTGCGACAAAGGACGTACGAGGTCTCTCCGTTGCCGGGGCCGCCCTGTGCGACGAACGCTTCGCGGATACGCACCCATTGTCCGTCCTGCTCGATGTAGCCCTGCCGCATGCGGAGCACCCGGTCGTAGGGCAGGGCAGGGAGCTCCCGCACCAGCCATTTGCGCTCGAATTCCAGATGGACGTCCATCAGTGGGTGTCCTCTTCAATCCTGGCCGCGCCCACGCCGAGCCGCCGCATCAGGAAGCGCAGCAGCACGCCCATGAGCAGCGCAGTCGAGGAGAATGCGAGCACGCGGGCCCAGGTGGCCAACGACAGCGGCGTGGTCTGGAACAGCCGTCCTCCGAACTGGGTGAGCATCACCTGCACCACACAGATCAGGCCCAGAATCAGCAGAAAGCCGCGGCTGCGGTGCAGGCTGTGGAAGGCGCTCTCGTGTCCCGACAGCGAGCGGGCGTTGAGCTCGTTGAACACCTGCAGGAACACGAAGGTCGTGAAGATGACCGACAGGTGTTCGGCGCTGTGCCTGGAACCTTCACCCAGGAAGTTCCAGCGGAACAGGATCATCAGGGTGATGAACGTGTAGGCGCCCATGCCGAGGATCATGAACCACATCGAGGAGGTGATCAGGGGGGCTTTGCGCGCCCGGGGCTTCTTCTTCAGCAGCGTGTCCTCGGGCGGCTCGAGACCCAGCCCGATGGCAGCCAGGGTGTCCATGATCAGGTTGACCCACAGCAGTTGGACGGCCGTCAGCGGGGACCGGCCGCCGAGCAGCGCGCCCACGAAGGCCACCGAGAGGGCGGCGACGTTGACGGTCAACTGGAACTGGAGGAACTTCTGGATGTTCGCGTGCAGCGAGCGGCCCCACAGGACGCCCTTGACGATGGACGTGAAGTTGTCGTCGAGGAGCACCACGTCGGAGGCTTCCTTGCTCACCTCGGTCCCGCAGATGCCCATGGCCACGCCCACGTCGGCCTTCTTCAGCGCCGGCGCGTCGTTGGTGCCGTCGCCGGTGACCGCCACGACCTCGTTGATCTCCTTGAGCAGCGACACGAGCCGGAACTTGTCGTTGGGCCTGGAGCGCGCCAGGATCCTCAGGTCCGGCAGGCGCGACTTGATCTCGTCGTCGGACATCCCCTCGAACTGCATGCCGTCCCAGACCTCGCCGCCTCCGTCCATCAGTCCAAGTTCTTCGGCGATGGCCCTGGCCGTGAGCGGGTTGTCGCCGGTGACCATGAGGACCCGGATGCCCGCGGCGCGGCACTGCACGATGGAATCGGCCACCTCGTGGCGCACCGGATCCTTGATGATCGCCAGGCCCCACAGGGTGAGCTGGTCCTCTTCGTAGTCCCGCGTGTCCAGCGGCAGGAAGCGGTAGGCCAGCGCCAGCACCCGCTCGCCCCTCGAGGCGGCCTGGTTCAGGATGCGATCGAGCTCCCCGCGGGTCTGAGCCAGCGGAATCCGCGTGGCGCCAAGGGAGCTCGGCGAGACGCCAAGGGAGCTCGGCGAGACGCCAAGGGCGCTCGCGCAGTCCACGCAGCGCTCGAGGATGCGCTCGGGCGCGCCCTTGACCAAAAGCACGGACCGCTGGTCGTCCCAGGCCACCTGGGTGGACATCATCTTGCGCGCGGAGCTGAACGAGCGGCGTCCCAGCACGGTGACGCTGTCGCGGATGGTGATGTAGTCGTGGCCACAGTCGTGAAGATGGAACAAAAGGCTGCCCTCGGTGGGATTGCCGATGTAGTCGAAGCGGCCGCCGCCCTTTTCCTCAAGATGGGCCGTGGAATTGGCGGCCATTAAATATTGAAACAACTGATCGTCCGGGCCACGGAGGCACTTGCCCACCGCAGGCTCCTCGCCGCCCTCGACGGTCCACAGGGAGGAGACCCGCATCCGGTTGAGGGTGAGGGTGCCGGTCTTGTCCGAGGCGATGATGGTGACCGATCCCAGAGTTTCGCTGGCGGCCAGCGTACGCACGAGAATATTGTCCTTGGCCATGCGCCTCATGTTCAGGGCCAGGCTCAGCGTGACGGCCAGCGGCAAGCCTTCGGGCACGGCCACGACCACGATGGTGACCGACACGATGAAGGCATTGAGGACGCTCTGTAGACACTCCGGTGATATCAGGTCGATGCCGCCGAGGACCACGCTGCGCATGAACAATGCCAGGAAGATCGCCGCCGCGGCGATGGTGCCGCCCAGGCCGATGCGGTCGGCCAGCTCGGAGAGACGCTCCTGCAGTGGGGTGGGCTCGGGGGCAGTGGCCAGCGCGTCGCGGATCTTTCCCATCTCGGTGGCCTGGCCCACGGCGGTCACGATCATGGCCCCCTCGCCGGAGAGCACCGTGAAGCCGCGGTAGACAGGGGTGTTGATCTCGGCGGTCGTGGACGCGCTCTCGCCGGTGATCGTGGAGGTG
>JAHITJ010000221.1 GCA_018817795.1 Myxococcota bacterium | reverse complement strand
GTGAGCCCCTTGCCCACGCTTTTGCTGATCTTCTCGCCGTTCTCGTCGAGGAACATCTCATAGAAGAGGCCGGCGGGCGGCTTTTTGCCGAGCAGCGTGCAGATCCGCGCCGACAGCCGGGCCGACTCGATCAGATCCTTGCCGTACATCTCGTAGTGGATGCCGTAGGAGTACCAGCGCAGCGCCCAGTCCACCTTCCAGCCGACCTTCACGTGGCCGCCGGTGACGGGCATGGTGCCGGTGTGGCCGCAGCCCGTGACCGCACCGAACGTGCCGTCGCAGGCATAGTCCACCGTGGCCGCCTCGCCGTCACAGCGCACCACGCGGGTGGTGTACACGCGGCCGCAGTTGGGGCACACGGGCATGAACGGCGACCACGTCTCGCGGTTCTCCTCGCGCAGGGTGGCGGTGATCAGGTCGCGGATCGCGTCGTGCTTTTGGGCGATCTTCCGCAGGCCCTCGTCGAAGTCTCCGCCCCGATAGGCCGCCGTCGAGCTCTGGAACCGGTACGTGAACCCGAAGGCGTCGAGGAACGCGCACAACTTGTTGTTCATGTGGGCGCTGTAGGATTCGCAGCAGCCGAACGGATCCGGGATCGAAGACAGGGGCTTGCCCAGGTGGGGCGCGACGAGCTCGGGATTGGGGATGTTCAGCGGCACCTTGCGCAGGCCGTCCATGTCGTCGGAGAACGCGATCAACTCGGCGTTTTTCCCGGTCTGCGCCTTGAAGGCGTTCATCACCCACGTGGTGCGGGCGACCTCGGAGAACGTGCCGATGTGGGGCAGGCCCGAGGGGCCGAACCCGGTCTCGAAGCGCACCAGGGCGTCCTCCGGGAACGGACCGTGTTCCTTCTGCAGTGCGGCGGCCTCGGAAAAGGGCCAGCTCTTGGCGTTGTCAAACATGATCGGACTCCTTTGGCAGGCAGCTCCCCGGGCTCCGGGCGGACGCCTGTGAAGCGTTTGTGCAGGAAAACCTCCCGAAAGTCAAAGGGAATCCGGGAAGAAGGTCCTCTGTGTTCCGGTGGGACGCCTCTTTGGAACATCTCCACCCGGCCAGGAAAATCTGTCCTTGACGAAGCACCTCCACCCTCTGTATTTTGGCTTCAAGGATCACACTCATGCCCGCCCGTTTTTTCAGCGCAATCCCCTGCCTGCCGATGATGATTTTCCTGTTGTTTTCCTGCCGGGAAGCACCCGACGCCGGGACCGGACGCTTCACCGGGCGCGTCTTTGTGCTGCCGTCTGTCGAGGCACCGGCGCTGACCCGGGCCCTGGCCTCGAAGCTGGTCGCTCTGCCGCTGGCCTGCATCGGCAAGCCCTATCCTAACAAGCCAGGCCATGTCCTCGCCTCCGATGCCGAGAACCTCCCCCACGCGCAGAAGACGCCGATCTTTCATGGCTGCTTCGACTGGCACAGTTCGGTGCACATGCACTGGACCCTGGTGCGCCTGGCGCGCCTCTTTCCGGAGCTTCCGGACCGGGAGAGGATCCTGGCGCTGCTGGATTCACAGTTCACTTCCGCGAAGGTCGCCGCCGAACTGGCGTTCTTCCGCACGCCGCACAACACGACCTTCGAGCGGACCTACGGCTGGGCCTGGTTCCTGAGGCTGGCCGGCGAAATCGCCCTGTGGAAGGATCCCCGGGCCCGCACCTGGCAGGCCGCGCTGGCGCCGCTGGTCCGTCACATCCGCGACGCCTCGATGACCCACCTCGGCAAGCTGGCCAGGCCGGTGCGGCACGGCGTGCACGCCAACACGGCCTTCGCCATGGACATGATGCTGAAGTATGCGCAGGCCGTGGGGGACCGTGACTTCGAGGCTGCGCTTTTCCGCCGGGCCCGTGACTTCTATCTGGCCGACCGCGACTGCCCGGCGGCCTACGAGCCCAGCGGCGTGGACTTCATCTCGCCCTGCCTGTCCGAAGCCCACCTGCTCTCACAGATCCTGCCGCCAGCGGAGTTTTCAGCGTGGTTCGACGCCTTCCTGCCCGCCGTGGGCACTCCCGGCTTCGACAACCTGCGCGCGCCTCCGCACATCACCGACTACAAGGACTACGTCATCGGGCACCTCGTCGGCCTGAACTTCTCGCGGGCCTGGTCCTACCGCGGACTGGCCGCCGCGTTCCCCGCATCCGACGGGCGCCGCGCCTGGTTCTCAAGCCTGGGCGCGATCCACCTGATCGAGGGGCTGCTGGGCATGGACCGGACCGGCTACGGCGGCGAACACTGGCTGGCGAGCTTCGCCACCTACGCGCTCACCATTGACACCGGATCTGCCAATCCTTGATTTCCCGCCGTCCTTGAACGACAATGTCCGCGTCATGCACCGGATCTTCGCACTCTGGCAACACTTCAAGCACAAGATGCTCAAGCACGAGAAGGTGCTCTGGGCCATCCACTCGGTGTGGGCGCTGACCTACGGCGTCCTGATCATGGTGTTCTTCAAGGGCGACTTCGGGCAGGTGCGCAAGCTGCTGATGTCGCTGATGTTCCTGATGCTGCTGATCATCGCCTTCGACCGCATCGCCGAGCGCGAGACCAAGACCGGCGACAAGAAGCGCGGCGTGAAGCTGGTGCTCAACTACGTCATGAAGAACATGTACCAGGCGCTGTACTTCTTCATGCTGCCGTTTTACTGGGACGCCACGCAGATGGACTCGATCCACTGGCTGTTCACGGCCGCCGTGGGCGTGCTCGCGGTGCTCTCCACGCAGGACCTGTTCTTTGACAACTTCCTGATGGAGCACAAGTGGATCCGCAACGCCTACTACGCGTTCTGCCTGTTCGCGAGCTTTCACCTGCTGCTGCCCGTGCTCATGCCATTCCCGCTGCACTACACGATCATGCTGTCGGCGTTCTTTGCGGTCTTCGCGTTCTTTGTGCTGCACATGCCGCAGTTCGTCTGGAAGGAGAAGCACTTCCGGTGGGTGCTGGTCATCGCCATGGGATCGGCCGCAGGCTGCTACACCGTGCGCCAGTTGGTGCCGCCGGTGCCCTACCGCGTGGTTCAGAGCGGCGTCACCGGCGAGGATCTGACGCTCCCCGGGGAGGCATATCCCACCGGCGTGCACTTCATCTCGGCGGCCGACTACCGCGAACGCCCGATGATGGCCTTCCAGATCATACAGAGCCCGACGTTCCCCCACGATTTCTTCTGGCACGAATACCGGCGCGGCTCCGAGTTGGTCTCGCGGCAGCACGTCGCCCGGCGACACCTCGGAGACAACCGCTACCTGCTGTATTCCCGGCTCGACTACGCCCAGATCGGCATCGGCGACCCCACCGGGGACTGGACCCTGGTGCTGCGCACCGAGGGCGGCATCTACCTGAAGTCCCACTTCTTCACCATCGTGGAATAGGTTCCGGAGGGAATTACTTCTTCAGGATCTTCTCGAAGACCTGCTCCTTCGAGATCTTCCGGACGCAGAAGAACCAGTCATAACACTTCATGTCCTTCTGGCTCTCCATACGGTCCCTGGCCGCACCGCAGGAGCCTGCCGGGGGCACGATCACGTCGTCGCCGGGGCGCCAGTCGGCCGGGGTGGCCACCGAAAAGGCGTCGGCCGTCTGCAGGGCCTGCACCACACGCAACAGCTCGTCGAAGTTGCGGCCCAGGCTCAGCGGGTAGTAGATGATGGTGCGGATGATCCCAATGGGATCGACCACGAACACCGCGCGCACGGCCTTGGTCTGGCTCTCTCCGGGCTGGATCATGCCGTATTTCTTCGCGACCTCCATGGTGATGTCCTCGATGAGCGGGAACTTCACCTCCATGTTCTTCATGTCGCGATATTCAATTTTTTCATTGATGGTCCGCAGCCAGGCGATGTGGCTGAACAGGCCGTCCACGGACAGACCCACGAGCTTGGTGTTCAACTTCTCGAACTCCGGTTCGAGCTTGGCGAACGTCATGAACTCGGAGGTGCACACCGGCGTGAAGTCAGCCGGATGCGAGAACAGGATGGCCCACGAGCCGGCGTACTGGTTCGGGAAGTGGATCTCTCCCTGGGTGGTCACGGCCTTGAACTCGGGGGCCTTGTCGCCGATGCGGGGCATGGAGGTGGTCTGGGTCGGGTTGGTGTCTTCCATCTTTCTTCTCCTTTTTTGGTTTTTCTCAAGTCAACTCTCGTCGACGAAGGCATGATAATGCCGGTGAAAACCTTGTCAACCCGAATTCGGTAATTAATTTCCTGTTTTAGCGTGAAATGTCGCTTCTACCCCTAAAATACTGGGTTTTCATCGCAGATGAATATTCCCGATGGGAGATCAGCGCATCGAAAAGAACCTGACCCGTGCGAACCTCGACCACCCGGATCCGACGGACGGGATCTTTCTCCGGGATCCCCGGGATCAGACCGGCGCTGGATTTCCATCGACGTCCCTGTGGCGTCATCTCCGGCCCTCCCGGACCCGGTGGAAGCACATATACGCGGGCATCGACCTCCGGGTCCTTCTCCATCAGTAAAAAGGTTCCTTTCTGGAAGGCGATCAACCCCTGCTCGAACTCCTCGAACGGCTCCATCACCGGAACGATCACCAGTTTCCGGATCCCACTGGACTTCATGCTCTTGAAAAGGGTGAAGGTGTTGTCGTCCCGGAATGTGTACCGCAGGGCCTGGGGTTTCTTCCGCGCTTCGTCTCGGGTGGGGTATCCCACGACCGAAAACCGGACGCTCCGGGTCGGAAAGAAGGGATGCTCCAGGGTCAGGGTCACCGGAACCGGGGAGCGTTCCTTTTTCCACCGCACCCGTGAGACCTGATGGTCGATGAAGGCCGGAACCACCGCCACGCCTGTGCCGATGGCCAGGGTCGTCAGTCCAAGCGGTGGCGAAAAGATCGTCAGGAAGAGACCCAGCGGTCCCCCGAGAATCCCACCGGTCAGGGGCGCCTGGTAGGCTGAAAAGCGGGCGTTTCCGGGATTGCGTTCATACCGGACGCGGTGGGAAAGCGGGATCTGATCGCAGCCATCAGCCCGGTAGCGCCGGTGGTCGATCCGGACGGTGCCGCCTGCAGGGACGGTCTCCACGGTGTAGACGGCAAAGCGCCGGGCGGTGAAGGAGGAACAAGAGCCCAGTAGCAACAGCAGTACCAAAGGAAACGCTCTGGAAAGATTTGGAAGGTGGATATGCATCTCGAAGCTTCCCGTGTCATTCGTCATGTTTTCCAGTGCCATAAGATCAGTGGTTTGCCATCTGAACCGCGCTCTATTGGAGGCAAAATTGAGGTTTCATGTGACGTACATCTCAACTTATGGGTTGGTTTCATTGCTCCCTGAACTGCTCGGTGGTCCCCGGTTTTCCGGCCCCTCCACTGCACACGTATCAGAGCTACTCCTCGTACAAATTCTGGCGGAAGTCGCAGTGGGGATACTGCGTGCACTCGAGGTAGGCGCCCATGGAGCCGGTCTTCTGCAAAAGCGACCGGCCGCACCAGGGACAGCGGGTGTTGGTGCCCGCGAGGAGGGAATCGTGGGCGGAGTCTCCGGCGGCGAGCTGGCCCTGGATCTTCGCCAGCGCGGAAAAGAAGCGCACAATGCGCGCGTCGCAGCGCACGTCCGAGGCGCGGATCGGGCGGGCCAGCTCCAGGTTCTCGAGGCTGCGGCAGCGCGAGAGCGCCACGTAGACCTGCCCGGGCGCGAACGCCCCGGTGCCCAGATCCACACGGATCGCGTCGAGGGTCTTGCCCTGGGCCTTGTGGATGGTGATGGCCCACGCCAGCATCAGCGGCACCTGCACGAAGCGGCCCGTGACCACAGGCCGGATCTGGTCCAGGGAACTGTTGTATTCGTAGCGGTAGCTCTCCCACTCGACCCGGTCGACCTCGACGAGCATGCCGGGCGACTCGGTGACCAGCTCGACGTGGATCGAGGGCGGATCGAGGCGGCGCACCACGCCCACGGAGCCGTTGACCCAGCGGCGCGCGTCGTCGTTCTTGGTGAACATCACCTGCGCGCCGACCTTGAGGGTCAGGTGCAGCGGCGAAGGCAGCTTGGTCTCCTCCACCTGGAACTTGCCCGACACCTCCCCCTCGAAGGTGTGGGCGGGCGCGACGATGCGGGACAGGTGCTCCTGGTTGATGCGATCGGCCACGGCGTTGGTGGCCGCCAGGGTCACGCGCGCGGCAATGGCCGGAGCGCCGGACACGTCCGGGGCCACGCAGCGGGCGTTGAGCTTGGGCAGCACGCGCTCGAGATCGCGGGCCTCGCGCACCGCGTTGAGCAGACCGGTGAAGTCCTCGTCGGTCTGGCGCCAGATCCGCGACAGTTCCACGGGCGCCACCGGGCAGTCCTGCAGAACGTGGGCCGAGAAGAAGAACGGCGTCGCATAATTCATCGACGCCAGAAGTTCCTCCTCGCGCCGCTGCAGCACCGGCGGCAGCTGGAACAGGTCCCCCACGAGCAGCAACTGGACGCCGCCGAAAGGCCGGTTCGGATCGCGGCCGTTCTTGCGCAGGAACAGGTCCATGGCGTCGATCAGATCCGCGCGCACCATCGACACCTCGTCGATGACCAGCAGGTCGAGCTTCTTGTACATGCGGCGGTTGGAGACCTCCTGCACGTCCTCGGGCTGCACGATGTGCGGCGGGAAGCGGAAGAACGAGTGGATCGTCGCTCCCTCGACGTTGAGCGCGGCCACACCCGTGGGCGCCACGGTGACGATGTTCTTGCCCAGCGCCAGGCGCAGGTAGAAGATCAGCGTGCTCTTGCCGGTGCCGGCCTTGCCCGAAACGAACACCACCGGAAAATCCTTGGCCAGCAGGTTCTTCACCAGCTCGTACTCGGGGGTGATCTCGATGCGTGCAGCCGCCGCGGTGGACAGGCTGCGCCCTGCCCGCTCCGGGTCTTTTCCGGCGCCCGGCGAGGCCGCACCAGCGGCCGCGCGGTTCAGGCTGCCCAGGCGGATCGGCGCCATGGAGAGCAGGCTGCGGAGGTTCTCGTCGATGGGTCGGTCCATGAATTACCTGTAGTTTTCCGGCCCGAGGCGCCAGACGTCGTTGCGCAGCCCCAGTCCCATGCCATCCTGGTACGCGCCGCCGAGCACCCAGAGGTTGCCCAGGAACGCGGCGGCCTGGTGGTACCAGCGCGGAGGAAACGGCGCGACGACCTCCTCGGCCGTCCACTCGGCGCCATCGGCTGCGTGCCACACCCGCGAGCCGTCGGCCGTCGGTCCCTGGCCACCGAGGATCCACAGACCGGCGTCATACACGACCGTGGCGTGTCCGTACACGGGCCCGGGCAGCGCGCCCGCGAACCGCCAGTTGGCTCCGTCGGGCGAGACGAGGACGTCATCGAACGCGTCGGTCGTGTAGCCCCGCTGGCCGCCGAGGATCCACACCTGCCCGCGGTGCACCGCAGCCGTGTGGTGTGCGTGGCCGGCCCAGGCGTCACCAGACAGCGTCAGGCGCTCCCATACGGCGCCGTCGGTGGAGGCCCACACGTCGGCCAGCGCGTCGGTGTCGGCGCCCCCGATCACGAGCATGCGACCTCCGAAGGCCACGCCGGCGTGACCCTTGCGGTCCCCCCAGGCGCTGTCGGTGGCGGGCCAGTGGCTCTCGAGGGCCCGGGTCCAGTGCACGCCGTCGACGGACCACCAGGCGTCGCTCTCATAAGCGGGCTCGCCGGCGTCGTCCCAGTTGCCGCCGGTGACCCACATCTTCCCGTCGGCGACGAACGCCGCGAAGTTCGCCCGCGCGCACCAGCCGGTGCCGTCGTCGGGCTTGACCAGCTCCCAGGCGAGGCCGTCGGAGGTCGCCCAGACGTCGTTGACCACGCCGGGGGTGCCGGCGCGGTTGACCATCCCCCCCATCACCCAGAGCCGGCCTTCGAACACCAGCGCAGCGAAGCCTGCGCGGGGCTCCCAGCGTTCGCCCTCGGGAGGGACCTCCTCCCACCAGCGTCCGGTGATTCCGGTG
>JAHITJ010000220.1 GCA_018817795.1 Myxococcota bacterium | reverse complement strand
GGTGGTCGCCGACATGCCCATGCCCTCCTCGGCCCCGGCCGACGACGGCCTGATCCTGGACATCCCCATGGAGGTCGACGACAACGTCAACGAGGACAAGAAGCGCCGGCTGCGCGAGTTCTACATGGACATCCGCGAGAAGGACTACTTCCAGCTCCTGGGCCTGTCCCCGCAGGCCTCCAACCAGGAGATCGCGGCAAAGATCGACCAACTGGCACGCGCGTTCTCGATGGCCCAGTTCGCGGACGTGGATCTGGGATCGGATCACGCCAAGCTCGAGGAGATCCTGGAGTACCTGAAGATCGCCCACCAGACGCTCTCGGATCCCGCCCGCAAGGCCGCCTACATCCAGAAAAACCAGGCCGACCGGCAGAAGGGCGAGTCCATCCTCGACGCCGAGGTGCTGGTCAAGCAGGCCGAGGAACACCTCGACCACGGGCGCCCGCGGGAGGCGATGCAACTGCTGGAGAAGGCCCGCCGCATCCAGCCCGACGTGCCTGACTTCCACGCGCTGTACGCCCTCTCCCTCCACCGCGCCCACGAGCCCGAGGAGGCGATCTCCGCGGCGATCTACCATGCCCTCGAGATCGGCCCCGACTGCGCCACGGTCAACCTGTGCGCGGGCTCCATCGCCGAGGGCCAGGGGCGCCTGGACGACGCGATCCGCTTCTTCGAGAAGACCCTCGAGGTGGATCCCGAAAACACCCGCGCCTTCGACGAGCTCGACCGCATCCTGCGCAGCCGCGGCGACTTCCGCATCGTGGAGCGCCTGCACCGCAAGCTGCTGCACCAGTTCGGCAACCGGCGCCCGCAGCGCACGCTCCAACTGGCGAGATCGCTGGCCAAGCTCTATGAGGACTCCCTCAACGACCTCGACAAGGCCCGCGCCGCATGGGAGATCGTGCACGCCATCGCGCCGCAGGATCCCGACGCCTCGGCCGCCATGGAGCGGCTGGCCCGCATGCGCCAGCGCCTGTCCCCCGAGGCCCTGTCCGAGCGGCTGGAGGGCTTCCGCAAGGACATCATGGTGCCCGAGACGCGCACCAACGCCTGCATGGCCGGCTTCAAGATCACGCGGGACTCCGCGCCCGACATGGCCTATCTCTTCGCAGCCGCGCTGGAGGCCCTGGGGATCGAACTGCCCGACGCCCGCGCCTACTACGCCCAGTTCACGCCGCCGTTTCTGGCCCGTGTGTGGCGCCCTGTGGATGCCGAGATCTGGGAGCTGGCGCAGGACCCCGAGGACTTCCCGTTCGTCGGCAAGATCTTCGAGACCCTGGGAATGCACATCCCTGAGGGCCGCTTCTTCCCGCATACGCCCGAGATCACCAAGGTCTTTCCGCCCGACGAGGTGCCGCCGCTGTGGGGACGGGCCCTGGTTTATCTGTCCGCACAGTGTTCGATCCCGCAGCCGCAGGTCGTCATGCACAACGACACGTCCGACGCATCCCTTATTTATCTCGACACCGCCCCGGCCCTGTACTGCTCCGGGACCGCGCTGGCGAGCCACGACATCCGGCAGATCGCCGCCCTGGCTGCCCCGTTCTGCACCTGCTTCTGGACCGGCCGCGCGCTGCCTTTTTTGGCCACACCGCCCCAACTGCTGCTGCTGCTCAAGGTCGTCATAGGCTTCGTCTCCCAGAAGCCCGCCGGTGGTGACCCGGAGAGCCAGCGTCTCCAGCAGCTGCTGCTCGACGCCCCGGACCTGCGCGCCGCCCTGACCCAGACCATCAGCGAGGTCTCCTCCAAGATGGGCAACCTCAACGTGTCCAACTGGATCAAGGCCGTCTACCGCAGTTCCCTCAACGTCGCCCTCCTGCTGACCCAGAACCTGCCCGAGCTCTACCGTCGGGCCCCCGAGGACCTCCGCCCCGGCCTGCTGTCCTGGGCGCTGTCTGACCGCCACGCGCAGGCCCGACGCCTCCTGGGCGTCAGCATCGACGTGTAATTTTCCATTAACTCTCTTGATCGTAATGATGGATCTGCGGTAAGTTGCGGCGAAGTCTGCACGTCACCCCTCTCGCGGCGCCTGCGCCGGAACTGGAGTTGTCATGGAACACGCTGCTGGAAAGAAGGTCCTGCCGGATAACGCGTACCGCGTGCTCAACCCCGGCGAATCGTATGTCCCGATCGTGCCCGCCGCAAAGAGCATCATCGAGATTTCCCCCCGTGTCTTCGCGTACGGCATCGCGCTGAACATCATCTTCACGTTCGCCGCGGCCTACCTCGGCCTGCTCACCGGCAACGTCATCGAGGCGGCCATCCCGATTGCGATCCTGGCCGTGTTCATGGGCAAGACGGTGCACAAGCGGCCCAACACCATCTCCGAGAACGTGATGATCCAGAGCATCGGCGCGGGTTCGGGCGTGGTCGTCGCAGGCGTCGTCTTCACTTTGCCGGCGCTGTACATCAACAAGCTCAGCCCCAACATGCTGCACATCATCATCTCCTCGTCGCTGGGCGGCTTCCTGGGCATCGTGCTGCTGATCCCGCTGCGCCGCTACTTCGTCGCCGAGATGCACGGCCACCTGCCCTTCCCGGAGGCCACCGCCACGACCGAGATCATCGTGCAGGGCGAGTCCCACGGAGCCTCCAAGAGCGGACTGATCCTGATCATCTCCACCGGCATCGGCGCGCTTTTCGACTTCCTGTCCCAGACCGTGCGCCTGTGGAACGCCTCGCTCTCCTCGTCGACCCTGCTGGGCAAGTCCGGCGTCGCGCTGGCCAAGAAGCACATCACGCTGAAGCTCGACGCGCTGGCGGCCCTCTTCGGCCTGGGCGTCATCATCGGCCTGCGCTACGCCGCTGTCATCGCGGCCGGTTCGCTGCTGTCCTTCCTGGTGCTGATTCCGATGGTGTACTACATCGGCGCCCACACCGACGTCATCATCCCCCACGCCCCGCTCTCCGGCGGCGCCAAGATGCTCATCCGCGACATGGACACCTTCACGCTGTTCAAGGCGTACGTCCAGCCCATCGGCATCGGCACCATCGCGGTCGCGGGCATGATCAGCATCCTCAAGATGTCCCGCATCATCATCGGCTCCTTCAGCCTCGGCTTCAAGGCGCTGGCAGGCGACAAGAACGCCCACCTCAACGTCGAGCGCACCGACCGCGATGTGGATCCCAAGATGGTCCTGCTCGCCGAGGGCATCCTGATCGTGGCCCTTGGCCTGTTCTACTTCTTCCTGGTGAAGAACATCTCCCAGGCGCTGGTCGCCATGGCCGTCACCTTCGTCTTCGCCTTCCTGTTCACTGCGGTGGCCGCGCGGGCCATCGCCATCGTCGGCACCAACCCGGTGTCGGGCATGACCCTGATCACCCTCATCGTCTCCTCGATCATCCTGATGGCCGCCGGCCTCAAGGGCGATCCCGGGCAGTACCTGGCGCTGGTCATCGGCGCCGCCGTCTGCACCGCCCTCTCCACCGCGGGCGGCTTCATCACCGATCTCAAGATCGGCTACTGGGTGGGCGTCACGCCGCGCACCCAGCAGACGTTCAAGTTCATCGGCATCATCGTGGCCTCCCTCTCGGTGGGCGTCGCGATGTGGCTGCTGGCCTCCTCCTACGGCTTCGAGAAGACCGCGACCACCCCGAACCCGCTGGCGGCCCCGCAGGGCAAGCTCATGGCCACGATCATGAAGTCGCTGATGTCCGGTGAGTCGCTGCCGTATCTGCTCTACGGCCTCGGCGGCGCGATGGCGCTGATCCTGGAGATGGCCAAGGTGCCCGCGCTGGCCTTCGGCCTGGGCATGTACCTGCCCCTCGAAATCAACCTCGGCGTGCTCGCGGGCGGCTTCGTGGCGTGGCTCATCGGCCGCTCCGGCAAGACCGACCGCATCCGCACCGCCCGTCAGGGCCAGGGCATCCTCATCGCCTCGGGCATGATGGCCGGCGCCGCGCTGATCGGCATCCTCTCGGCCGTGCTCCAGCTCCAGACCCTCGGCGTTCCCGCCCGCTACCTCTCTGTTGGTGCGAAATACATCGCCGCGGGCGGACAGTGGCTCCCCGAAGAAGCCAAATGGTTCCTCGGAGGCCGCGGACAGGTCATCGGCCTGATGATGTTCATCGTGCTGGGCGTGATCGCCTACCAGCTCGCTCGCAAGGGCGCCACCTGGCAGATCGAGGAAGAAGACGCCGACGGCGGACCGTCGGGCGACGGTGGACCGTCGGGCGACGGTGGACCGTCGGGCCCCGACGGCGGTCCCTCGGGTGACGTCGAAGTGACTTCCTACGCCGAAGCCCCCGCCGAAGAAAAGCCGGCCGTCCAGGACGCCCCGGCCGAAGAAGAAAAGCCTGAAGAATAATCCTGAAAAATCCCTGACAATCCCTGAGAAGAACCCCTGCCACGACGGGCTCTCCCTCTCCGCCGGCCGGTCAATGCAGGCTCACAGCGGTGGTCAAGTCCACGGTTCCTCATCAGGAGTTCAAATCCAGGTACCCGCAAGGCGGGTTGACCGACTGTAGCCCAGGGTTGGCCGCGACCGGCCCCCGGTCGCCCTACCCGGGGATCACTTCAAAAGAAAGATATGTCCCACGTCATGGAACCGCACTCTACTTGGGTATCAGACGGGATCATCGAAACTGCATGCATGCTCGAAACCCCCTTGTGCAATGCGGGTTACTGAAGACCGGCTAGTTGAAATTGGAAAATGTTGCCAGTGATTTTTTCTGTCTTGTTCCGCCGGTGCCCTGCTCTCCGTCGACCATCCGCTTCTCCACGTTGACGATGCGATGCGACCGCAGGAAGCGGTTCAACTCCTCGCAGGCGGAGGGCTCTCCGAACGGACTGAGGAAGAACGTCTGGAACTGGGTCACCAGCGGCATCAGACACCCACATTACCCAAGAGAAACCGGTTCTGTTCATGTTCCTGAATCCTTCTTCCTTTCGAGTTCACTGAAATCATTTTTACCACAATTAAAAATCTTGACTTCATGGAACATAATAAAAATATTCTTCGCGCATTCATATCCCCCGAACGGGTGAATTTATTGCGACTTAAGTATTAAACGGGGTTCGCCCACTATTCATGAGCGGGCCGGTTGCGGTTTGAGGCACAGGTTGGAGAACCGAAAAGTTGACCACACAAGCATTAATGCACCTTGACTCAGCATTCTGCGAATCCCCCTTGACCAAACCTCGGCACCCCCATACAGTTGGGCAACAGATGTTCATCGGGGGCGAGCCGGTGGGGGTGGTCGAAGCCAAGCGGGAAGAGGAGGGCGTGCACCTCACCTGGCACGAGGACCAGGCGGAGTACTACTCAGGCGCCAAGTTGAAGCACCTGGACAACACGAAGGTGAAGCGAGATGGAAAATAAAATCGAAATCTATCGGATCTCCGACGCCGAAGCCGAGCTGGAAGTTCAATTCGAGCAAGATAGTTGCTGGTTGACCCAGCAGCAGATGGCCCTTCTTTTCGAACAGTCCAAGCAGAACGTCAGCCTGCACATCAACAATTGTTTCAAGGAGGGGGAACTGGCCTTCTCGACAAGTGTCAAGGAATCCTTGACAGTTGTAGCGGATGGCAGAAAATACAAGACCAAATATTATAATCTGGACGTCGTCATCTCGGTGGGCTACCGCGTGAAGTCGAAGCGCGGCACCCAGTTCCGGCAATGGGCGACGAGACGCCTCCGGGAGTACCTGCTCGAAGGCTATTCGATCAATGAAAAACGACTCGCGGAGAAAGACCTGGAGGTCCGGCACCTGAAGACCGGGATCTCCATCCTGAAACGGGTCATCGCCCTGCCGGAGTTCCTGTCTGACGAAGCGGGCGCCTCGCGGGACCTGCTGGAGCGGTTCTCCGAAGG
>JAHITJ010000219.1 GCA_018817795.1 Myxococcota bacterium | reverse complement strand
GGCCCACGACCAGGCCGGTGCGTCCGGCCATGGCCGCGTGCACGGCGTTCTCGCCGAGACGGCGGCAGAAGATCGCGTCCATCGGGGAGGCCGGCATGGCGCGGATGATGTAGCTGGGATCGATGTACTTCAGGTTCACCGGGCGACCCAGCGACTTGTTGCGACCGATGAGCCGGTCACCGAGGAAGCGTCCGATGTCCATGAGCTTGCGGTTGCCGGAGGCGTCCTTCTCGAGGTCATTCTCGTCGAACAGGTCCTGTCCGGCGCCCTCGGCCACGACGATGACCGCGTGGCCCTGCTTCTGCAGGCGGCGCTCGAGCACCTCGTAGAGTCCGTTGGGTCCCTCGAGCTGGAACGGGCTCTCCGGGACCAGCACCACGTCGGTGTTGCCGGCCGCCAGCGCCGCGTGCGCCGCGATGTAGCCCGAGTGCCGCCCCATCAGGCGCACCAGGCCCACGCCGCGCTGGGCGCCCTCGGCCTCGATCTGGGCGGCCACGATGGCCTCGGCCGCCTTGGAAACGGCCGTCTCGAAGCCGAAGGTGCGGTTGATGAAGGGGATGTCGTTGTCGATGGTCTTGGGGACGCCCACCATCGCGATGCGCGAGCCGCGGGCCTGGGCCGCATCGAACATCGCACGGGCGCCCCGGAGCGTGCCGTCGCCGCCGATGGTGAACAGCACGTTGATGTTCAGTTGCTCGAGGGTGTCGAGCATCTCCTCGGGGTCCTGCGGACCGCGGGAGGAGCCGAGCATGGAGCCGCCCTTGAGGTTCCAGTTGCGCGTGGACTCCGGCGTGAGGTCCCAGGTCTCGAGCCCCTCGGAGGCGACGAGCCCGGCGAAGCCGTAGCGGAAGCCCACGACGGAGCGGACCTTGTATTCGTTGATCAGTTCATTGACGATGGCGGACACCACGTTGTTGATGCCCGGGCACAGCCCGCCGCAGGTCACGATGCCGGCGCGGATCTTGCGCGGATCAAAATAGATCTCGCGTCGCGGCCCAGCGGCCTCGAAGGCCTCGGTGACATCGGGGACGTCCCGGTCGTGCAGGGACGTGTACAGGACCTTGGCCTCGTCCTCGGCGTAGTTCGGGATGAAGTCGTCGTCCTCGACCGACAGCGCGAGCGGAGACGGATTCTTGCAGGGTCCCAGGACCGTGACTTCCATGGACAGGTCACCGACGTGTTTCAACATGGCATGGACCTCCTCGTGGTCTGGCGCATTTTAGGACATGAGCCGGGTCTGTCAATGCGGAAACACGGAGTGACTGTCTCCGGGGGATGAAAACAATGCAGGGCATGGATGCTTGTAACTAATAAATTTCGTTGCTATGTTTGTCCATCCCTAACCGGAGTGCCCCCATGACGAGATTTCCCCTTATGGCCGCGTTTTTGATTACCAGCGTCGTCACGTTCCCCGCCTGCGACAATCAGCCCAAGGTCGTGGATTCCTGTGGTGACGGCATGGTGGATCCGGGCGAGGAGTGCGACCTGACGACCGGTGGCCAGACGTGTGCCTCGCTGGGTCACTACATCATCACGGGCACCCTCGGGTGCACCACCGACTGCCGGTTCGACCGTGGCGAGTGCGGCGGACGCTGCGGGGACAACGTCGTAGAGCCCCAAAGCGACGAGGAGTGCGATCTGACCAACCTCAACGGCACCTCCTGCGTCTCCCTGGGGTTCTCTGGCGGCACGCTGGCCTGCGATGCAACCTGCCGATTCGACATCGGCGCGTGCCTGAACCTCTGCGGCAACGGCATCCGTGACACGGGTGAGGCGTGCGATGACGGCAACAGGGCGGGCGGGGACGGCTGCTCGGAAACCTGCGCCATGGAGTCCGGCTGGACCTGCGACGGGCAGTCCCCTGACGTCTGCTCCACGTCCTGCGGCGACGGCATCGCGGCCGGCGACGAGGCGTGCGATCTGGACGACTTCGCGGGGGAGACCTGCCTGACGCTCGGCTTCCATGGCGGGACCCTGGACTGCACCCCGGACTGCCTTCGGGTGATCGATGCCTGTGAGAGTTTCGGCTTCTGCGGCGACGCGATCGTGCAGGAATACTATGAGGATTGTGACGGGGATGACATCGGCGCCGGGACCTGCCAGGCGCTGGGCTACTACGGCGGCACGCTGACCTGCGATGCTGAGTGTGGCTTCAACGTGGACGCCTGCGCAGTCGTCGGACGTTGTGGCGACGGAATCCTCCAATCGGCCTTCGGTGAGGTCTGCGACGGGGCCGACCTCGGGACGGACACCTGTTCGACGCTGGGCTACTACGGCGGCACCCTGGCCTGCGACGCGGCGTGCGGCTTCGACACGACCGGCTGCGAGAGTTCCGGCTTCTGCGGAGACGCGACCGTGCAGACCGCCTTCGAAACCTGCGACGGCACCTCGCTGGGCGGCCAGACCTGCGATGGTCTCGGGTATTACGATGGGACCCTGGCCTGCGGCGATCTGTGCGACTTCGACTTTTCCTCCTGTGGTGGGCGCTGCGGCGACCTCACGATCCAGACGGCGTTCGGCGAGGTCTGCGACGGCACGAACCTGGACGGCCAGGGCTGCCGCACCCACGACTACTTTACCGGTGAGCTCGCGTGCGATCCTGCCTGCACGTCCTTCCTGACGGACGAGTGCAAGGATGTCACGGCCTTCTCGGTCGGCAATTACCACGCCTGCGCGCTGCTTGAAGATGGCCAGGTCCGGTGCTGGGGTGACAACGGCAGCGGCCAGATCGGCGACGGCACCGTGTCCGTCAACCGCCTGATCCCCACCGCCGTGTCCGGTCTGGACCCGGTTGTGTCTGTTTCAGCGGGCGGAAGCCACACCTGCGCCGTCCTCGGCGACGGCACCGTCCGCTGCTGGGGAAACAACCTGTGGCTACAGCTGGGCAGCGGCCTGGCCGGTGACAGTTCCACGCCGCTTCCCGTGCAGGGCCTCTCAGGTGCCGCAGCAGTCTCCGCCGGGACCTACCACACCTGCACACGGCAGTCCGACGGCACCGTCCGTTGCTGGGGGAGCGGCTCCTCGGGCCAGTTGGGCAATGGTGGAAACTCCAACTCCGGCGTCCCGGTGACCGTATCCGGCTTGAATACCGTGATCGCGCTAGAAACCGGCGAGGACTTCACCTGCGCCCTGCGTCAGGATCAATCCCTCTGGTGCTGGGGCCGGAACAACTACGGCCAGCTCGGCGACACCACGACGACCCCTCGAAACGTCCCCGTGGCCGTGTCGCTGGCGTCCTCCGTGGCCGTGTTTTCCTCGGGCCGGTATCACGCCTGCGCAGTGCTTGCAGACGGCACCGTACGCTGCTGGGGTCTCAACCAGTATGGCCAGCTTGGCAACCAGACCACGACGATCTCGGCGACATCCACGCCCGTGGTCGCGTTCGGTCTTTCCACCGCGCAGTCCGTCTCCTGCGGGGCCGCCCACACCTGCGCAGGGCTCTCCGATGGCACGGCGAGCTGCTGGGGATTCAATAATTTTGGCCAACTGGGCGACGGCACCTCAACCACACGCACCGCCCCCGTGCCAGTGCCGACCCTGACCGGAGTGGCGTCCGTCGGGCTCGGCTACGAGCACGGCTGCGCGCAGATCGCCGGTGGAAAGCGCGTCTGGTGCTGGGGTCGCAATGCTGTGGCCCAGCTCGGTGACGGCACCACGGTCGGCCGCTTCATCCCCGTCGAGGTCCATCCCTGATCGGGCCCCCGAACAGGGCAATCGATTCCCAACTCAACTTATTCGGTGAATGGTCCACTCCCCTCGAAATCGAAATCGAAATCGAAATCGAAATCGAAATCGGTCCAGAAATCTGGATACTTCTTCGTCACGAAACAATGAACGCTTGCCAACCAGCCGTCTAGCCTATTGGCTGGATTCATAGAACCAATGACATCGAAAAACTGTTGGTTTACGAGGAAATTGAATCGATTTCGATTTCGATTTCGACTTGGAACTTCGTTCCACGAAGTTTCCAGGCTGATCAGACTTGAATCCCCTTGTCCAGAAAAATGAGAACCCGATCGCCCTGGGCCCCCGAAAACCTCAGCTTGTTGAAAAAGTCCGCCCTGTGTATAGTCTTGCGCGCGTGTCCACCCTGAAAGGAAAACGTGGCATGAAGGTTCTTGCACTGGTTTCGTTCCTTTTCGTCTCCCTGTTGGCGGTCTCCTGTACTGACCGGCACCCCAAGGCGCCCAGGGCCTCGGCACTGGCGCCGGTCTGCGAGAAACGCACCGCCGGGTCCTGCCTGTCGCTGGCACGCGAGCTGGAGGAGCAGGGGAACTCCCGGTACCTGGAGGCCTACGAGGCGGCCTGCGCGCTGAAGAGCGCCGAGGCCTGCGACCGCGTGCTCGCGGAGGTGGAACTGACCGTGATTCAGGCTCCTGCGCCCGCACAGATCGAGACCTGGACGCACCGCCTGGCCCAGTTGTGTTCGGGTGGACTGTCCCGTGCCTGCATCTTCCGGGATCTGCTGACGTTCTCGGAGACCCCCCTCGACGCCTCGGCCATGAAGAAGGCATATTTCCGGTTGCAGGAAGCCTGCCGCAAGGCTGGCAGGGAAGGCACCGACTGCGGTTACCTGATGCAGGCCCTGCAGATCGTCGCGCGAAAGAACTCAGCTTTCTTCAAGGCAAACGCCCTGACCGGCTACCAGACGGCCTGTCTGGGCGGCATGGGCGAGGCGTGCATGAACGATGCGCTGCTGCAACGCTCCAAGCGGGATCTCGAGTGGACCCTCTCGTACCTGCTCAAGGCGTGCGAGCTCGGAGAGACCGTTGGCTGCGATCAACTGGTGACCGAGGCGCGGCGTGCGGTGCTCGACGGCCAGCCGCGCTGGAACCGCAGCGCCGGCGTGCTCAAGACCGCCTGTTTTTCCGTCGAGAGCCGGGCCGCCTGCCTGCTGTACGCCGAGGGTCATCTCCGAGGCTGGTGGGAGGGGGCTGATCCCGAGGCTGGACATGCCGAGAACCTGCGCCAGTGCCGGATGGGTGCAGATGTCGCCTGCCTTGCGTTCGCCGACCGCCTGATCGCGAAGACCCCGGACCAGCAAACGTGGGCGATGCAGATCCTGCGTCAGTCCTGCTCGGAGAACCACCGCGAGGCCTGCGTCCGCCTGGCGCAGCAAACCCGTCGGCCTGCGACGCCCGGGACCGCGGAGGCGGACCGAGTATCGGCGGATATCCTCCGCCTGGCCTGCTACGGACCGGGGGGCTCGCAGCCGCAGTACTACAGCGAGTACGACTACCAGCGCACGTCCTCGCAGTCGGCCTTCCGCAATCCTGCCTGCGGACTGCTGGGTCGCTACCTGATCGAGGGTGTCGGACTGGAGGCCAACGAGCCCGTGGGTTTCCGCCTGCTCAGCCAGGGCTGTTCGGACCTGCCCGATCCGGTGTGCCTCTACTACGGGGAGCATCTGCGGCTCAAGGGGCAGGTCAACGCTTCGGGCATCATTCCGCTCTACGAGCGCGTCTGCCTGGCCGGGCACGAGGAAGGCTGTTTTGCGTTGGCCGATCTCCATAAAACCGGGTACAAGGAATTGAAGCCCGGCGAGGCGCAGGCGAAGAAATACCTGGCCATCGGCTGCCGCCTGGCGCCGGCCCATCCGCTTTGCAAGAGCGGGAAATAGTTGCTTATCAAACAATTCATCCCGGGTTTGCAAACCGGGGGTGGACATGATACACCGGGGCCGCTGTTTCCGGGTCATGGCGGGGCGGGGAGAAACGTCCTGAAGGAGTGTTGCGATGGCGTTGAAGGAAGTTTTTGGAACCGCGCACGAACGAAAAATGGAAGTGCTCAAGCCGACGATCGACAAGATCAACCGGCTCGAGCCGCAGATGCGTGCGCTCACGGACAATCAACTTCGCGATAAAACCCCGGAGTTCAGGGCCCGGCTGCGCAAGGGCGAGACCCTCGACGATCTGCTGCCGGAGGCCTTCGCCACGGTGCGCGAGGCCGGCATCCGCGTTCTGGGGATGCGGCACTTCGACGTCCAGTTGATCGGCGGCATCATCCTGCACCGCGGCGGCATCGCCGAGATGAAGACCGGCGAGGGCAAGACCCTGGTCGCCTCGCTGCCGCTGTACCTCAACGCCCTCGAGGGGAAGGGCTGCCACCTCGTGACGGTCAACGACTACCTGGCCACCCGCGACGCCGAGTGGATGGGCCGGATCTACACCTTCATGGGACTGACCGTGGGCACCATCGTGCACGGCCACACCGACGCCGAGAAGCAGCGGAACTATCGCCGCGACATCTGCTACGGCACCAACTCCGAGTTTGGCTTCGACTACCTGCGCGACAACATGAAGGAGAGCATCGAGCGCTATGTGCAGCGCGAGTTGAACTACTCCATCGTCGACGAGGTCGACAGCATCCTGATCGACGAGAGCCGCACGCCGCTGATCATCTCGGGTCCGGCCGAGGGCGCGGTCAACCTGTACCAGACCGTCAACGAGGTCATCCCGTTTCTGCGCCGCGACGTGGACTTCACCCTCGACGAGAAGTCACACTCGGCGATGCTCACCGACACCGGCGTGTCCGTGGTCGAGAACAAGCTCGAGATCGACAACCTGTATGCGCCGCGCAACCTCGAGTGGCTGCATCACGTCAACACCGCCCTCAAGGCCCACACCCTGTACAAGCGTGACGTGAACTATCTCGTCGAGCGCGGCAAGGTCGTGATCATCGACGAGTTCACCGGCCGCAAGATGGAGGGCCGGCGCTGGTCGGATGGCCTTCATCAGGCCATCGAGGCCAAGGAGGAGGTGGAGATCGAGGAGGAGAACCAGACCCTCGCCACGATCACCTACCAGAACTTCTTCCGCATGTACAAGAAGCTCGGGGGCATGACCGGCACGGCCGAGACCGAGGCGACCGAGTTTCAGAAGATCTACAACCTCGACGTGACCGTGATTCCGACGAACCGGCCCGTCACCCGGACCGACCACGACGATCTCATCTACAAGAACGAGGCCGCCAAGTTCCGCGCGGTGCTGCGCGAGATCATGGACTGCCAGAAGCGCGGACAGCCAGTCCTGGTGGGCACGGTCTCCGTCGAGAAGACCGAGGTGCTCTCCCGCCTGATGACCAAGGCCGGGATGGAGCACAACGTCCTCAACGCGAAGAACCACAAGCGCGAGGCCGAGATCATCGCCCAGGCGGGCTCCAGGGGAGCCGTCACCATCTCCACGAACATGGCCGGCCGCGGCACCGACATCATCCTCGGCGGCAATCCCGACTTCCGGGCGCGCCTGGAACTCAAGCCCGAGGATCCCCCGGAGCGGCTCCGCGAGCTGCAGGACAAGCACAAGGCCCTGTGCGCCAAGGAGCGCCAGGAGGTCCTCGACGCAGGTGGTCTGCACATCCTAGGCACCGAGCGGCACGAGAGCCGCCGCATCGACAACCAGCTGCGCGGCCGCGCCGGCCGTCAGGGCGACCCCGGCACCTCACGGTTCTACATCAGCCTAGAGGACGACCTGATGCGCATCTTCGGCGCCGAGCGCCTGCAGCGCATGATGGAATGGCTGAAGATCCCTGAGGACGAGCCGATCCAGCACCGCATGGTCAGCCGCTCCATCGAGGACTCCCAGACGCGCGTCGAAGCCCAGAACTTCGACATCCGCAAGAACCTCCTCGAGTACGACGACGTCATGAACCTGCAGCGCAAAACGATCTATAAACTGCGCCGTCAGGTGCTTGAGGGCTACTACACCGGGGACGAGACCCTCGAGTTCGATCCCTCCGGCGGCGTCCCCGCAGCAAAGAAGGGTGGCCTGCTGTCCAAGCCCAAGGGGCCCCCCGTGGTCAGTGGTCCCTGGACCATCGAGAAGCTCGGCGACCGGATCCGTCCGTGGGTCGAGCGCATCATGGGCGCCTTTCAGATGCTCGCCCGCAAGCGCGCCGCCCTGGCGGCCGGGATGAACATCGAGGATCCCGCCACCGTGCTGCCCGAGGTCGAGTTCACGAAGATGGGCATCGAGCCGCGCCTGGTCACCCACGAGCTCTACCGGCACTTCGGCGCCGTGGTGAACCTGGAGGAGGAACTGACCCAGGGACGCCAGGCCTGCGTCGACCGCGCCGTGCGTGAGATCGCCGCGTCGCTGATCCAGCAGCGCGAGCGCATGTTCGACCTCATCGACGAGCTGGTGGGCAACATCGTGATCGAACACTGCCCCCCCGACGTCCACCCCGAGGACTGGAAGATCGACGACCTGGTCGACGACATCGAGGAGGTCTTCGGCCAGCGCATCGAGATCGGCGAGGATCTGGCCCTGGATCCGGACACCTACGCCGAGCACATCTTCACGCACCTGGAAAAATCGCTCGTGGCCAAGGAAGACTCCATGGGCACGATCCAGTTCCTGTTCTACTCCCGGCACTACTACCTCGACGAGATCGACGGTCGCTGGATCGAGCACCTGCGGCGCATGGACCACCTGCGCGAGGGCATCGGCCTGCGCGGCTACGCCCAGAAGGATCCGAAGCTGGAATACAAGAAGGAAGGCTATCGGATGTTCATCGACATGACCGAGGAGGTCAAGCGCAACGTGGCCGAGCGCGTCTCCGGCATCGAGATCGCCGAGCAGGTCGAGGAGCTGCCCGAGTACGAGCACAAGACCATGGCCACCCGCGCGGTCGCCCAGAGCGGCGGCGGCCAGTCCCGCGCCGTCAACCTCGACGGCTCCGAGAAGTCCAAGAAGGTCGAGATGCGCCACGTCCTCAAGCGCATCCCCCGCAACGGCCCGTGCCCCTGCGGCTCCGGCAAGAAGTACAAGATCTGCCACTGGCGCAAGGACGAGGCCGCCGTGAAGAAGGGCGAGCTCCCCGAGTGGTACCAGGGGTAAATTCCCGTCCCTTTTGGGACTGCGGCGACCCGGCGCCGCCTCTTCTTCTTCTCGTCCGTGGTTGTCCGTGATGCTTCTCTAGGTCCGTGATTGTCCGTGCCCGTCCGTGGGGCCGCCTCTTCTCTTCTTTTCTTTCTCTTCACGATAGTCCGATCCAGCATGACGCGTATAGGCATACCCCATGCCGTGCGCAGGCCGCCGCATGCCGCGCGTGAACCCCGGGCTTGAGTCGACAGGCGCACACCCTTGAATTTCCAGGGCCGCCGCATGCACCGACAGGACCATCCCCATGCCGCGCGTGGGCCGATCCTATGCCCGTGTATCGACCGGTTCACGAAAAACATAGGGATCCACTTGTAGTTTGGTCCGATGGTCTGTTCGCGGCACGCGCAGGTGTTGTGCTTCTGTTCGCATGATCTGCTCCGGCCGTGGGCGATCGTTTCTCACTCATCGGGACCTTCGCCAGGGCAAGAGCATTATGAGCGGGGAGTGATGATAGTGTGACGATGCCGGTGACGGTAGCCGGTGACGGTGG
>JAHITJ010000218.1 GCA_018817795.1 Myxococcota bacterium | reverse complement strand
GATCACGAGCATGCTGGGCAGGGAGAGGGCCGGTCCGGCCAGCAGCAGGGCCAGCGCGGGGCCTTCTCCCATGCCGGAGTCCATCAGGCCCTTGAGGATGGGCACCTCGGTGAGCGTCGCGAAGTACATGAAGGCGCCGGCCACCGAGGCGAACAGGTTGGCGAAGATCGAGTTGCCGCCCACGGCGCTCTCGATCCAGTGGTTCGGGATCACGCCGTGGTCCGTGCCGCCGGGGCCGCCCAGCAAAAAGCCGGCCACGAGCACGCCGCCCAGCAGCAGCGGCAGGATCTGCAGCGCGAAGGTCCACGAACTTTCGCCCCAGTCCTTGACCTCGTCCTTGCGGAACCACAGGACCAGAGACAGCACCGTCAGCGCGGCGAACGCGCCGGAGAGGATCCACTTGGCCCTGAAGATCGCGACCCAGATTCCGGTCTCGTCGGCCGCCGGCCGGCCCCAGTTGGCGAACACCAGGAAGCCGATCATGGAGGCGACGAAGATGACGTCCTGCCACAGTTTGCGAGGGGTCTCCCCGTCCGAGGGAAGCACGGTCGTCTGCCGCGCCTGCTCTTCCCTGCGGAAGATCAATTCCATCAGCACGCCGATGACGACGGCGAAGACGACAGCGCCGATGGCGCGCGCCAGACCGAGCTTGGGTCCCAGCACCCGGGCGGTGAGCACGATGGCCAGGACGTTGATCGCCGGTCCCGAGTACAAAAACGCAGTCGCCGGCCCCAGGCCCGCCCCGCGCTTGTAGATCGACGCGAACAGGGGCAGCACGGTGCAGGAGCATACGGCGAGGATCGTCCCGGAGACGGCCGCGATGGGGTAGGCGACCAGCTTTTTCGCGCCCGCGCCCAGGTACTTCATGACCGCCGCCGAGGAGACGAACACGCTGATGGCGCCGGCGATCAGGAACGCCGGAATCAGGCACAGGATCACATGCTCGCGCGCATACCACTTCGCCAGCGCCAGGCTCTCGTAGATCGCGCCCACGAAGCGGCCGGAGTCCAGCGGCAGAAACCAGATGCCAAGAAACACCGCGACCAGCAGAAACAGTTTTTTCAGTTCACTCATGCGTCACCCCCGCCCGGTATTACTAATCCGTCGCAGGGCGATGTCAATCACTGTTTCGCATTTATGCGAAATTTGCAATTGTTTGGAATCAGAGGCTTCGGGCGACTAGAAGGTGATGCTGGTGAAGCCCTGGAGGGTCAGGGCGTTCTGCGCATCGTCGACCTGGATGTACTTGGTGGAGAGCCAGCCGGCGCTGAGGCCGAAGGTCATCGGACCCTTGGTGATGGCGACGCCGCCGTAGGTGTAGGTGTTCTTGACGGGGGAGTTCGCGAGCACGATGTCATCCTCGTCGACGACGCTGCGGCCCATGCCCAAAAACGTCCAGAAACCGCAGGGGAAGGTGACCTTGAGGTCTCCGAAGTAGCCGATGGCCTTGGTCGGGGTGACGTCGGCGATGGCGTCGCCCACCTTGGTGAACTGGTAGCTCTGGAGGATGCCGCCCCAGAACATGCCGGTGGCCTGGCCGTAGCTGTATTCGCCGGTGAGCTGGAACTTGATGCCGTGGAACTTGTAGTTGACCTGGCCGTCGATGGCGACGAACCAGGAGTCCATCTTGTCGTGGTCGAGGGCCACCAGCGCGTCGTACTCGGCCTGGGTGATGGTGGGGGAGCCGCGGAAGTCGAGCTTCTGGTACGAGCCGGAGATGCCCAGCGTGGAGAAGTCGGAGTCCTCGCCGATGCGGAAGCCGGCACCCAGGCGGGCCTGCAGCAGGGGAATCAGCGAGGCTTCGCCGATGCCGGTGTTGCGCAGTTGGGTGCTCCTGGGGTTGTCGCCGCCCAGGGCCTGGCCGACCATGAAGCCGGTCTCGAGGCGGAAGTCGTCGCCGAAGGGCTTGTTGTAGAGCAACTTGGCCTGCGGCGTGCGCATCCAGAGGTTGCCCTGGGCCCAGCCGTTGAAGGGATCGAAGGTCGTCATGAACTGCGGGGCGGCGACCATCCAGTCGTTGCCGAAGCGCAGGGTCAGGTTGCCCTGCTTCATCTCGGCATAGGCCAGGCGCATGCGCAGCTGGCCCTGGCGGATGGACGTGCCGGAGTTGGGCAGGTTGCCGAAGAAGTCCACCTCGATCAGGGCGGAGGGATCGAAGTTCCAGGCCTTGGGACCGGAGAACTGCAGACGCAGGCGGGTGTCGCGGGCTCCGAAGGCCAGACCGCTGTTGTTTTCATTGAAGGCGCCGGGGCTCCTCAGCAGGACGTAGGCCGGGGAGTCGATGCTGAAGACCTCGTCGCTGACATAGTAGGTGTTCAGGTGGACGTAGCCGTTGATCTTGAGCTTCCAGCCGGCGCCCAGTTGCAGGACGCTGTCGGCCGGGGTCGCGGGCAGGTCCAGCTGCGGCGTGATCGGCGTGATCGCGGGGGCCACGGGCGTGGTCTCGACGGGCTGGGGAGCCACGATGGGGACGTTGTCGGCGGGGACCACCGGGGTGACGGTGCCTTCCATGGGCGGCTGGGGCTCGACGACCGCAGGTGCCTCGGCCGGGGTGGCGTCCGTGGTGGGGGCGGCCGCGGGGGTGGGTGCGGGAGCAGGCGCAGGCGCGGGGGCGGGTTTGGCCGCCGGCGGCGTCGCGGGCTGGGGGTCCTGCGCGGCATGCGCGGACACGGGGAGCGCCAGGAGCAGGCAGATGAAAAGAGAAGACCAGAGTTTCATGAGCAAATCCTCCAGGTTAAGTTGGCGCATTCCTAACCGTTTCACATGAAATGTGCAAGGGAAACTGTGCGTTTTTCACGAATTCAACGGGAGGGGACGGACAGGGGCCAGACCAGCGGCGGATCGCCGATCTGGCGGGCGTACAGCGTGGTTCGACCGAGCACCAGTTTGACGTAGCGGCGGGTCTCCTCGAAGGGGATCTCCTCGACCCAGGCGTCGGTGGCCATGGCCGCCGGACGCTTGAGCCAGCGACGTACCTGGTGGGGACCGGCATTGTAGGCTGCCGCCACCAGCGGCCAGTGATCGTCGAACAGGTCTGCGAGGTGTCGCAGGTACCAGGCGCCGAACTCCACGGCCGTCCCGGGTTCCAGCAGCATGCCTGGATGGAACGGCAGGCGCTTGAGTCCCGTCGAGATCTGGGTGCCGGTGGGGACGATGACCTGGAACAGGCCGATGGCGCCGGCCCGGGAGATCACCCGGGGGTAGAACGAGCTCTCCGTCTGCATGATGGCCCACAACAACGAGGCCGGGATCGAGAAGCGGCGCGCAGCCTCTCGGATCTCGCGCAGATGGGGCTGAGGCAGGAAAGCACGGGAGGCGGAGAGGAAGCCGGGCCAGTCTCCTTCCTGGGCGGTCCACGCCACCAGCATCCCAGGCAACTGCGCCAAAGAAACGGTGGAGAAAGGACACTGGTCGGGGTGGCCGTCGACCAGGTGCGGGCATTTCCAGAGGTCCAGCAGGGTCCGGAAACGGGCCGAGCGCATCGACATCAGATCCAGCAGGCACGACTCGGTGCGGTCCGTGAAGTCCTCGCTCCAGAGGGAGAAGGCCAGCGCGGCTGGGTCGGGGAGCTGGCTTTTACGTGCCAGTTGGGCCAGTTGCCTGCCGGAGAAGCCGGACTTCGGGAGCAGCAGGGACAGCGCCCGTGTCACGGTGACGGACCTGGGCCGGATGCGCGCCAGCCAGCGGGTGCGCAGGTAATAGGCATGAACAGGGTGCGCCGGGTTGTAGGTTGCGGCCAGCTCGTCGGGTCCGCCGGCGACCGCGAGCCAGTATAGCCGGGTCAGGCGGTCTTCGAGGTTCTCGCCCTCGGAGGGCGTCTTCCAGATGCTGCGCGCCATGCCCGTGCGCTTCCCCATCCAGGCGGCCAGACCGCGCATGAAACGATAGTTCGGGGTCGCGTCCTTCTCCAGTTCGGTCACCACGCGGTCATACTGCCCGGCGAGGAGGCGGGTCTTCAACAGCCGGCGCCGGGCGGACTCGGAAGGATCCCTGGCGAACTGCTCTTCGTAGCGGGCCGCGAGCTCCGTAGCGGGCAGGGCCAGGCTCGCCAGGCGGTTCTCCAGGGAGGCAGGCCGCTGTTTTTCGGGCAGGGTCTGCAGGACAGCCAGCGCCTTCTCATACTCGCCCAACTGATACCGCGTGCGCGCCTCCCACAGTGGGTCAGGGCAGTCCGCGATCAACTCCAGCGCCGCGTCCCAGGCACCCATGCCATAGGCGATGCGGATGAACAGGTCGCGGCGCGCGCAGGGGAGGGCGGCCAGAAGTTCCCGTTTCAGTTCCGGGGCGACGGTCTGGGGCAGGAACAGGAACTGCACGCGGCGCAGGCGGGCGAGATCCTTCTTCTGGCCTGCGGCCTCGGCCGCGTCGATGGCGGCCAGCAGGAACGAGAAGGCCTGGGGATGTCCGGGAAAGACGTCCCAGAGCGTCTCCCAGGCGGTGCTCTGGTCGGTGGCCGGCAAAAGCGGCGCGAGCTCCCGGAACACGGCCAGGCGCGCCGGCGCGGTGCAGGTGTCCTCGGTGAGCCATCGCGCGGCCTCCTTCGGGCCTGCGGCGGTGGCGAGGCCGTCCAGCGGGGAAAAGGCCTTCTGGAGGAAACGGCGCTTGCGGCCGGGCTCTGGCAGGGTGCGCACCAGCATCAACGCCGCCTCCTCGGCCACCGGCGAGGGAGCGCCGGAAAAAGACGTCCAGAGGGCGTCGGCGTCCACCGGCGGGCGAGCGATCGAGGCCCGAAGCGCGGACAGGCGCTTTCCCCAGTCCCACGCATCCGGAGCCGGGGACGGCTCGCCGAAGTTCAGGAGGGGAAATATCAGCCAGATCCAGAGCATGTCATATTGTGACGGTAAAATGGCTCAAGTCAATGATTCGTCCACGGCCGGCGGCGTGGTCGGCGATTCCACCCCGGCAGGCGGTTCCACTTCGGTCGGTGATGAGCATGCGGCCCGTGACAGGCCGGCGACCCGAAAGGAGCCCACCGGCAGGGCCTCGGTGATCAGCAGCGTCAGCGAGACGCCCAGCAGGTACATCCCCTCCTCGAGGGTGTCCACGACCAGCGGGACCTTCTCGGAGATGAACAGCAGCGTCAGCATCAGCGGCATCACCGTCCAGGCCAGGAAGGTGCCCCAGCGCAGCATGCGCGGCATGGCGAGCTCCCGGCACTGCGAGGTCTCCAGCGCCTTGATCAGGAACACCGGCGAGAAGTACTTCACCAGCGTGGCGCCGAACACCAGGAACCAGAGCGTCTCGAACAGGTCCGGGAACCAGGCCAGTCCGAAGCGGAAGTCGATCCCGCAGGTCCGGATGCTGAAGAACGCCGTGAACGAAAGCAGGATCAGGGCCACCGCCGGGATGACGATCAGTCCATACGGGCGGTCCGGCTTGTGCGCAGCGATGAAGCGCGAAGCCTCCAGCAGCGCGAACGCACACAGGAAGAGCAGGTGAATCTGATAGAACGCCTGCAGCGAGAAAATGAACATGTAAGACAGCAGCCACTGCGTCCAGAAGAAGGTCAGCAGCCACTTGCAGCCCCCGGGGAACCAGCGCGAAGGCAGAAACCAAAGCGCGAGCAGCCCCCAGAAGAGCCCGGCGAAGACGAACGGGGAAAGGTGGTGGCCCAGCAGCAGGAAGGCCGGCGTCAGTAGGAAGGCCGGCAGGATCCAGATCAGTTTTTCCCGGCGCAGGTGCGTCTGCCGCACGGCGAAAAACGTCGACAGCGCAAACGGCACCAATGCATAGACCATGTTCCAGCCGGAGCCCTCGCGGTGAGGCAGCAGCGGAAAGTCGAAGATCCGGAAGTTCTCCACGAAGATCGAGTACTGGGGCAAAAGCAGCAGCGCCGCGACCACGGGGAGCGACAACAGCGGGAGCATCTCCTTCCACGGGCGTCGGTTGAAGTCCGGTCCCGAGAACCACATTGCCGTGGCCGCCAGGTGCACGCTCAGGAAGAACGGCGTCGTGCGCAGGAACCCGTAGGCATACAGCGAGGGGAAGTGGAGAAACGGCGCGATCGCCATGGCCAGCAGTGAGCCGCCCCACAGCCGTTCACGCCATCGGGCGGGTCCGAACATGTGTCCGTAAAGGAGGAATCCTGCACCGAGTTCCAGCAGGAAGAACATGTAAATGAAGTGAATCTTGACTTCATGCATGGCCAGGTCGAAGGGCCGGTAGACGAGCCCGCGGGAGACACCCCAGGCGAAGACGAGCCCGCCGAGGATCCACACCGTCCAGGTCCGCCAGGCCCCGCGCATCAGGAACGCCGCCATTCCCGCGAGGGCGGCGACCAGCGGCCAGAACCACCCCATGTACAGCGCCACGACCGAGGCGACCGCCCAGGGCACACCGAAGCGGTTCGGCACGGCCGGTGCCTTGTGGAACAGGAGCCGGAATCCCAGGATCCACAGCAGGATCAACAGGCCGAACCGGATCCTGTACTCCGTGGAAATGGTGAGATCACCAGGCTCCACCGGGCGATGCAGGGCGCGGGCCTCCTCGGGACCGTACTGTTTGCGCACCGGCTCCGAGACGGCCTCCCAGAAGAACTCGCCCTGGTAGGAGGGATGGAACGGCAGGCGGAACATCACCGACAGGAAGAACGTGTGGGAGAGCAGGTGGATGTCGCGTCGCAGGTTCGGCGTGAACTCGGGCCCTCGGTAAAGGTAAAAGGTGGGCACGACCATGTTGTACATGTGCCTGCCCTCGTCGTCCATGCCGTGATCACCCATGATCATCAGGGTGTCGGTGGGCTTCAGGGCTGCGACGACCTCGCCGAGCAGGTCGTCGACCTCCTTGAGTTGGGCGCGGTACTGCGGTGTGTTCGATCCATAGGTCTGCCCGTCGTCGTGGGGGCCCAGCAGGTGCACGATGGTCACGGTGTTCTTCGGATTCGCGAAATACCCCAGCGCGCGGTCGACCAGCTTCTTCTGCGAGGCGCCCTTCTTGTAGACGTGGTTCTCCGCCAGCGCGTCCTTGTAGAGCGTGGGGATCACGTAGTCGGTCACCGCCGCGATATGGGCACCACGGTTCTTCATCTGGAAGAACCATGCGGTCTTGTGCTTGCTCTTCTGCGGGTTGAAGTCCTCACCGAAGGCCAGCACGGTGGAGCGATCGATGCCCGAGAACGCGGCCTCTACGCAGTGCACGGTCATGCTCGTCGCGCAAGGGGTCACCTCGCCCCAGGTGCTCTGGGGCAGCAGGCGGCTGAGGTTGGGCATCAACTCCGGCGTGATCGCGTAGTCAAAGCGCAGGCTGTCGATGAAATAGATGAACACGCGGCTCTCTGGAGGCAGCTGCTCCGTCTCCATCTTTCGCTGGATGTCAGGCGTGGCCAGCACGTAGGGGTGCGGCGGAAGCCGGCGCTCGCGGATGACGTGGTCGACGGAGACCAGCGTCAGCAGGCCGGTGAGGAGGAGCCACATGGAGGGGATGACCGGGGAGGGTGCGAACAGGGTGCCGAGAAGACGCTTCATGATGTTTTTTTGGGTGCCAATGACAGGGTTATCAAAGTTTTCCGGTTACCGGTGCAGTTCCTTGAAGATGTCGTCCATCAACTTGTAGAACCGTATGAAATCCCGCGCGATCTCGATGGGGGAAAAGGCGTCATAGTATTTTTTCGCCAGATGGAAGTTGCGGCTCGTGGGCGTGTGCTCGGAGAGCTCCATCTCCATCTCCTCGGCGATCTCCCTGGCGACGAACCAGATCTTGTCCACCATGCCACGGGACGGCTCCTGATACACGAAGATGCCGCAGGACCCCACCGAGGCCGAGAAATAGATCTCCGCAGGGGCGCGGACTTCCTCGTCACCGGTGCGGGGGGTCTCCTCCATCCAGCGCTTGCAGGTCCCCGACAGGGAGGAGGCCGTCTGGTAGAGCACCATGTCCTCGTCGAAGCGCATGGCCTCGATCTGGCCGCGGATCTCGGTGAGCAACGGATAGGAGACGGAGTCCGCGTGCAGCCACAGGGCCTCGACGCAGGCGCGGTGCCGGCGGTAGATGTCGTGGTAGGCCGTGATCAGGTCGTCATCGGAGTCGCAGCCGCTGCACTCGGCGACGTGGTCGAACAGGCGGCAGATCGCCGGTCCGTACTGGTCCACGAGCTGGCTCAACTGGTGCGTCAGGCCGTGCATCTCGAGGAACTCGGGGTAGGCACAGCGCAGGTGTTCGATGAAATCTGTGATCAGCAGCCGTGTGTGGCTGGCCACCGTAGGGCTCTTCACGAGCGTGTTGAGCACGTCGATCATCCAGGGGTATTCCAACTGGCGGGTGACATGCTGCTCGGCCGACCGCAGCGAACCCAGCCGCAGGGACACGGGCAGGATCTGGTAGGGCTGGGGGTTCTGGTCCGAGGCCCAGCGCCGGTACAGGTCCAGCACGTATTCCCCGGTGAGGCTCTTCTGCGAGCGCATGCCGCTGCCATGGTAGCGCCGCCAGCCCTCCTTGGGCACGATCAGATTCTCGACATACACCGCGAAGGAGTATGGTTCGTTCCAGATGCAGATGTCCACGGTGCGGCCCTCCTCGCCCAGGGGATAGTCCGTGGTCACCATGGTCTCGCGCAGGTCCGCCGACAGGACGTCGAGCTGGTCCCAGTCGAGGATGCTCTCCTTGACCTTGGCGTACGGGATCGGGCTGAGGCTGTCGGGATCCTTGTCGGCGGCGGCCGGCATCGACTTCAGGGCGTGGCTGAGGAACTGGCGAAGGAAACTGTCCTCCAGGCCGTGGTTTTCGTTGGGATTCAGGAAATACGCCAGCAACGACGAATAGCGCGACTTCTGGTACTCCATGCTGAAGATGGAAAACAGGTTCGGCGCGCGCAGGCGCTGGTCCACCTGGAAGAACACGGGGTCGGCGAGCATGTTTCCGAGCATCAGTTCGAGTTCAGAGCGTTCCTTCATGTGTCGTCACTCCCAGGTTTTCAGGGCCGTGTCCAGAGGGACCAGTGGGGTGGTTTCCTTTTCCAGTTCGAGCAGGAAGCGCGTCGGGGCGTGCCAGAGGACGTCGACGACGGGCTTGAGATCCTGGCCCGGCGTGAAAGCCACAATCAGGATCGTCTCATAGGCGTCGGCGAAGAAGCGCACCCAGTAGGTCGAGTGGGGCTGGAAGATCGACACCATCTGCGGCGGGAACACCGAGTCGGGCCGGTTGCGGTACCAGGAGACGCCGATGTCCAGGAAGTCGTCGTGCATCGGCTTGTCGGGCGGCCATTGATACACGGTGTCGAGCTTCTTCATCTGCACCTGCACGACCTCGAGCCCCTGGCTCTTCAAAAGCGGCGGGATCGTGGGGTCGAGAAGTTTGTCGGCGAAGGAGAGTTCGTCGAGGGTGAACAGCAGCACGCTGGGGCTGGCGAGGTTGCCCTCGTTCTCGATGATCTCGAGATCCCCCATCGTGGAGAAGACGTTCACCGCCGACAGCAGGTGCAGCCGCATGCATTCTCGCAGCACCCAGAAGTTGGCCAGCCCCGTCTTCTCCATCAGGGTGACGATGTTGGTCTTCCCCTGATGCTCCTGGTACACCGTTTTAATGAACAGGATGTCTTCCTTGCCCACGCCCGCCAGGGCCTGCAGCGCCGAGAACAGGGTGTGTTCCTGGCCGGGGGCCTCGGCCCATGAGACACGGCCTTCATGCAGGAAGATGCGCCCGACTGCCCCGCCCGCCGAGGACAACTGGAGGCTGCCGGTGAAGCGGGAGTCTTCGAATTCCCTGAGTCGCCAGTAAAACAGACTGGATGAAAATACAGTCATTCGCCTTTCCTTATCCGGACCACCCCGGCACACTGGCGGGGCTGGGCAAAACTATCACAACATTGGGCGCTCCACTATCCTGAAATCCATTTTTGAAGTTGGACGGGTCCGTTTCCACGGGTGGAAGATGGCCTAGGCTGTTGCCAGCGCATGGTTTTTCGTGTTACATTGCCCGACGTTGTCTTGCACTGGAATGCAAACCAGCCCAACCGTTGACCCGAGGCTTTGAAGCATGCGACGTTCATCCACCGGTATTCTCTTCGTCCTGTTCCTGACCGCATTGGGTACGCGCGCCCGCGCCGCGGAGCCTGTCGGATCCGACAAGCCTGCCGAAGCGCAAAGGCCCACCAACGCCCTGTTGTTCGAGGGCGGCAGCGGTCTCAACGCCTGCTCGGGCGACTTCTGCACCGAGGGCGGGCCCTCCTGGGGTGCGGACCTCACCGGCCTGTACCGCATGCACCGCAACTTCGCGCTGGGCTTCAACGTGCATTACGGGCGGATGGCCCCCGACAAGCTCGACACGATGTACTACTACGTGCTGAACTTCGAGGCCCGCGGGATCCTGCCGCTGGGATCACGCCTGGCCCTGTTCGCCTCGGGCAACTTCGGTTACATGACCACGTACGTCGACGGCACCTTCGAGGAGGAGGACAACAAGTTCCTGATCTTCCGCGCCACCGGCGTCACCGTCGGTGCCACGGCCGGCTTCACGGTGCGCGTGTCCGAGCGCTTCCATGTGGGCGTCATGGGGCGCTTCTGGTTCCCCAACTGGAGCGACGCCTGCATCTACGAGGCCGACGGCGGCGAGTGTCGCGAGCCCCAGGACTCCGAGATCGACCTCGACATGAAACCCTGGTACGCGGGATTCTTTGTCCAGTATGAACTCCCCTACTAGCGACAAATCGCCCGGGCCGGCCGGCCGGTTCCCATTGCTCTGGGCGCTGGTCCCGGTGGCCTTCCTGCTGGGGGCGCTTTATCTCACCGTCATCCGCTTCAAGCAGTCGCCGCACCTGGCGCTGATCTTCACGACCGCGCTGGTGGCGGCGCTGGCACGCGTCCGCGGCGTGCTCTGGGAGAAGACGCTGGCTGCCATGGCCGCCTCGATTGCGTCCACGCTGCCGGCGATCCTGCTGCTGATGTCGGTGGGCCTGCTCATCGGAACCTGGCTGCACAGCGGCATCGTGCCCACGCTGATCGTGTACGGCTTCTCCATCGTCAGCCCCACGTACTTCCTCTTCACGGCCGCGCTGATCTCGTCGGTGGTGTCCCTGGCCACGGGCAGCTCGTGGAGCACTGCGGGCACCGTGGGTCTGGCGCTGATGGGTCTGGGCGCGTCCCTGGGCGTGCCCGCCCCCATGACCGCCGGCGCCGTGATCTCGGGCGCCTACTTCGGCGACAAGATGTCCCCGCTGTCGGACACCACCAACCTCGCGCCCGCTGTGGCCGGCTCGGACCTGTTCACCCACATCCGGCACATGGTCTGGACCACCGGGCCGAGCCTGATCGTCGCGCTTACGGCCTACTTCATCATCGGGCTGTTCTCCGACTGGGGTGGCAGCGCCGGCGGCACCACCGGCGTTGTGGAGCCCATCCGTGACCATTTCCGCATCAGTCCATGGCTGATGGTGCCGCCGCTGGTCGTCATCGGCCTGGTCGCCACCCGGCGCCCGGCCCTGCCGTCGATCCTCTTCGGCGCGCTGATGGGCATGCTCTTCGCGGTGTGGTTCCAGGACGCCCCCTGGCAGTCGGTGCTGACCACGGCCAAGCAGGGCTTCTCCATCCAGACCGACTCCCCGGCGCTCAACGACCTGCTCTCCCGCGGCGGACTCGACAAGATGATGGACACCATGGCGCTGATCATGTGCGCGGTCTCGTTTGGTGGCGCCATGGAGGCCGCGGGCTTCCTGCAGACGATCACTGCGGCGATCCTCCGGCTCGTGCACGGCACCGGCAGCCTCGTGCTGGTGACGATCTGCACCGCCATCGGCATGAACATCATCGCCGGCGACCAGTACATCGCCATCGTGCTGCCGGGCCGCATGTACAAGAGCACCTACGAGAAGATGGGTCTGGCGCCCCACAACCTCTCCCGTGCCCTGGAGGACAGCGCCACGCTCACCTCCCCGCTGGTCCCGTGGAACACCTGCGGCGCCTTCATGGCTGCCACCCTGGGTGTCTCCCCCTGGCTCTACCTTCCCTGGGCTTTTTTGAACTGGTTCAACCCGCTGGTGTCCATCTTCTACGGTTTCACCGGCCTGACCATGGACCGCCTGCCGGAGAAGAAGGAACCCGCCTCCGTGAGTTCGTGTGAATCATGAATTGACAGGAATTCCGAACACCTGTATCGTTATCCACGCGCTGAATGGACCACTAACTTATTATTTTGCGCCAACAGGAGGTTGAAAATGTTTAGAAAATTCATGATGATTACGGTGCTGGTTTCCATGGTGAGTTGTGACGATGGTGGAGGCAGCAAGAGTACATGCGAGACGGCCCTGAGCAAGGTTGATTCCTGCGGCATGCTCACCGACGGCCCCTACGACTGCCGCGACTTCACGTCGTCGGCCGAAGACCGGTGCATCGCTGACTGCCTCATCGACGCGCCCTGTTCCGAGCTCGAGGACGCCATGTGCAACAACGTGCAGGGGACGAACCTGCAGACCTGCATGAACGCCTGCGACACCAACACGGGTGACTTCACCTGCGACAGCGGCGAAACGATTCCCATGGACTGGAAGTGCGATGGCGAGGAAGATTGTCCCGACGGCAGCGACGAGGTCGGTTGCCCCGAGCCCGAGATGTTCGACTGCGGCAATGGTGAGGAAGTCTTCGCCGACTACCAGTGTGACGGTGAAGAGGACTGCACCAACGGCGCCGACGAAGCCGGCTGCACCGTTTATGCCGAGTTCACCTGCCCCTAGTCTTTTTTGGATAATTTAAAATTAGCTAAACCAATCCATCCATAATTGGCAACTCCTCAAGGGGCTTTCCCGCGCCGTGTCAGCGCATCGCCGGGCCAGGACTGGCCTGGGCTTCTTCCTGGGACCGGGTTCCACACGCCCTTCTAATAGGAGAAGACAAGGGCCAAACCAAACTTGAAGAAGGAATCCCCTATGCCGAAATCCCAGTCCTGTACAATCCCCACGTCTATGTCCACGGAAATCCCAGGGGTTGATTTCCCGGAGTTTGAGACCAGCACAAACTGAACGCCTACGGACTGCTCGGTATACAAACTACTGAAGCCGGGGGCTGGGACACCGTTTTTCTTGTAGTTTCGTATTTTTGTGGTCTCTGTCTCTTTTTCCTGGAACTCTTCGTCCCCGTAAATACTCCATCCTGCGCTGACCCGGATGAAGGGCTGTAAGGAGAGGTTGTGGTTCTGTCCCCATATGTAACAGATGACCGAACCACCAAACATTTTGATTCCATGAGAATACAGATCTTCGTCGGTATCAAGGCCTTCTCCAACCCTGAAATCAGCGGAAACGGCCCATGATTTTAAGGCGTGAAAGATCAAAGAGAGGTTCAACCCTCCCATCATGTCCGTGGGGTGGTACTGGAAGATGGGTCCAGCCTTGAGGCTGACAAATGGCCTCCAGTCAACCTTCCAAATCTGCACCCCCAGCACAGGGATGATATTGAGTTTCATGGTTGATGATTGTTTTGGCGGAGGCTCCTGTGGTTGACTCTCATCGGCGACGTGGGGGTCAGGTGGCACCTTCTCAGCGGGAGGCTGCGGCACATCGGGGAGTGGCCGGGCGTATTCTGTTGATTCCGGGGGAACAGTCGGCGCCAGCGGTCCTTCCCCGGGACCAGCGGTATCATTGTATGCGGGAGGAGTTTCCTGGGACCACACGGAGGAGGAATAAAGCAGAGCACAAGAGAGCATGCATAACAGAATAGTTTTCATATCCATCCCCATTTACTTCAGGCGTCAAGTGGAGAACAGAAAACAAAATAACTCCATAACTCTACGCAAAATACACGCAATGTCAAACCCCGGTATGCCACGGTGAAAGTGGACAGCTGATTTCTGAATCGGAAGTCCGTGCGCAAGAAGGAAAAGCTGGTACCGCTCAAACTGCCGCAGCCGCAGCATAAAAAACCTGGATGCTTTTCCCGGTCCACCTCTGGTTGCATTGTTCCACCGGGACCGGGTATGCCGATGCAGTGGCGCATTTTGTTGTTCAAGGCACTTGGGCTGCCGATATTGCGACAGCAGGGCCACCGAGCTCAAGCACTCCCAGGAAGACAAAACCACCGGGTTCAGGTTGGTTGCTGAAGATCTCGTCGCCCCAGGGTCTCAGGGGGCCGTCCTGGTAATTGAGCAAACGATGTTCTTTGTAGTCTGCCACAGTGAGCACATTGGCGCTCCGCGTACTCGTAATCATGCCTGCCACGGGATCGCCCACTCGATCATCGGCGAGGGTGCGTTGTACAACGCCGTCTGGACCCACAACCACAAACTTGCGGTCCCCTCTGCACGTGAAGAGCATTTCATCGCGAAGGGGCATACCTGCTCCGTATGCCACATCGGTGGGATTGTTGCAGAGGCTGTACGTCGATGAAAGACTCGGAACTGAACCGGCTCCACTCATGAGCCCTGTGGAATCGAAGGTCACGAGATCACCGTGGAACGTGGCTACGTAGGAGTATTGAGAAAAGAGTTTATCCCGGCCCAGGTAGGCGCGATCACCGACGTCATAGCCAGCAACCACCACCGTGGGCAGTTCGACCACTTCACTGTGAACGACGACGGGTTTCGCAAGCGGGGCTTCCTGGAAAGTCAGCGGCCAACCCGAGTTTTGGGTGGTGGTAAAATCCCCCTCAGAACCAAAATACATGGACTCAATCCACGTGAGCGTCGGGGTGATGTCAACCCATACGACGGTGTTTTCATCACGAGAAGCAACCACCACGTAGCCCGCACGAGCCACCTGGTGGTCTATCTCCCGATCTATCCAGCGTTGTCGCTCGTCGGGATCAGTGAGATCCGTGGACTGGGGCCAGGTCCACTGCGAAAGATCAACGGTGGCGGCAATGGAAGTGGGTGCGGCGATGGGCAGCTCAACGTAGCCAAGCAGCGTGATCTCAGAAAAGAAACCGAAACTGGGAAGCATATAGGGGAAATCGTTCTTACTCTTCAGCGCGAGTACGGCGAGCTCCGATTGGCAGTTGGCGCTATTCCATGTTGCGACAAAGGCTAATTCGTTGTTGGGCGTAATGGCTATGGCCATGGGAACTCGTCCCTCCAGCATGACGAAAGGATATTCATCACCGCTGTTGCCTGTCCCCACCGCTCCAACCAGCCCGCTTTTAAAGCCAACCAGCGCATTATTGTTCCACAGTACCCTGCCCCGCGCAATTGCCGTTGGTGTCGTGAGGGGCCCAGTCTCCAGCCAGGCCTCCTGCCCGAACACAGGATCGGGAGCTGCGGTATACCAACTGTCGCCGTCGTCGGGGGAGCTTGTATTTATTGGCGCAAGCAGATAGAGATGATTGTATTGAGCCCCGCCGTGACCCTCGTGGCGAGACCAGTCGAAACGGGTACGGTCCATACCTGGCTCGCCGTCGGTGAGGAAAAGTGTCTGTCCGGCATTGCCCGCCCAATCAACCGCCTGGGTTCTGCAATCGCGGTGACAGTATTTGCCATCCTCCGGGCCCATGGGGACGTGCTCGAGCTCTGCCCCGCTCCCTTGAAAATAGGCAGCGGTAGGACCAAGCTTATAATCCCATATATCCTCAGGTGTTCCACCAGCGAGGGCTGCGTAGTTGGAGCAGTCCACCTGACCATCGACCACAATTTGCGTCAGGGTGTCGGCCCGTGGCAAACTTGGAGGATCCGCCGCCGGGATGACATCCTCACCGGGCTTCACCACAGTAAATAGGTTGTCGTCATCGTCACAAGCACCCAGTGCCAGTGCAAAAACAGAACAACAAAACACAACAACAGTTAAATCACGTATTTTCATCATACTGAAGTCAATCAATGCTTTGCGTGTTTGTCAAACACATTTTCCCTTCACCTGCAGGCAATAAACGAAAATGAAAACACCCGGGTTGGGGCACACCTTGAGGCGGTCGTTGCTCTGGAGATCCTCATAGGAGGCAGCGGTGAGTACATGGTTGGCAGCGAAGAGCGCGGCTTCAGCCGGCCGCCGCATCCACGAGGGTGGCATACAGATAAAACTCTCCACTTGGAAATAAACGTTCCTGCCGTGTCAACGTCTCATGACGTTTTCGTGACCAACGCGTGACAATCTATGGTTTTCCTGCTAAGCCTTTCCTTCCGTCCGCACTGGAACCGGCGGATTTTCTGCGTTGAATTCAGGTATCACATGGAATTGAAACCCTATGAAATCATCGAAAGCGTCATCGCCGGCGCCCGGCTCGGCACGAAGGTCCTCGACCGGCCCCACCTCGCATGGCTCGGGGTGAAGGCCGCCGCGCCCCTGATGTTCCATCGCGAGCACCGGCTCAACCGGGCCAGCCGCTTCGGTTTCCAGAAGATCGGCTCCTCGCGGTGGTCGCCCGGTGAGCTCGCCGCCTACAAGCACGACTGCATCGCGACGCTGGCGTTCTTCCAGCGGGTCCTCGACGCCCGGGACGGCCGCGAGCCGCTGGTGTGGCTGGGCTGGCCCGTGCCCATCGAGGTCGCCTCGGGCTTCGATGACGTGGCGGCGTTCGTGCCCGAGGCCTTCATGGCCATCGCCAACATGGTGGGCACCGACGGCCATGTGGCCTGTCTCGAGGCCGTGGAGCGCGAGGGCATCTCCGACGACATCTGTGCGATGGACCGGATCTCCCTGGGCGCGTACCTGCTTGAGCAGATCCCCACGCCCGCGGCCATCGTCTCGGTGGCCCACCCCTGCGACGCCTCGCGGACGACCAGCCAACTGATGGAGTACATCTCCGGCGCCCCGGCGTACACCATCGACACCGCCTACACCAAGGAGGACGCCGACGTCGAGTTGTATTCGAAGAACCTGTTCGAGGCCATCGCCTTCCTTGAGGACACGCTGGGCAGGAAGTACAACTGGGACAAGTTCCGCAGGATGGTCGTGGTCCTCAACGAGCAGAACCGCTATCTCAACGAGATCACGCACATGAACCAGAGCATCCCGTCGGCCGGACTCTCCCTGGGCCTGCAGACGGCCTGGGGATCCAAGATCACCGGCGCGGGCAACCCCGAGCTCGTGGAGAGCGCCAGAGCCATGTACAACGTCGGCCGGTTCCGTCTCCGATACCCGCAGTTGCGCCGGAAGGTCGAGAAGTTCCGGATCATCGTCGCGGACATGCCCATCGTCTTCTCCGAGATGTCCATGTGGATCGAGAAGACCTTCGGCGGCGTGGTGGTGGGCGACTACATCGGCGACGCGATCTTCCCCGAGATCGACTGCACCAGCCTGGAGACCATGATGATGGGCGTGGCCCGCGACCGGCTCTACATGGGCATGGTCAAGCAGGCCCACGGGGCGGCGCGGGAGACCGTCGACGACCTGGAGCGGCAGATCGAACAGTTCTCGGCCGACTGCGTGATCCAGAACGGGCACCAGGGGTGCAAGCACAACCGGGCGCTGCAGCGGATCGTCAAGGACGTCTGCCGGCGGCACGACATCCCGATCCTGATCATGGAGGCCGACATCTTCGACAAGCGGGTGATGTCCGAAGACGAGATCAAGCGTGAACTGACGAACTTCTTCGTCGCCAACGGGTTCGCATCATGACGATTTTCAACGAAATCAGGCAACTGGCCCAGTCCACCTCCAATGACTACCTGACCCGGGCCCGTCACCGTGGCCATCCGACGGTGGGCTACTTCTGTTCGTACGTCCCTGAGGAGATGATCCACGCCGCCGGGGCGGTCCCCTACCGCATGCGCGCGGTGGGCAGCGAAGGCACCTCCCTGGGCGACACGTACTTCTCCTCGGCGAACTGCTCCTTCGTCCGCCGGGTGCTCGACAAGGGCCTGCGCGGGGACTTCGACTTCCTCGATGGCATCGTCTTCATGAACGGGTGCGACCACAACCGGCGGCTGTTCGACAACTGGAGCTATGCGCACCCGGACACCGGCTTCAATTACATGCTCTTCGTGCCCCACGGGCGCTCGGAGGCCTGCCTGGCGCAGTACGGCAACGAGCTTGCCAAGCTGGGCCGTTTTCTCGAGGAGCGGTTCGACACCGAGTTGACCGCGGAGAAGCTCTGGAACTCCGTGGCGTTGTACAACCGCAAGCGCGCGCTCCTGCAGGAGATCGCCGACAGCCGCAGGTCGGCCGTGGTGCCGATCTCGGGCACCGAGTTTTTGTCCCTGATGCTGGCTGTGTCGGTGGTGCCCGTCGAGGACGCCATCGCGCTGCTCGAGCAGGCGCTCGCGGAGATCCGGGCCGGACGCATCCACACGGAGCAGGCCGTCCTGCGGTTGTTCGTCACGGGGAGCTGCCTCGAGGAACTCTCCCACCTGGAGTTGCTGGAGTCCGCCGGCGGGGTGGTCGTCGCCGACGCGATCTGCCTGGGCGCCCGCTACTTCGAGCGGCCCGTCCAGGTCGGCCGAGACCCGCTGGCCGCCCTCGGGGAGCGCTACCTGCGCAACCTGTCGTGTCCGCGGATGATGGACGACGTGGCGGGCCGGATCGCCCATGTCCGGGAGAGGGTGTCCGACTTCGGAGCCGACGCAGTGATCCTGGAGAAGCTCGAGTTCTGCTCGATGATGTCGGGCGAGTCCTATATCTCCTCCCACGAGCTGCGGAAGTTCGACATCCCCTCGATCACGCTGACCCGCGAGCTCTACGGTGGAGGCGTGGGCCAGTTGAAGACGCGCATCCAGGCGTTCTATGAGAAGGTGATCAACCGGTCATGATCTTCGCGGGCATCGACATCGGCTCCCTGACAGCCAAGGCCGTGCTGCTGCGCCACGGGAAGGTGATCGCCAGCCACTTCGAGCCCGTGAAGGCCACCTCCCTTGCGTCGGCCGACCATGTCATGGGGCGGGTCCTGGCGCAGGCCGGTCTCCGGATCGAGGAGATCTCACTGACCTGCTCGACGGGCTACGGCCGGCTGGAGATCCCGTTCGCCGACTGCAACCGCAGCGAGGTCTCCTGTCACGGGCTGGGGACGTTCTTCAGCAACAAGTCGGTGCGGACCATCATCGACATCGGGGGACAGGACTGCAAGGTCGTGGTCATCGACTCCCACGGCATGGTGGAGGATTTCGTGATGAACGACAAGTGTGCAGCCGGTACCGGTCGCAGCCTCGAGATCCTGGCCCGGACGCTGGGGGTGGAGCTGGCCGACCTGGGCCGGTTTGCGCTGCGGTCCCGTCGCCCGCTGCCGGTGTCGAACAAGTGCAGCATCTTCATGGAGCTCGACGTGATGCAGCTCCTGTACCAGGGCAAACGGCGCGAGAACATCGCCCACGGCATCACGGTCTCCATCGCCAGGCGGATCGCCTCCCTGACGGGAAAGGTCACCCTCCAAAAGGGCATCTGCATCTCCGGCGGGGTCTCCAAGAACGCGGCCGTGGTCCGGGACATCGAGCAGGCGATCGGCGTCACCTTCACCCCGCTGGCGCACGATCCGCAGTTGATGGGCGCCCTCGGGGCGGCCTGCTTTGCGGAGAAGGAATACCGCCGCCGCATGGAGGGCGGCAAATCATGATCACGGCGGGCATCGACATCGGTACACGGTTCGTCAAGATCTGCCTGGTCCGGGAGGGCCGGATCCTCGGCTCTGACATCCGGGAGCTCAACGGGACGTTCCAGGATGTCCTCAGGCAATCCTACCGGGCCGCCCTGGACGACGCAGGGATCTTCGGCTTCCAGGTCCGGAAGAAGGCCGCCACGGGCTTCGGCTCCAACCTGGTGCACCGGGCCGACTTCGTCTTCGACGAGGAGATGTGCGCGGCCAGGGCCGTTTGGCACCTCGATCCGGAGGCACGGACCGTCATCGACGCGGGCTCCCTGTTCCTCAACCTGTGCACGCTCTCGTCCAGGGGCGTGGTGAGCGACAAGGCCGTCAACGAGAAGTGCGCTGCCGGCAGCGGGAGGTTCCTCGACATGATCGCGGGCTCCCTGGGCATCCCGGTCGAGGAGATCTCCTCCATCGCCGCCACCTCGGAGACCCCCTACCGGATGTCCAACAGCTGTGCGGTGTTCGCCGAGAGCGAGGTGATCAGCCGGATCAACATGGGGGTCCCGGGCCGGGACATCCTGGCGGGGATCCTGATCGCCATCGCCGAGAAGGCCCAGACCATGATCGCCAAGACCGGGGCACGACCGCCCGTGACGGTAGTGGGAGGCTTGGGCAACATCCCCTTTTTCAACGAAGCGCTCGCACGTGGTCTGGGGTACGAGGTGAAGGTCATCTCCATGGATCCCCAGCTGGCCCCGGCCTTCGGGGCGGCCCTGAACGCTGCGGACCGGGCCGGGGGTTGACGTGGAAGAATCCGCCGACCACACCGTCCTGATCCGGCAGATCCTGGCCGGGACCCACCTGTTCGAGACGCAGCTGCCCCCTTGCGGGGAAGGGCCGGAGCGCCTCGGGTTCTCCCCGGATCGTGAGCGCGTGTCGTCGGTGGTGCTGGCCGAGGACACCGCCCTGGAGCTGGGCGCGCCGGGCCGGCTCTCGGTGAGCCGGGCCCTGTGGACCCGCCAGCGGGGCCTGGTGACGAACCGGGTGTATGTTCACAACGACGACGTCGCAGCGCTGAAGGGGCAAAGCGTGTCCTTCCTGCTGCTGGTCCTGATGGAGCTCCCCGACGGGCTGGACCCGCTGGAGGCCCCTGTGGCTGGTCCGATGAACCTGACCCACCGCCTGCGCCATGTGATGACCCGGAGCCTCCCGGGAAGGCTGTGGATTCGGGTACACAATAAAATTATTGACAATTTCACACTAATCAATCTGGGTCGCACGGTCCGCGCCGCCTACGCACAGAAGTTCCCGGAGATCGGGAACCTCGACGTGCTGATCGCCGCCGGTGACGATGACTTCATCCGCGGGTTCGAGGGTCACGCCAGGGCCGCAGGGGTCCTCTCCGGGGAGATGCGGAAGCTCCGCTGGGAGGAGTCCGGCGAGATCAGTTGCAGCGACCTGGACTGCCGGGTCTGCGACGAAAAACCAGTGTGCGACACCATTCGTAACGTCCTGACCTTCCGAAGGAGACAGTAAATGGAAACCACGACCATCGCGTATCTGGGAAAAGGCGGCTCGGGCAAATCCATCACGGCTTCGCTGACCGCGCGGATCGCCCTGGATCAGGGAAAAAAGGTGCTCCTGATCGACGCCGATCCGGCCATGGGGCTGGCCACCGCGCTGGATGTGCACGGCTTCAAGACCATCGGAGAGGCCCGCTCGGAGATCCTGCGGCAGGCGAAGATCACCAAGAGCGAGGAGACCGCCCGGCTCTCGGAGATCATCGACTACCTCCTGATGGAGGCGCTCTTCGAGACGGAGAAATACAGCCTGCTGGTGATGGGACGCACCGACACCGTGGGCTGCTACTGCTCGATCAACTCCCTGCTCCGGGAGACCCTCGGGGTCATCGCCGGGCAGTTCGACGTGGTCATCATCGATGCCGAGGCGGGTATCGAGCAGATCAACCGGGAGGTCACGCGGTCGGTGACCCACGCGGTCGTGTTGACGGACAACTCCCTGCGGGGCGCCAAAACCGCGATTCTGGCCAGGGAGACCATCGAGGCCTCGCCGGGCATGTCGCCGAAGAAGACCGGGGTCCTCTTCAACCGGGTGGACACGCCCGACCCGGAGCTGGTGAAGTTGATCGAGGACGGCGGACTGCCCATCCTCGGTGTCGTCCCGCCGGATCCCGTCGTCACCCTGCGCGACAGCCGGGGCCTTTCAGCCCTGGAGATGCCTGCCGACTCCGTCGCGCTCCTGGCGTTACGTGAAATCCTTGAACGTGAGGGGATCTTGTAGGGTCGGACGTGTCGGACGTGTCCGACGTGTCCGACGTGTCAGACCTGTCGGAACCGTCTGAACAGTCCGAACAGTCCGAGCAGCAGCCCCAGCAGCATCAGGCCGGTGGCCGGACGGTCAGAGCCCGCGCCCGTGCGGCAGGTGCAGCCGTCGGTGTCGTAGGTCTTGGTCCAGGGAGACTGCAGCAGGCAGGGGGTGAAGGAGGCGCACTTCGGGTCCTCACAGTCGATGTTGAGGTCGCCGCTGTCGTCGACGCCGTTGTCGCAGTTCTCGGCCGGATCGGGGCAGTCGGCGAAGGTCTGGCAGTCCGCGTCTTCGCAGTCCACCCGACCGTCGCCGTCGTCGTCGCGGTTGTTGTTGCAGATCTCCAGGCCGGGGTGGCACTGGGTGGCCGAACGGCACAGCGGATCGGCGCAGTCGGTGCGACCGTCACCGTCGTCATCGGCGCCGTTGTCGCAGATCTCCAGCAGGACTTCGTCACAGACGCTGTCGGACTTGCAGTCGACGTCGGCGCAGTCCACGAAGCCATCGTAGTCGTTGTCTATCCCGTCGCCGCAGTCCTCGTCGGCGATCTCGCAGGCGAGCTCGCCGAAGCAGTCCGCGTCGCCGCAGTCGGCCGCGTCGTCGCCGTCGTCATCGAGGCCGTTGTCGCAGTCCTCGACGGGCGGTCCGCAACCGGGCTCGCCGTTGCAGTCGGTGTCGTCGCAGTCCACGCGGCCGTCGCCGTCGTCATCGACGCCGTTGCCGCAGACTTCGGGCACGGGCTGCTCGTTTTCGCAGGTGATCTGAAGCGTGTACTGTCCGGCGTTCTGGTAGGTTTCAATAAACAAATAATGATCGGTGCCATCCATGGTGAAGGTGAGCGTCTCGGCGGTGCCGGGGGCGTTGAGACTGCCCGTGATGCAGTTTCCCGGGTCGCAGGCGCCCTTGACCAGCAGCAGGTCAAGGTCCGTGGAGGCGTTGGCGATGGTCAGACGGGCGGTGACGACGGTGCCGGCACCGGCGTTGACCCGCACGACGTTCTCGGCGCCGTTCATGGGATAGCCGCCGGTGCAGTTGTTGCCGTAGTTGGTGTACGAGGAGGCCGCACCGAGGGTGGTGCCGGAGACGGAGGCGCCGCAGGCGATCTGGGTCGCCAGCTCACAGGAGGTCTCGCCGCAGGCGGGGTCGGCGACACAGTCGGGGTCGGCGCAGTCGATCTGCCCGTCATCGTCGTCGTCGGTCCCGTTGGAGCAGTTCTCGGTGGCATTGCCGAGGAAGTCCGCGATGAAGGACGCGAAGCGGTCGACCTTGGTGGCCGCACCGAAGTAGTCGCACTGCTGCGAACTGTTCTGCATGACGAAGGAGGAGATGCCGGCGACGTACTCGACGCCGCCGCGGGTGACGAACCCGGGACCGCCGGAGTCGCCGCTGCAGATGCCGCCGTTGGTGTTCATCTGGATGCCGATGGTGTTGGGCGGAACCTGCGTGGTGCCGACGTTGGGGATGTTCACGTTGCACCACGAGGAGCCCTCGCAGATGTTCGCCAGCGTCTGGGTCATCTTCAGTTTCGTGCCCGAGGCGCCCGTCTCGGTCAGGCCGAAGCCGACGAACTGCAAAGGCAGACTGTTCACCTCGCCGGCGGTCAGCGCCAGGGAGGAGGGCAGGGTGGGGATGGGCGTGACCGCCACCGGCGCGTTCGAGGAGAGCCGCAGCAGGCAGATGTCATTGGCCAGGTTGTTGGTCTGCTCGAAGTTGGGGTCCCAGTTCGGGTGTGTCTGCACCACGGAGACGCCCAGCTCGGAGGTGAAGGAGTTGGTGCTGTTTCCGATGTAGACACGCATGGTGCTCGCCGATGCCGTGCAGCAGTGGGCCGCTGTGAGCACGACATCCCGGGCGATGAGCGTCCCCGAGCAGGCACCGTAACCCATGGTCAGATACACGACCGCCTGGTGGGCTGCGGTGGTGTCCGCCGTGCCATACATGATAAATTGGTTCTGGGCGACGGGCACGGACTGGGGGGTGGTGCAGGCAAGGGCGGGAAGTAGCAACAACGCAGCGAAAATCCGTTTCATCGCAAGGCCTCCGGGTCCGGTCTGAAGGTACCCAGAATATTGCTACCACGGGATGAAGGGCACGACCATCCGGAATTGCAAATATTTTCCACCCAGGGCGGAATTTTTTAGTAAAATTATAACTAACACGTGTCCCTTTTGGAGATCCAGCATTTTTTTCTCTACTTTTTTCCCAAATTAAGTAACTTGTGGCCGCTGACGGGGAACGTGTCGTTTCCCGTACGTTTACCCCATTGAGGAGAGTTTATCCATGAAATCCACGATTCTGATTGCACTGACAGCACTGGCATTTCTCGGCTGCAAGGCGCAGCCCTGCCCCGACAAGAAGGACACCGGCAAGCCCGGCACGCCCGCGACCGCCACGCCCGAAGCCCCCAAGGGAGCTTTCACGCCGGCTGACCTGGCCACCGTCGAAGACAAGGTTTCCTACATCGTCGGGTTCAACATGGGCAAGGACTTCCAGGTCAACATCCGCGCGTTCGAAGCCGGCGCGATGGACGCCCAGGCCAAGAAGCCCTCGCTGATCACCGAAGAGGAAATGCGCAAGGTCATGGGCGAATTCCAGACCCAGCGCATGCAGAAAATGATGGCCGAGCGCAAGTCCAAGGGCGAGGGCGCCCTCAAGCGCGGCCAGGATTTTCTTGAGAAGAACAAGGCACAGGCCGGCGTGATCACGCTCGAGAGCGGCCTGCAGTACCAAGTGATTAAAGAGGGGACGGGCCCCAAGCCGGCGCTGACGGACATGGTCGCCTGCAACTACAAGGGTACCCTGATCGACGGCACCGAGTTCGACTCCTCCGAGAAGGCCGGCAAGCCCGTCGAGTTCGGCGTCTCCGGCGTGATCAAGGGCTGGACCGAGGCGCTGCAGTTGATGCCGCAGGGCTCCAAGTGGAAGTTGTTCATCCCGGCCAACCTGGCCTACGGTGAAATGGGCGCCGGTCAGAAGATCGGTCCCAACGAAGCCCTGATCTTCGAAATCGAGCTCGTCGAGATCAAGGCCGCCCCGGCCGCTGATCCCAACGCAGTGCCTGCTCCGGGCCCCGGCGCCATCGGCCCCATGATGCCTGCTCCGGGCCCCGGCGCCATTGGTCCCATGATGCCTCCTCCGGGCGCGGGCGTCATGATGGCTCCCCGCATGTCGCTTCCGGCGATGATCCCGCCCCCCGCCCCGATGCAGTAATACCCTGCACGGGCTGATTCCTTCCTGATTGAAAAGAAAAATTCAAGGGCCTTCGAAGGCTGGTATTACCGCATCACAGGATGGGCGTACAGGGGCACTTCAGCCCCCGGGTCCGGCGGTTGGGCCTTCATCTCTTCGGGCGGTGGTGGTGGTGGGCTTTTTTTCGCCGGCTCGCGCATGATTGGGGCACGGTACTCCTCGACCGGCGGCGGTCCCTCGGCGGGCATGGATTCCTCAGGGGGCCCGGCGTAGAGGGGCTCGACCGCGTCCGGCACGGGAGGCGTCTTCACCATGTCCGGCGGCATGGGGGCGCCGTACTCTACGTGCACCTGCCCCATGTCAGCGGCAGGTCCCCGGTTCCCGGAGCCACCGCGATCGCAGGCAGCGCCCGACAGGGTCAGCCCCGCACCGACCAGCGCGGCCACGGCCCATGACGGCAGCCGCACCGGCGGCGGAATGGTGGGTCGAAAGGCTTCACGCCGCAGTTTCTCCAGCGTCAGATCCCAGTCCATGGCTTCTCCCCGGAAAAGACTCCGTTCATTCGTCTTCCATCGGCGGCCCGCCGTACTCGGCGACCGCCGGGGCGGCATATTCCATGCACTCGTGGCAGACATCCATGTCCGAACTCATGCCGTCATCGGGTGCGGCGTACATGTCGACACCCTTTTTACTGTCGGGCTCGTCGGGGGTCATCGGCTGCTGCGGCCCCGCGCTGTCGGGCGTGGTCGGCGTCTCGGCCGGCGTTGTGCACGCCGTGGCCATCCCGCAACTGAGGCAGGCGGCAGCGACCCAGGACGGAATGCGGCTTCGGGCCTTCGGACGCAGGTGATTCAGTTTCTCGAGAATCTCGACCGGGTTGTGGGATGAGTTCATGGAAACGTACCCCCTATTTGACGAGTGTGACCTTCACATTGGTGACGTCGAAGGAGACGGCCTTGTCGCACTTGTCCTTGTTCTTGATTTCTTCGAAGGGAATCAGGTGCTGGGCCTTGGCGCCCGGGGCGACCTCATGGCAGCCCGATCCGGTGACCTTGGTGGCGTTGGCGCAGGTGACCACTGCGTCCCAGCAGGCCTTGGCCTTGGCCTTTCCTTCCGTGTGCTTGACCTCGCACAGGAAGCCCTTCTCTCCATCGAACTTGCATTCCACCAGGACCTTGGCCGAGTTCTGGCAGCCGATCAGCAAACCTGAAAACATGCATACCATCACAATGAGTACTACCTTCATGACACGTCTCCTTTTCGAAAAAGAAATATTGTTCGGGAACTCCCGGCTTGTCCGAGAATAATGGAACTGCGGCGTCGGGGCAAGCCAGCTTTTTTTCGGTTTGGTTTTTTCGTGCGCGGGTTGTCCGGGGACGCCCCCGTTTTCCCGGAAAAAAATGACAGGGGGATCCACTTTTCACGCAACCGGCTCTCCCGCGGGCCGATAATCCGGACATGCACCCCGTCTGGTTTTGGATCGTCGCGGGCTGGTTCGCCGGCTTTCACCACTGGCCCTGGGTGATGCTGCTGGTGTTCGGTGTGCGATGTTTGGTGGCAAGGGATGAGTTGAGACTTCGGAAATGGGTCGTCGCCGCCGGTGTAGGAGCCTGGATCGCCGGCGCATGGACGGGCACCAACGCATCCCTGCCCGCCGTTGGGGAACGCGCGGTCGTGATCGGTCACAGGCACATCGAGGACCGGCTGCTGCACCGTGTGCGCACGACCACCGGACGTTGGCGATCCCTGAAACTGCCAGCCCTCCGGGCAAAGGGTGCAGTCCTGTGGGTGCCCGGTACATCCAGGCTGCCGGTGATTCCGCTGTCGGGGAGCCGGCTGGAGCGGGTCCCGGTCGAGCGTCCTCCCACCCTGGTGGGGGCGGTGACCCTGGGCGACCCCGCGCCGCCGCGCCTGAAGACCGAGCTGCGCCAGGCAGGCCTGTCACACGTGCTGGCGATCTCGGGGTTGCACCTGTCGCTGGTCACCCTCGCGGTGCTCGCCGGGCTCGGGCGGCTGCACCGGCTCCTGCCCCTGCGCTGGCGGATTGAGCGCCGTGCGCTGGAGGTCGTCGTGTGCCTCGCTTTCGTGTGGTGGTACCGCTGGATCACCGGCGCTTCGGTGTCCACGACGCGGGCTGCGATCATGATGAGCAGTTGGCTGCTGTTCACGCGGTACCTTGGCGCAGGTGGACTGGGGACCAGCCTGTTCTGGTCGGCCACGTGCCTGTGGACCTGGGATCCGGGATGCTGGCGCGACCCCGGCTTCCAGTTGTCGTTTTCGGCGGTGGCCGGCATCGCCGCGGCTCTCCGCTGGGCACCGGGATCGGGGCTGGCTGGCTCCGTTGCAGCCAGCGTGGGTGCTTCCCTGGCGACCCTGCCCATCGTGTGGTTTCACTTCGCGAGGGTGTCTCCGTTGTTCCTGATTAATAATCTTTTTTTGTTGCCACTGTTTTCAATTATTATAATACCAAGTTCTTTTTTTATAATATTTATCACCAAGATATGGCCGACAGGGGGAGGGATCCTGCAACGGAGCGCCGACGGCATGTGGGCGACGCTGCCGGGACCGTTGGGTACCTGGAACCGGCTATGGCCCGAGTGGACCCCCGCGGGGGCGGCAGTGTGGACTGTGGTACTTGCGGCATCGGCGCTGTGGATCGTCCGGCGCAGGGGCGCGCGCCGGCTTGCGCTCGCTGCCGTGGTGCTGGGCGCGCTCTGGATCCTTCCGTGGGGAAAGGTGCCCGCGGAGGACGGACTGCGCCTGACGTTCCTGGCCGTGCGCGGCGAGAGCACGCTGGTGCGCCTGCCCGGAGGTCGCACCCTCCTCGTGGACGCCGGATCGGCCGGGCTGGCCGGGGAGTGCGCGCGCCGCGGCGTGACGCGGATCGACCGGGTCGTGATCACCCACAACCACGCCGATCATGTGCAGGAACTGATACGGCTGGCCGGGGAGCTGGAGGTGGGCCTGGTGTGGGTCGGTCCACGCTTCCCGGAGCCCTGGCGCAGACGGTTGCGCGGATTGGGTGTGGCGGTGGCGCTGATGCCGCCGTGTGCCCGGCTGGGTCCGGGAAAGTTGTGGCTGCGCTCGAGAAACGACGTTCGGGGGCCGGATCCGCCCGCGTACTGGTCCGACAACGATGCCTCACTGGTGCTCGAGCTGGCCTGGGGGGGGCGCCACATCTGGTTCCTCGGCGACATCGAGGCGGCAGCCGAGCGGGATCTGATCCGGCGTGGACCCTCGCCCGGCCGCGTGGACCTCGTCAAGGTGGCCCACCACGGACGGATCACGTCTTCGACAGCCGCGCTGTGGATGTGGATCCAGCCCGATCAGGCCGTGATCTGTGGCAGGGAGGCGTCCTCGATCGTGCTCGACCGGCTCGGGCGGGCCGGGGCGGTCGTGCGTGTGCTGGAGGGGGGGACGCTGGATCTCAGGTTCGGGGAACGCCCGGAGGAAGGGGATGAGACGACATGCGGAGATTGATCGTGCTGATGGGATGGATGCTGCTTTCCTGTGTGAGGGAGGCGCCCGGAGAAGCCAGGCCGGGTGCGGTGGACCGGCCACGACAGGAAGGGGCCGGGAAGGATGACCCGAGGCCCGTGACGGTGCTTTTCCTGCCGGGATTCGGGCCCGATCGTTTTGATTTTGACGGGCTGGGGCCTGCCGTGGAGTTTCCGGTGTTCGAGGCGACCCCTGCAGCAGCGTTCGTCCAGCTGGCCGCCGGTACGGCGTTGCACAACCTGTTTGCGGAGCGTCTGGTGGCACATGGTCGGGAGCAGCCGGCCTCCTCGGCGGCGTTGGGCGTGGAGCTGCCGGTTACCGGACACCGGACGCAGGTGTGGGCGCCCCGCCTGGGTCACGTGGACGACACGGAGCCGGGGCGATGGATGGTCCGGCCCTCGCGGACGCGACGTGCCCGAGCCGAGGTCGTGCCCTGTCCGGGGGAGGTCGTCTGGACGGATCGGGACGGGGAGCGCCTCCAGGTGGTGCGGGTGCGGGGGTGTCCGGGACCCGTAAGGCTGGACTTCATGCCCCCCGTGGGTCAGCCGGGGCCAGGCGGTCGGATCACGCCCGTGGCCACGGCCGGGCTCGGGCAGGATCAAGTGGGGACCTGGATCTGGCAGCAGGACGATCGCTGGTGGGCCGTCAGCCTGGGCATCCTGAAGATCGAGGACGGACGTGTCGTCTGGCATCGGGAGGGGCCCGTCGCCGATGCGGTGTTCGGTCCGGCGGACTGGATCGCCCTGCGCGACGGTGAGCTGGACATTCACATGCAGGCGGGCTTCATCCGGGGCTCCCTGCGCGCGCTATTTGCAGCGATCGTCCAGCGGCCCGCCCCATGGACCCTGGCTGCGATCCATCCCTTGGCGGACCTCAAGCTGGCCCTGGGGCAGGCTCCGGGTTCATGGGAGGAGGATCTCCTCGACGAAGCAGGCTTCGAGGTGCAGGCGTTCGTGCGCGATCGGCTCTCCTCCGGGCACCATGTGGCGCTGGCGGGCGTGGGTCCGGTCGTTCCCGTGACACGGGTGATTCCGCCCGAGGCGTTCTCCCGTGTGGACGCATCGGCGATCGTTCCCGGCGACGGCAGCGTCCTGTTCCTGTGGGAAGATCCGGGTCCAGGACCGAGACGGCGGCTCGAGCAGGCGCTGGCCCAGGTGGACCTGACACCGGATCGGAACCATCATCTCTACCCGGTCCCCGGAGGTTATCGGCTGGACCTGGCTCCTGGAACGGTCCTGGGTCGCTGCGGCCCCGGCAGGATCAGTTGTACACCGAGGGATTACCGGGGTGTATGGGCGGCTGCCCCCTGGTTCCGGGGATGGCTCAGGATGCCCGCGGAACGGGTCGATCCTCCGGGCCGATCCCTCAGTTCGCTCCTGAGACACCTGCTCAAGGTTGTCGACCCTCCAAAAAACCCCCGTTCAATCAATCAATAGTTGGCAGGGTGCCCGGATTGTGCTACCCATTGGGTTACCTGGGGAACCCTTTCCAAGGAATACCCGGCGGAATTCAGCTGGAGGTGAATGTGTCAGGCAGTACGCAACTCGAGAAGATGGCCAAAGTGTACGACAAGGAGATCATGCCTACCTGGTCTGCGAAGTTTGGCAAGCTTCTGATGCGAAACGTCACGTTCCCGACCGAGGGGATGGTGCTCGACGTGCTGTGTGGCACCGGCTATCCCGCTGTGGACTTCATGCGTTCCAATCCCGACAGCCGAGCCCGCATCATCGCGATAGACAACGTCGGTCCGCTGCTCGACGAGGCGCGCAAGAAGGCCGTGGACTTCTTCGGAAAACGGCTGTTCTTCCGCAATGAGAATCCGGCCAAGGGACTGTCGTTCGCCGACGAAGTTTACGACCTGTCCTATAGCAATGTGGGCCTGATGAACTACGGAAAGCCCTGGCGCAACCTCATCGAGTTCTCCCGCGTGACCCGCTCCTCGGGAACCGTGGCGGTGACCCTGCCGCTTTCCGGTTCCTGGATGGAGTTCTTCGACATCTACCGGGAAATCCTCACCAAGCGTGACAAGTACGATCTGCTCAAGCGCCTCGATGATTACGAGGCCGCGCACTATCCCACCGCCGATACCGTCATCGATTGGATGAACAAGGCGGGTCTGCGGAACATCCAGGCCGAGACCGAGCGTTTCGAACTGCTGTTCAAGACGGGCCGCGAGTTCTTCTACTCCTCGGTGGTGGAGTATGGCCCACTGCCGGACTGGAAGCGGGTGATCGAGAATCCTGCCGAGGTCAACGAGGTCTTCGCCGAAATCAACGACGCGATCGACACCCACTTCCGCGGACTGGTCTTCTCGGTCACGATCGAAGCGGGCTGCTTCACGGGGCAGAAACTCGCCTGGGATCAGGTGGTCGAGGATGAAGGCGTGCTTGAAGAGGACGACATCGAGATCATCGAGGAAGTCGAAGATTAGTCGAAGGGGAGTCCAGCAGTTCCATGACAGACCCGGTCATCGCGGCCCGCCACGCGTTCCTGTGCGAACGTATCCGGTCGCACAACCAAGCATACTACGTACTGAACCATCCCGAGATCTCCGACCGGGAATATGACGCCCTCGTGCAGGAGCTGCGGGAGCTCGAGACCGCCGCCCCCGAGCTGGTGACACCGGCCTCCCCGACCCAGCAGGTGGGAGCTCCGCTGCCCGAGGTCACGCGCTTCGAGAAGGTCACCCGGGCGGTGCCAATGCTGAGCCTGGACAACCTATATGACCCGGAGGACCTCAGGAAATTCGAAAAAACGCTGCGGACCTTCCTGCGCGAGAGTGACGAGAAGAACGATGTCTTCAAGGGTGAGCTCGGCTATCTTGTCGAACCCAAGATCGACGGCATCAGCATCGAGTGCATCTATGAGCAGGGCCGGCTCAAGCGCGCCGTCACCCGTGGCGACGGCGTCACCGGGGAGAACGTGACGGCCAACGTCCTGGCCATCGGGAGAGTGCCCGGTACCCTGTCCGAACCGATCGACATCACCGTCCGCGGCGAGATCTTTTTGAATTACTCTGACTTCCGGACGCTCAACGACCGGAGGCTGGCCGAGGGTCTCGAACCCCTGGTCAATCCGAGAAACGCCGTCGGTGGTGCCATCCATCAACTCGAATTGCAGAAGAAAGCCGTCAAGGCCGCCCGGCAGATGTCCCTGTTCGATGCGGAGGCTCCCATTGAGGACAAGAAGAATCCCATCTCCGAGATGAACCTGTCGGCGGTCTTCTACGAGGTTCCCTCGGACCATCTCCGGAGCACTCAGCGGGAGAACCTTCTGTTTCTGGAAAAACTGGGCTTCTCCGTCCCTGCCGAGCCGACGGAGGCCGCCTCGGTCGAGGAGATCCTGGAAGTCATCGAGCGCTGGGATCGCCGGCGCGCCGGGCTGGACTTCCCCATGGACGGCCTGGTCATCAAGGTCAACCGCACAGAACTGTGGAAATTGCTCGGCAGGACGGCCAAGTCCCCTCGCTGGGCCGTCGCCTTCAAATTCGAGGCGGAGCGGGCCCTCACGCGGTTGATCAGCGTCGACGCGCAGGTCGGCCGGACCGGCATCATCACGCCGGTGGCCAATGTGGAGCCCGTGTTCGTCGGGGGCACGACCGTCGCCCGCGCCTCCCTTCACAACTGGGCCTTCATCCGCGTCAGGAAGCTGCGCATCGGCGACATGGTCTTCATTGAGAAAAAAGGTGAGATCATTCCCCAGATCGTCGGAGTCGACGGCACCCGTCCACGTGGAGAGTCGATCGTGGCTCCTCCGGCGTCGTGTCCGTCCTGTGCTTCAGAGCTGGTCAGGGATCCCCTGGAGATAACCAAGCCCAAACTGAACGAACTCCGCAAGAGGATGAAGGATGAATTTCCCTCAGTGCCTGGAGATGCTGGTGACATCGAGTTCGAAGAGGCGGCCAAAACGGGTGAATTGAAGGAAGCGTTCCTCACCTGTCCGAACGAAGAAGGCTGCAAGGCGCAGATCACCGAGCGGATCATCCATTTCGTCTCCCGCAACGCGCTGAACATTGACCAGCTCGGTGAGATGATCGTCACAAGGCTGGTCGAGGCGGGTTTTATCCGCAGTCCATTCGACCTGTACGGTCTGCGCGAGGACCAGCTCATCACGATCGAGGGCTTCGCCGGCAAAAGCGTCAGCCAGCTTCTGGCCGCCATAAAGAAGAGCCGGGAGACGACCCTGGCCCGATTTATATTTGCCATTGGAATCAATGGTGTGGGCGCGGTCAACGCCCGGTTTCTCGCCGGCCACTTCGGCACCCTGGAGAAGTTCGTCGATTTCGCCAAGTCGGAACGGATCGTGAGGGAGCAGGAAGTAAAAAACATCTCCGGGATCGGGGACAAACTTCAGGCGGAGATCGTTGAATATTTCAAACGGGCCTGGGTCGTCCGCATGCTCGAGGACTTTCGTGGACTGGGCCTGGAGTTTTCCGATACTGGCTCTGGCCAGAAGCCGCTGCTGGGAAAAGTCTTCTGTATCACCGGGAAGCTCGGGAAGCACCGGACGGAGTATGTCGCCAGAATCCAGGAGCTCGGCGGAGTCACCCGCGTGAGCCCGACCGAGAAGTGCGACTACTTTGTCACAGGGGAAAGGCCCACCCCGAAAAAGGTCGTCGAATACGAGAGACTGATAAACGAGAAAAAATCTGATATAAAGAGACTGGGCGAGGCGGAACTGGTCCGCCTGCTGGAAGGTGAAGAAATATGATCTGCCCACATTGCGGTGATGCCGTGGATGATCGCTGGGAACTGTGTCCAGCCTGCGGCAACTACATCCATTTCGATCCGAACGCCGAACAGACCGGAGAAAACGAGATCCCCAATTACGGTGGCGGCGGCAACGCGACGTCGATTGTGGCTGTCGATCCGGAGTTCCAGAAGAGCACGCGCATCGTTTCCAACCCGCTGCTCGAGAGCTCCACGCGCAAGCGGGTCAAGGAACCCAAGCCAGCCGCACTGGAGGAACCGTCCGGGGACGACATCTCCAACCTCACCCGCAACTTCTGGTATGTACACGGCCGTTTGAACTTCCTCGAGAAGGGAGCATTCTGGCTCCTGGTGGCGACGATATTCTTCTGCTTTACCCCCTGGTACCACGACCTGAAGAACGATGTATGGGTCTCCGGCTACGAGACCGACGGTCTCTGGGTGGCGCTGATGGGGACGTTCTCCGCGTTGTTCCTGTTGATCCGCATCGGCATGCGGCTCGGTCTGTGGGCCCAGTTGCTGCACCTCGTGCTCCTGTTCGGAGCTGCAGCCCTGTGTGTATATCTGCTGGTCGTCGGTAATCCGCCGGAGAGGGCGTTCATGCCATTCTTCCACGGCAGCCTGTTTCTCGGCGGCGGTGCGCTGCTGCTGGGTTTTCTCGGGGCGATGCGCCGCTTCCTTAGTTGATTAAACTGTGTCCCATCCTCACCCTTTTTTCGCATGGCGGTTCCGGGTCCTGTTCTGGGCACCGATCGTTTCGGTGATTCTGGCGGGAATGCTGGCCGTCGTGGGCCGGCCTTCGCCCCGCGAACAGGCGCAGCGGATCCGGGCGGCCCATCCGATGAAGAAGGGCGCTCGCCTTTCCATGCTAAGCACCGTGCTGCTGCGGGTCAAGGAGGACTACATAGATCCCGGGCGCATGGATCCCCAGCGCATGTTTCTCGCGGCCGTGCACGTGCTCGAACGCACGACGCCGGAGTTCATCACCAGCGTCGCCGGCGACGAGGTCCGCGTCGTGGCGGGAAGCCGCGAGGAGAGATTCCATCTCAGTGAGATCCTGGAACCGCTGGATCTGTTCAACGCGGTGCAGCAGGTCTTCCAGTTGCTGGCACGGTCGCCCGATTTCGATCCGGCCCTGCGGGAGATCGACGTGATCAACGGCATGCTGGCGACCCTCGATTCGCACACGGCGCTGCTTCCTCCGGAGGTGTACCGCGAACTGAAGACCGGGACCCAGGGGTCCTTCTCAGGCGTGGGCATCGTGGTGACGGTGAAGGACGGCTATCTGACGGTCATCGCTCCGATGGACGGAACCCCTGCCGCAAAGGCCGGCATCCTGCCTGGAGACCGCATTGTGCGGATCGGGGACGTGTCCGTGACCAACACGACGCTTTCCGAGGCCGTCAATTACCTGCGGGGCAAGCCGGGTACGACGGTGTCTGTGTGGATTGAGCGTCCATCCGAGCCTCAGTGGGTCCATTTCACGCTGGAGCGCTCCATCATCAGGCTCAGTTCCGTGACCTCCCAGATGCTGCCGGGCCATATTGGCTATGTGCGTATCCGGCAGTTTTCCCAGAGCACGACCGCGGAGCTTGAGCAGCACCTCGAGAAGCTCAAGGCCGACAACGCCAGGGGGTTGATCCTCGACCTGTACAACAATCCCGGCGGCCTGCTGCACCAAGCAGAAAAATGTGCCGACCTTTTTCTCACCGAGGGAATCATCTATTCCGCGGTGGGGCAGAAGCGGCGCGTCAGCGAGGTGCGCAGGGCCAGTCTGCACAGCGCGATCTGGCACCAGCCCATGATCGTGCTGGTCAACCAGGGCAGCGCCTCGGCAGCCGAAATCCTCGCCGGCGCGCTCAAGGTGCATCGGCGCGCCCTGGTCATGGGGGAGACCTCCTTCGGCAAGGGCAGCATCCAGATGGTCAACGAGTTCGACGACGACTCCGCGCTCAAGATGACCATCGCTCACTACCTTGCTGGCGGGATCTTGGCCATCCAGTCGCTGGGTGTCAAGCCGCATGTCGCGGTGCAGATCCTGGATCTCGACCACAACCCGCACGAACTGTTCCAGCGCAACCGGAGTTCCGGTGCCGAGCCCGCACCCCTGGTGGGACAGCCCGATGTGCCGCCCTGGGTCACGGTGCAGGTGGTGTCCCAGCGGCTTGAGGGTGCCAACGTGCAGGACTCGGACAATCAGGCGCCCACGGAACTGACCGACGCGGCCCGCCGTCTGCTGATCCTGCCGCGCCAGCATGTCGAGTGGGAGCGCGAGCCGGTCGTCGCCTGGAGTCACGGCGAATCGGATCAGGCGATGCTCGGGCTGATCGAGCAACTGGGAAAGAAGGGCGTGGACTGGACCCTGGGAAACCCCGGGACGGGCAAGGCCAGGCTCGAGGCCCGCCTTCGGCTCAACGGGGACGGTACGATTCAGGCCGGTCAGACCCTGGCGGGCATCGTCACACTGGTCAATCTCGGCACATCGCCGGTGTTTCGTGTCGGCGCCGTCATCCAGAACACACCCGAGAGCCCGGCCCGGGAATACCTGTTCGGCCATCTCGATCCCGGGGAGCAGCGCACCGTGGCCTTCACCTATCCCGTCGATGCCAACCATCCCCGCGGGATCTGGCCGCTGACGGTCCGCTTTTTCAGCCCCACACCGATCTCCGGCGAGGAGCCCAGGGTCCTGCCCGCCGATCTCCAGACCTGGATTGCCATTGCGCCAGCCTCCCGGCCCGAGTACCAGATTCATTACCACTTCATGGACGATCTGGCGGGCAACGGTGACGGCTTGCTGCAGCCAGGCGAGAAGGGCCGCCTTCGGATCTACGTGATGAATACGGGCATCGTGGCGGCCGACTCGGTCGTCCTCGGGCTCAAGGTGCTGTCTCCGGAGAGCATTGAAATCGCGGAGAACCGCTTCCTGATCAGCCGACTCCTTCCGCAGGAGACCCGATCCCACGACTTCATCGTGACCGCCCGTTCGGATGCACGTGCATCAGGCCCGGGCCTGTTGCTTCGCCTCGAAGAGCCACGGTTTGCACGCCAGTTCGATGCCCAGGTGCCGTTGGTCGTTCGTCCTTCTGCGCCCGGCCCGATCGAGGTCGGCGGCATCTTCCAGTTCCCCAGAAACACCGCCCTCGTCAGCGGCGCCGAGCCGGAGTCCATGGTCATCGGCCTGGCCAGCGCCGGCGCCACCTTCCCGGTCATCGGCTCTCAGGGACAGTGGGTCAAGATCCAGCTCGCACCCGACCGCACCGCCTTCGCGCTGCGCAGCTCAGGCAACCTGGTCGCAGCAGACAGCGTGCCGCTGCTGTCGCCCCGATGGATCCCGATCTGGCAGATCCAGGGTCCCAGGATCGAGGTGATCCGCGACCTGCCGCTGCGCAACCAGAACAGCCCCGTCGATCTCACGGCCCGGCTGTCGCATCCCCGTCAGATCCTTGACGCCACGGTGGAGGTGTTCGGAAGCCAGGGTCGGTACGCCAAGGTCATGGTGGCGTCCGGGAGCGGCCGCACCGAGCTCAACATTGCTCCGAAGATTCCCCTGTTCGAAGGGAAGAATCGGGTATCGATCACGCTTCGCGCCACGCCGGAACTGAAGACCCGGTGGGAGCAGATCTGCTATTTTTCGCCATGATGACGACCCTGCTCTCCCTGCTTTTCATGCTCACGACCCCTGTCCCGGCCGACCGGTCCGAGGTGTGGGTGCTGGTGGTGGACCCCGGTTCCGAGTTGTTCACACGGTTCGGTCACAGCGCGTTCTGGGTGCGTGGCCCGAACCGACCCGAGGAGGTCTACGACTACGGACATTTCGAGTTTTCCAGCAGCTTTCTCTGGGACTTCCTGCACGGCAACGCGTTCTACAGCCTGGAGAGCACCTCGCTGGACGACTTCATCGACGGTTACGCCCACGAGGATCGGGAGGTGCGCGCCCATCTGCTGGATTTGTCCCCTGAGCAGGCCGTCGCCGTCCGCATCCTGCTCGAGCGTGTCCTGGACTCCCCCGAGCACGAGTACCGGTACCACCACTTCGCGGACAACTGCGCCACCCGCATGCGGGACGTGATCTCCCAGGTCACGTACGGACGATGGCGGCTGATCCTGGACAGCATGCCAGCCAGGCCCTGGCGCAGTTCGCTGTTCGAGGTCCTCGGCGCCAACACCATCCTGAGGCATACGCTGTCGATGCTGTTGTCGGCGAAGATGGACCGCAGCCGCACCGCCTGGGACGGCACCTACCTGCCGGTCCATTTGGAGCGGGCGCTCCTGTCCACCCGGGGGCTCAACCCGGCCAGGCCCGACGCGCCCTTCGTGGTGCGCACCGAGATCCTGTCCGATGGCACGCGGCACGACCACGTCTCCCTGCTGCCGCCCTGGATGTATGCCGTGATCGCCGCGCTGCTGGCGCTTCTGCTGATGCCGCTTGTGTTCTTCCGCACCACGATCTGGCTCCAGTTGGCCTACTGGACCGTCACGCTGGTCTTCGGCGGGCTGTTCTTTCTGATGGCGTTTTTCCATTTCTACTTCGACGTCTGCGCGTTCAACCTGAACCTGATCGTGTTCTGTCCATGGTTGGCGCTGTTCTTCCCGTTCTGGAGCGGTCCGCAGGTCGTGCGCCGCCGTACCCTCGTCTTTCTGCTGATCGCGGCCGCCGGCCCGGTCATCGCCCTGCTGCTGCGTCCGTTCACGGTCCAGCGCACGTCGCCGTTCCCTGAGTTCGCCCTGGGCGTGTACATGCTGCTCGTGTTCGAGTATGTCCTGTGGCACCTGCGCAACCGCCCTGGGCCATCCCGGGAGGCCGTCGCCGAGCCCTCCAATGGTCCCGCAGAGGTGGCCGGCCCGGAGATCGGTGAGCCCCCGGCGGAAGCTGCAGGCGAAGCCTCGGAAAACACCCCTGTGAATGGCCCCGGAAACACCTGAAAAACGTAGTGTTTTTTCCCTATTTGTGATACAAAAATCCGTTTTGCGGAAACCGGTCCGGCGAATTTGTTTTCACCGGGTTACGAACGCTTGGATTTTCCAGCATTTTCGCGGTTTCCATGGATTTCAACGGATGAGGATCGAGATGAGTGATTCAGACAAGATCGACAACCCCTCCAGCACACCGGCCCCGCAACCGACCCAGGGCGAATACAATGCCGACTCCATCACCGTACTCAAGGGGCTTGAGGCCGTGCGCACACGGCCTGGCATGTACATCGGCGACACCGACGACGGAACCGGCCTCCACCACATGGTATTCGAAGTCGTGGACAACTGCGTCGACGAGTATCTGGGGGGCTACTGCGACCGGATCGCGGTGACCGTGCATTATGATAACTCGGTGACCGTCGAGGACAACGGCCGCGGCATTCCCGTGGACATGCATTCCTCCGGAAAGAGCGCGGCCGAGGTCATCCTCACCGAGCTGCACTCGGGCGCCAAGTTCGACAACTCGATGTACAAGGTCTCCGGCGGTCTGCACGGGGTCGGTGTCTCGGTCGTGAACGCGCTTTCCCGCCGGCTGGTCCTCGAGGTCCATCGTGAGATGAAGGTCCACCGCATGGAGTTCGCGCAGGGCTTTGTGTCCTCGCAGATCCATGTCGTGGGGACGACCAACCGGACCGGTACCACGGTCACGTTCTGGGCCGATCCCGAGATCTTCAAGAACATCGAGTTCTCCTTCGACACGCTGCTGCAGCGGTTGCGCCAGATCAGTTATCTCAACAAGGGCCTGCACATCGACTTCCACGACGAGCGCGTCGACGAGCGGGTGGAGTTCGACTCCCGCGAGGGGCTCAGCGCCTACGTGAAGTACCTTTCACGCAACAAAAAGATCCTCCACGAGGAGGATATCTTCTTCGAGGGCGCCAACGAGGGCATCGAAATGTCCGTGGCCATCGCCTGGACCGACGCCTACCAGGAGAGCGTCTACTGCTTCACCAACAACATCCCCAACCGTGACGGCGGCACGCACCTGACCGGCTTCCGGCGCGCGCTGACCCGCACGGTCAATGACTACGGCACCGAGAGCAAGTTGTTCAAAGACGTGAAGATGATGCCTGGCGGTGAGGATGTGCGCGAGGGTATCGTGGCTGTGCTCAGCATCAAGGTGCCCGATCCCAAGTTCAACTCGCAGACCAAGGACAAGCTGGTCTCCTCCGAGGTCCAGGGCGCTGTGGAGGGCTTCATCACGTCGCAGTTGGCACGCTATCTCGAGGAGAACCCGAAGGTCGGCCGCATCATCGTGAACAAGGTCATCACGGCTTCCCGCGCCCGCGAGGCCGCCCGCCGCGCCCGCGAGACCGTCCAGCGCAAGGGTATCCTCGAGTCCAGTTCCCTGCCGGGCAAGCTCGCCGACTGCCAGGAGCGCGATCCCTCGCGCTCGGAGATCTACATCGTCGAGGGCGACTCCGCGGGCGGCTCGGCCAAGCAGGGCCGGGACCGGAAGAACCAGGCCATCCTTCCGTTGCGCGGCAAGATCCTCAACGTCGAGAAGGCCACCGACGACAAGATGCTCGAGAACCAGGAGATCATCAACCTGATCACCGCGCTGGGAACCGGCATCGGGCAGGAATCCTTCAACATCGACAAGCTTCGGTATCACCACATCGTCCTGATGACCGATGCCGATGTCGACGGCAGCCACATCCGCACGCTGCTGCTCACGTTCTTCTTCCGCCAGATGCCCCAGATCATCGAGAACGGGCATCTCTACATCGCCCAGCCGCCCCTGTATCTCGTGTCCCGCGCGAAGAAGCGTTTCTACCTCAAGAACGAGACCGAACTCGAGGAGTACCTGCTCAGGCTCGCCTCCGAGGGCGTCGTGCTTCAGAACCCCGCCGGCGCCAATCTCGTGGATGGCTCGGTCGAGCATGTCCTCAAGGGTCTGGCCCAGTACCACAAAAACATCGCCAAGCTCTCCCGCAACATGGACCCGTCGGTCATGCACGCGATCCTCACCTGCGATGAGGCCTCCATCAACTCGTTGCTCGACGAGGAGCACGCCGGAAAGCTGGCCGCGACCCTGATCACCCATATCAACGCCCTGCCCGGCGTGCAGAACACGCTCGCGCGGGTGGTGCAGGAGAACAATGACTACGGCTGCGCGATCCGGCTCAGTTTTTCGGTGCGTGGCTCCCGCAAGGAGTTCACGCTCAACCGGCAGTGGCTGGACTCTCCCGAGATCGACCAGCAACGGAAGTTGATGCATCAGTTCCTGGCGTTGTCCCCCTTCCCGTGGAAGGTGGTCTTCGGCAACGACACCCGCTGGTGCTCTTCGCCCATGGAGGTCCTCGAGTTCGTCGAGGAGGAGGGCAAGAAGGGGCTGAACATCCAGCGCTACAAGGGCCTCGGTGAGATGAACCCCGACCAGCTCTGGGAGACCACGATGGACCCCAAGACCCGCACCCTGCTGCAGGTCAAGATCCCGGACATGCTCGAGGCTGACCAGGTTTTCACCACCCTAATGGGCGAGCTGGTGGAGCCCCGTCGGGAGTTCATCGAACACAACGCGCTGCTGGTGAGGAACCTGGATGTTTAGATGGATCGTCCGGCTTTTCTACCGGAAGAAGGTCCGCCGCATCGAGAACATGTCCCGCGCGCTGCAGTTGATCGGCCAGAAGGATCTGCGTGCCGCCGGGGCCCTGATTCAGGAGAGCCGCCCCTCGGAGTTCCTGGAGGATCTGTCCCTGTACTATTTCGTGCGCGGGCGCTTCCAGTTGGAATGCCTCGAACTGGAGGCGGCCGAGTGTTATCTGAACGCCGCGTTCGCGCTCGGATTCCGGCGTCCGGCGCTCTTTTTGTCCCTGGGGCTGTGCAAGGCACGACTGCGGCGTCTGGGCGAGGCCTACGAGCTGCTGACCCTGGCGCGCAGGCTCTCGACCGAGGCCGAGGAGCAGCCGATCCTCGATGCCCTGCTGGCGCTCCTCGACGAGGTTCGTTCCGGTCGCGCCCGGGCGGGGCTCGAGACGATCGCGACGAGCGCTGCGGCACGCATCCTCGGGCGCAAGTCCAGGCCCGGTGACTGGAAGAAGGCCGACTGGCAGAAACTGCTCGACGAGGGCGTCTTCATGGATGATGCGCCGGTCGAACCCACCGACGAGATGATCGTGCTCCTGGGCTTATGGCTGCTCGAGCAGCACCGCGGTGTGTGGGAATTCGGCCTGGAACCGGCGGATCTGGCCGTGCGGGTGCAGGATGTTGCCTTTTCCCCCCTGCATTTGATACGCTCGGTGCACGCCGGCGGGCTTTCCCGGGCCGATCTCGAGAAACTGCCGCTGTCGGCGAGCGCTCCGCGCTTCTATGAGGACGCTTAGGATTGGATGTCACTGATGACCGCTAAGCAGTACGGCAATTACGAATTGGTTGAACGCATTGCCCGGGGCGGCATGGCCGAGGTCTTCAAGGCCCGCATGAAGGGGGCCGCAGGCTTCGAGAAGCTCGTCGCGCTGAAGATGCTGCACAGCCACCTTGCCGAGGACGCCGACATGGTGGCCTCTCTCAAGGACGAGGCACGGCTCGTCTCCAACATGCTCCATCCCAACATCTGCCAGGTGTTGTACTTCGAGCAGATCGGGGAGACGTACTGCATCACCATGGAGTACATCCACGGCAAGGATGTCTCGACGATGATGCGTGCGCTGCGCAAATCCAACCAGAAGCTGCCGCTGGAGTTCGCCCTGTTCATCATCCGGCAGACGCTGACGGGCCTGGACTACGCGCACCGCATGGTGGACTCGTCCAACAACCCGCTGAACATCATCCATCGCGACATCAGCCCCCAGAACATCCTGGTCTCGT
>JAHITJ010000217.1 GCA_018817795.1 Myxococcota bacterium | reverse complement strand
GCGCCTGCTGGCCGGACGGGACCTCCCCATCGCGGGCTTCGACGCCTGGATCCAGGCTGTGCAGGCCGATCCGGCGCGACTGCCCTCGACCCCCGGGGAGCTGGCGTTTGACGACGTGCTGGCCTCGGCCTGTGTGGGTGCTGCGGCTTCGCGCCACGCGGGCCGCATCGAGATCGTCTACACCGCCCACGGTCCGACAGAATTGCGACGGGGCAAGGATCTGCGCGGATTCTCCACCGTCGTCTGCACCGGCGGCTTCCTCTCACGCGGCGGTGACGTGCGCCCGGCCTTCTCGATCATGCCCTTCGACGAGCGTGGCCGGATCGTGTGCACGCCCGCCGATGCCCGTGTGCTTTTCGACCGTGATTATCTTTTTCCCCTGCTGGCCAACGCCCGCTTCGCCGCCCCGGAGGCGGCCGTGAACGCGGGAATCGGAGCTCTGCAGGCACAATGAAACGGGCGGTCCAAGGGACCGTCCGGAGGAGTCTTTCATGGAGATCGTGAACAAGAAACTGACCGACGCGCAATTCGACGCGCTGCGTCCGCAGGTGCTCGCCTCCTGGCCCACCGGCGGGGACGTCGACTTCGACGAGGGCGTGGCGTTCCACCACGACCTGCCCGAGTCCAAGCGCTTTCCGGTGGCGCTGGACCAGGCCGACCAGGCCCGGCGTGTCCTGCTGCAGCCCCGCGCCGGTGTGGCGCTGCTCGAGGAGCACATCGCCCTGCTCCAACTGCTCTCGACTGCGGCCGACGTGCTGCCCACGACCATCGACGCCTACACGCGCCAGAACCGCTACGACGAGGCTCAGAAGGGCATCGACAAGAGCCGCCAGGCAGGCCACAGCCTCCTCAACGGCTTCCCGGCGGTCAACCACGGCCTGCGCGCCTGCCGCGAGATCATCGAGCGCGTCGAAAAGCCCGTGCAGGTCCGTCACGGCACGCCCGACGCCCGGCTGCTCGCCGAGATCACCCTGGCCGCGGGCTTCACCTCGTATGAGGGCGGCGGCATCTCCTACAACATCCCCTACACCAAGAAGGTGCCGCTGCAGAAGAGCATCGAGGACTGGCAGTACGTCGACCGCCTGGTGGGACGTTACGAGGCCGCCGGCGTGCGCATCAACCGCGAGCCCTTCGGTCCGCTCTCGGGCACCCTGGTGCCGCCGTTCATGAGCCACGCCATCGCGATCATCGAGGGACTGCTCGCCCTCGAGCAGGGCGTCCGCTCCATCACGCTGGGCTACGGGCAGGCGGGCAACCTGGTGCAGGACATCGCGGCGATCCACAGCCTGCGCCAGCTGGCACGCCACTGGTTCGAGGCCGAGGGATACTCCGACTTCCAGCTCTCCACCGTGTTCCACCAGTGGATGGGCGGCTTCCCGGAGGACGAGAGCAAAGCCTTCGCGGTCATCTCCTGGGGCGGCGCCGTGGCGGCCCTCGCAGGAGCCACCAAGGTCATCGTGAAGACCCCCCACGAGGCCTCCGGCATCCCCACGGGCGAGGCGAACCTGCAGGGCATCATGGCCACGAGCCAGATCAACAGCATGCTCGTGGACCAGCAGGCGAGCCTGCTGCCGATCGTGCAGCCCGAGATCGAGCGCATCCGTCGCGAGGTCAACACGGTGCTGCGCGCCGTCAAGGCCGCCGGCGAGGGCGACTGGGCCACGGGCGCCGTCCGGGCCTTCGCCGCGGGCATCCTCGACGTGCCCTTCGCGCCGTCGATCTACAACAAGGGCAAGCTGCTGCCGGTGCGCGACAACGAGGGGGCCATCCGCCTGTTCGACTTCGGTGCCGTGCCCCTGGACATGGACACGCGGGCCTTCCACGCGGCCAAGGTCAAGGAGCGCTCGACCACCGAGGGACGGGAGCCGTGCTTCCAGATGGTGATCGATGACATCTACTCGATTTCCAAGGGACGGCTCGTGGGTCGTCCCCGATAGCCGAAGAATCAGGCCGGCGGCGCCGCCGCCAGAAAGGCTCGTGTCATGAAAATCACCAAGGTCCTCTTCACGCCTGGGAACTCGTCGTTCTTCTTCGATGACCAGAAGGCCATCAAGACCGGCGCCACCCAGGATGGCTTCGTGTACCGCGGCACGCCCGTCACCGAGGGATTTCCAGCGATCCGCACCGCCGGGGAGGCGGTCTCGATCCTGCTGATCCTGGAGGACGGCTCCATCGCGGTCGGAGACGCCTGCGCGGTGCAGTACTCCGGCACCGGTGGCCGCGATCCCCTGTTTCTGGCCCAGCGCTACATCCCCTTCATGGAGACCCACCTGAGCCCGATGCTCGAGGGCCGCGAGCTCACGACCTTCCGTGCGGACGCGGAGTTCTTCGATCACGCCGAGGTGGGCGGCCGGCGCCTGCACACGGCGATCCGCTACGGCCTGACCCAGGCCCTCCTCGACGCCCATGCCCGGGCCCAGTCCTGCTTCAAGACCGAGGTTGTTCTGCGGGAATGGAACCTGCCGGCGCGGTTTGCCCCGGTGCCGCTGTTCGGCCAGACCGGCGACGACCGCTACCTCAGCGTGGACAAGATGATCCTCAAGCAGGTCGACGCGCTTCCCCACGGCCTGATCAACAACGTCCCCGACAAGCTCGGGCGGCACGGCGAGAAGCTCCAGGAATACATCACGTTCCTGGTCAACCGCGTCAAGGCGCTGCGTCCCGATCCCGCCTACGTCCCGGCGCTGCACATCGATGTGTACGGCACCATCGGCCTGATCTTCGATCACGACATGGTGAAGATCACCGACTACCTGGCCCGCCTCACCGAGTACTCACAGGAGTTTCCGCTCTACCTCGAGGGCCCCGTCGACATGGGCGAGCGCCAGGCCCAGATCGACGCGCTGGGCGCGATCAAGCGCGGCCTGGCGGACCGCGGTTCCCAGGTGAAGATCGTCGCCGACGAGTGGTGCAACACCGTCGAGGACGTGGTCGACTTCACCGACGCGCAGTGCTGCGACATGGTGCAGATCAAGACGCCGGACCTGGGCGGCATCCAGAACATCGTCGACGCCGTGCTCTACTGCAACGAGCACGGCATGGAGAGCTACCAGGGCGGCACCTGCAACGAGACCGACACCTCGGCGCGCACCTGCGTCCATCTCGCGCTGGCCACCCATCCGCAGCGCATGCTCGTCAAGCCCGGCATGGGCTTCGACGAAGGCCTGACCATCGTCCGCAACGAGATGAACCGAATGCTGGCCCTCTTGAACTGGAAATACGGAGAAGAATCATGTCAGAACGTCCGCTGGAATTTCGTGTGCTGAGTCCGACCGCCATTCTGGGTTACGGCTTCCCTGAGAGCTCCTTCGAGCGCGGCATGGAGGCCGACCCCCACTGCATCGCCGTGGACGCGGGCTCGACGGACCCGGGACCGACCTACCTGGGATCGGGCAAGCCCTTCACCGACCGCACCGGCGTCAAGCGCGACCTGCGCTACATGCTCAAGGCCGGCATCGCCAGGAAGATCCCGGTGATCATCGGCACCGCCGGAGGCTCCGGCGCGGCGCCGCACGTGGCCTGGTGCCGCGAGATCATCGAGGAGATCGCCCGCGAGGAGGATCTCCACTTCCGCATGGCCATCATCCACTCCGACGTGGACCGCGGGGTCGTCCTGCGCGAACTCAACGCGGGCCGCATCACGCCGCTCCCGTTCGTCCCGGAACTGACCCCGGAGAGCCTGGCCCAGACCTCCCACATCGTCGCCCAGATCGGCATGGAGCCGTACTTCAAGGCGCTGGACACCGGCGCCGACGTGATCCTGGCGGGGCGCTCGTACGATCCGGCCGTCTTCGCGGCGTTGCCCGTCAAACTGGGCTTCGACGAGGGCCTGGCGATCCACATGGGCAAGATCCTCGAGTGCGCGGCCATCGCGGCCGATCCCGGCTCCGGCGCCGACTGCGTGCTGGGCATCCTGCGCGGCGATCACTTCGTGCTGCGCGCGCTCTCCCCGGAGCGGCGCTTCACGCGGCTCTCCACCGTCGCCCACAGCCTGTACGAGAAGTCCAACCCAACCGAACTTCCCGGCCCCGGAGGCAAGCTCGACCTGCGCGGGACCACCTTCACCGAGCACGACAACGGCGAGGTCACCGTCCGCGGCTCCCGTCACGTGCCCTCCGATGGTTACTTCGTCAAGCTCGAGGGCGCCCGCCGGGTCGGCTCGCGCACGGTCTGCATCGCCGGCAGCCGCGACCCCATCTTCATCGCCAAGGTGGACTCCATCCTCGAGGCCGTCCACGCCCGGGTGGACATGATCCTCGAGCGCGAGAACCTGGCCGGTTCGATGCACATCCACGTGTACGGCAAGAACGGCGTCATGGGCCGGCTCGAGCCCGAGACGACCGTCACCTCCCACGAGCTTGGCCTCGTCATCGAGGCCATCGCGCCCACCCAGGCCGCCGCCAACACGCTGTGCTCGATCACGCGCTCGACGCTGCTCCACTACGGCTACCCCGGCCGCATCTCCACGGCCGGCAACCTGGCCTTCCCCTTCTCTCCGTCGGACATCCCGGCAGGCGACGTGTACGAGTTCAGTCTGTACCACCTGATGCCGCTGGCCGATCCGTCGGACTTCCCCATCACCGTGCAGGAGGTGTGAGATGAGACGACCCATCACCGAGCTCGCCCGCGTGATCCGCTCCAAGAATTCCGGCCCCTTCGAACTGACGCTGGACATCCTGTTTCGTGAGGAGGCCAACTATGAGACCATCCGTGACACCCGGCAGGTGACGCCGGAACTGATCGCCGGGATCTACGGCGTGCCCCTGGAGGACATCCTGTCCGTGGTGTACTTCGATCCCGCCATGGCCGTGAAGGCCACCTTCCGCCGGCCGATTCCGTCGGGCGTCCCCGGGGACTCCGACATCTACGGCGCCCAGCAGCACGCGCCGCTGCTGCGCCTGGAGTTCGACGTATGAGAAACCTCCCCCAGCACGGCGTCCCCATCCACGACAACCTGATGTACGCGACCTACTACGCGCCGCGCGGCCGGATCCGCATGCACATGCTCGGCGGCGCCCTGGGCCAGCGCTACCTGACCCCGCAGGACCTGCTCATCGGCGTCATCGGCGCGGAGGGCTCGGGCAAGAGCACGCTGATCAAGGCGCTGTTCCCGGGCCTGGAACTGACCAACGACGACGACGGGGTCAACGTGCGCCCCACCCCGCTGCTGGGCTTCACGGGGGACGACTTCTTCGCCGGCCACACCTTCCACATCGACTACCGCTACGAGAGCGCGTTCCACTCGAAGTTCGAGATTCTCGAGGCGATCCGCACCGCCCTGGCCCACAACCGCCGCGTCATCGTCGAGCACTTCGACCTGATCTATGACGACCTGGGGTTCAACGCCCACCTGCTGTTCGGCATCGGCGAGGAGATCATCGTCTGCCGCCCCAACGCCTTCGGCCCGAACCCGGCCGCGATCCGCAACGTCGTCACGCGCACCATCAAGTTCCGGCGCATGGCCCACTCGGCCGAGGATCTGACCTGCCTGGTGCTCAAGCGCGACTTCGGCGTCGAGAGCAAGCTGCTGCACTCCGACGTCAAGCACGGCTTCGTGCTCAAGTTCGACACCCTGCCCGTGGTGAACCTGTGCCTGCTGCAGACCAGGGTCCAGGAGATGATCGCCGCGAACCTGCCCATCCAGGCCGCCGACGACCAGCACATCCGCGTCGGAGGGGACACGCTCTTCTGCACGGGCGTGCGCACCCACGTCAAGAGCACCGGCGAGATCACCGAGTTCCGCCTGCTCAAGGAGCTCAAGCACGACACCCTGTCCGACGAGCACCTGCTCATCGGCCTCATCGGCCACCGCGAGACCGCCGGCTTCGAGGAGATCATCCCGCTGCTCGACTGATCTCCCAACCGTCCAATATTTAGACACTCCGTCGCAAGATTCCTGCTTCTATCCCCCTTTTATCACCGATTTTGTACAACATTTAGACATTGTCTAATATTTATACACTTAATATCCACACCACGCCACGTCCGCCACCTGGAAAAAGCCTGTCATTTCAACTCTTTTCAAATAATTTAGCACTTGGCCCCTTTCATGCATGTGTGATCACCCACTCCCACAAGGATCCGTTTCACTGACGTCTTCCATTTGCCGGAGTGAAGGAGTCTGATCATGAAGACCACCACGACCACCCTGACCGCCCTCCTCTTCGCCTTCCTCTTCGTCGGTTGCGCCGCCGATCCGGCCAGCCAGGACCCGGGAGTCAAAGCCGACGTCGACGTCGGACTCCATCAGGGCGTTGAGATCCTCGATCTCCAACCCGGCTTCTCCTTCACGGCCTCCTTCGCCAGGGGCCAGGACGTCATCTACCTGCAGGCCATCCGCGGCCAGGCCACCCCCGCCGAGTACCGCGAGGACCCCACGTTCCCGCAGTATGAGATCGATGCCCGCATCACCGACGAGGAAGGGCGCATCCTCTACATCCGCCGCGGTGGCGACCAGTTCGTCGATCCGACCTGGCTCGATGACCTGGTAATGGCCGAGAGCCTGCCGCCGTCGACCAAGGCCAACGTCGAGCTCTTCCACCTGATCGGTGAGGCCACCGACGCCCTCGAGAAGGAGCTCGCCAGCAAGGGTCACGACAACGCCGCGGGCCTCATCCCGGAGCTTGGCGCGATCCGTGACTTCGGGCGCAGCGCCCCCTCCGTGGTCGCCGCTTCCGAGCTCCATGCCCTCGACATCATCGAGCGCGAGGGCTTCGTCCGTCCGGAGGCGGGCGGCGGCGGCAGCAACGGCCCCGAGGATGCCTACAAGTATTTCTCCGAGGGCTGGTATTTCATCTCCGTTCACACCAAGGGCATCGCCCTGGACATCGGCGAGCACAGCGCCACCCGCATCGCCAAGATGACGGCCTACAACACCTATTCATACTTCGACTTCTGCAACCACGGCACGTGCGCCAGCGACATGGGCCAGAAGTGCAGCCTCATCCAGATCAACAAGCCCGCATGGACCGCCCCCACCTGCCTCACCGGGTACGGGACCTACTCCGACAACGGCGGCCACAACTGCCACGACGACACCCGTGTCCAGATGGCGGCCTACGTCTACGGCGCGCCGAACAACGGCTACCAGTACTGGTGCAACGGCAGCGACGACGACACCGACATCAGCGTCAACATCTGGCTGTTCGAGATCGACCAGACCGGCTCGCCGGACTGCAACAACACCACCAACAAGGGCTACAACTTCCCCGGCATGCTCTCGTTCTGGACGTCGAACACGAATTCGGCCCAGCAGAACACCTACATGTTCGCCGTGACCCTGGCCGCCGGCGCGACCTACACCTTCAGCACCTGCGGCGCCGGCTCCGGTGACACGTACCTTCGGCTGAAGTACAACGGCGCCGACGTGGCGTACAACGACGACGCCTGCGGCCTGCTTTCCACGATCACCTACAAGGCGCCCACCGCGGGTGTCTACTACATCTCCGCGGGCTGTTTCTCCTCGAACTCCTGCAGCGGCACCGTCTACGTCAACCTGATCGGCTCCGACGCGCCGCCGGCCCCGCCCTGGAACTGGTACTCCGTCACCAACACCAACTCCGCGACGCAGTACACCAAGGATCTGTGGTACTGGCTGTCGGCCGGCTACACCTACACCTTCAGCACCTGCGGCACCTCGACGACCGACACCTACCTCCGGCTGAAGTACACCGGCGTCGATGTGGCGGTCAACGACGATGCCTGCGGACTGCAGTCCTCGATCTCCTACGCCCCGGCGGTCTCCGGCTACTATGTAATCAACGCAGGCTGCTATTCCAGCAGCAGCTGCACCGGCACGGTGAACCTGACCTCGGTGGTCAACCCCTCGCAGCCGGATTATCCTGAAAATCCTTCGTATTGATCCCCTGCGCCGGCGGACCTCCCGTCGCCCCTTGACACCACCTTCGCCTCCCCATTCAATGTAAGACCACCACAAGTCCGGTACGACACCGTCAGGGCACCCGGGCCAGGACTTCCCGCATCCAGGCCGCCGTCTCCAGAACGACCGCCTCATTGAAGCTCTCCGCCGTGTCACGGCGGCGGCGGTCCCCGACGTTTTCCTGCATGGACCGGACCCGGCAGAAAAGGTGGCTGGTCCCGTCGATCTGCAGGAATTCAGCGTGGCCGGGGTGATCGTGATTGACGAGGTCGGCGATGGTGCGGGCCTCGAGATCCGAGAAGACCTCGAAGTCGAACTCGCCGAACATGGACAGGACGAAGGCCCCGGTCCGGCGCCAGACCTCGGTCATGTCGTGGTCGTCGAGTTGTTGCCAGTACCGGTGATGCCGCCCCCACAGGCGCCCCTGGCCGTCGTGCTGCAGGTGCTCGGTCAGGAGCTCAGAGTACCGTTCGTCTTTGGCGAGCTCGGCGGGGCTCTTCCGGTCCCGGTAAAACAGCGTCATGAGGTCGGCGACGTCCCGGACGATGCGCTCGGTCTGCTCCGAATCCACGCCGAAATACGGCAACTGGAAGGCGAAGGTCTCCGGGATGAGCTCCCGCCAGGGCTTCAGGGAGGTGCCGTACACGGCGATCCCGAGCACGGGGATGGTTTCGGCGATCAGGGGCGCGACGAGCCCGCCCAGGGAGTGCCCGAACAGGAACACCTGATCCGGATCCACGAAGTCGTACGTCCTGATCCGCCGCAGGACGGCCTCGAACACCCGCAGCTCGGTCTCCAGATCCGCGTCGGCATGCGAGGGAAGCCCGCCGGCCCGCCCCGCGCCTTTCCACTGGGCGCGGAACACGGCAAAACCCTGGGCGGCCAGCCTCTGGACGAACCGGCCATACGGATGATCCCCCAGGTTTTCCATCGAGGCGCCGTCGAAGCCCTGGATGAACAGCACCGCCGGCAGGCGGCCGGGGCACTTTGGCCGGTCCACGAAGATCCGGATCTCCCCGCCTTCGAATTGGAGGGCCTCGCGAAGTGGAGCTCCGGCCCGACCGGCCCCGGATTGATCTTCCTGGCTTTTGTCCCAACTGGAATTCATGTTCTGGCCCGATATGACTGCATGATCGCGGCTACTTTTTCTTGATGACCGAGATGGTGTAGACGTGTCCGTCGCTCTGCAGCGGGAAAGAACGGTTTCATGGGAACTCCTGGTTTTCGCAATGGAGATAATGATTCTCGAAAAGTTCAGCCAGCCGGTCCGGATCCGTCTCGGGTGGCAGGCAGGTGAAGGCGCGGCAGACGTGGGCCGTCGGGCGCCCGTCGATCATGGGCTTTTGGGCCGCCAGCGGCACGGCGCACCCGGGCAGCCCCACGGCCACCGACAGCCCCGGACTCCAACGGGCGAACACGCGCCCGACCAGGGCCAGGGTGGACGGATCGGCCGGGTCCCCAACAATGGCGACCTCGGCGGGGTCAAGGAACGGACCGGCTTCGCTCAACCACGATGCGAAGCCCTGCGGGACTCGTGCCAGCAGCCCTGAGACCGCCTCCAGGGCACCGCGGGCGACTTCAAGCCACCGCGGATCCCCGGTGAGCACGCCCAACTGGAGCATCACGCCGGCGGCGACGGCTCCCGCGCTGGGCGTGGCCTGATCCTGCACCTCCTTGGGACGCACGGCCAGGGCCTCGTGATCGTCGGCCGTGTCGAAGAATCCGCCTCCCGCAGGATCGGCGAAGTGCTCCAGCATGATCGCGCCCAGCTCGACCGCCCACACGAACCAGGACTCGTCGAGGGTGGCCCGGTACAGCGCGAGGAGGCCCTCGGCCAGGTACGCGTGGTCCTCCAGGCAGCCCTCGTGCCTCACCTCGCCCGTGGGACTGCAGGTGCGCCGCATTCTGCCGTCTTCCCTGCGAAGCCGCGCCCGCAGGAAGCTGGCGCAGCGTACGGCGGTCGCGACGAGCTCCGGACGATGCAGGTACTGCCCCGCCTCCGCAAAGGCCGCCAGGGCCAGCCCGTTCCAGGCGGTGATCCGCTTGTCGTCGAGGGCCGGCCGCGCACGCTGTCCTCGCTCGCCGAGGAGCTTCCCGCAGGCGGCCTCGAGGCGAACCGCAACCTCGGTGCTCGAACCGCCGGAGCCGGCGGCCAGCTCCTCGTCCGAGAGCACACGGTGCAGGATGTTGGTCCCCTCCCAGTTGCCCCCGGGCGTGACGTCGAAGGCAGCACAGAACAGGCCGGCTTCGGGCCCCAGGACCTGCACCACCTGCTCGTGGGACCACACGTAGAATTGACCCTCCCCGCCCGGACTGTCGGCGTCCAGGCTGCCGGCGAAGCCCCCCTCGGGGTGCTCCAACTCACGCTGCAGAAACGCCAGCGTGCTCTGGGCGACCTGCCGGTACCGTGGGAGCCCGGTGACCAGATGGGCATGGAGGTACACCCGCGCCAGCAGCGCGTTGTCGGTGAGCATCTTCTCGAAGTGCGGAACGAGCCACGTCCGATCCGTGCTGTAGCGGCAGAAGCCGCCGCCGAGCTGGTCCCGGAGCCCGCCGTCGGCCATGTGGTCGAGGGTCGTCTCCACCATCTCCAGGGCCGGGGCGTCGCCGGTGCGCACGTGCTCCCGCAGCAAAAACTCCAGCGCCATCGCGGGCGGGAACTTCGGCGCAGGCCCGAAGCCGCCGTCGACCGCGTCAAAGCGCTCCGAGAAGGCGGAGACGGCCCGGACCAGCATCGACGTCTCCAGGTCCGCCGGGGAGGCGGAGACCTGCGCGACGCGGGCGAGCTCCTCCACCAGTTGGCCCGAGACCTCGTCGATGTAATCGCGGCGCGTCCGCCAGGCGTCGGCGATGCCCTCGAGCAGGGGCAGGAAGCCGGGGAGTCCACCCCGAGGTTCCCGCGGAAAGTAGGTGCCCCCGAAGAACGGCCGGCCGTCGGGCCGCAGGAACACCGTCATGGGCCAGCCGCCGTGCCCGTTCAAGGCGATCACGGCCTGCATGTAGAGATGGTCGAGGTCCGGGCGCTCCTCGCGGTCGACCTTGATGCACACGAAGTGGGCGTTCAGGAATGCGGCCACCTGCAGGTCCTCGAAGGACTCGTGGGCCATGACATGGCACCAGTGGCAGGCCGCATATCCGATGCTCAGGAACACCGGCCGGTCGAGCTCCTGCGACAGCAGCAGGGCCGACGGCCCCCAGGGATGCCAGTCCACGGGCTGGTCCGCGTGCTGCAGCAGGTAGGGGCTGGTCTCGTCTATCAGATGGTTGTTCGGCATTCCGGTCTAGCGCTTGACGCCGGTGAAGCCGGTCTCGAACTCGATCGACGCCGACAGCACCAGGGCCTCGAGCTGGCCGTCCATGTTGGGATCGCCCGCCCACAGGCAGCCGCCGGCGTAGCCGGTCTTCACGACGCCGGCCCGGATGGCGGTGGCCTCCCAGTCGCCCCCCGCGGAGGTGCCGATGTTGACCCACTCGCCGTCGGCCAGGGACCCCGCCAGCAGCACGCAGTTGACGCCGTTGGTGGCGATGCCGCCGCCCAGGTACAGGCGGAAGGTCTCGCCGGTCTCGCCGATGACGCCGAAGGCCTCGCGCTCGACGACCGTGATCTCGCCGTCGCAGACCTGGTCGCAGTCGGGGTTGAGCGTGCCCGCGCCGCAGTCCGCCGGCGCCGGGGTGATCATGACGCCCAGGCACTCGGTCTTGGGCAGCGTGACGATCATCTGGTGCAGCAGCGCCGTGTTGCGCTGCTCGATCTCCACCGTGCCCGGCCACGCCTCGGAGGGACAGATGACCTCGGGCCGCTCACAGTCCAGGTCGAACGTCAGCGGCTGCCCCTCGTGGGTGATCTCGATGAGGCCGCCCTGCACGCCCAGGGTGCGCTCGTAGACCGCGCCGCCCACGGTGATGGTCACGTCCAGGGTGTCATCGTAGGTGATGTCCCAGACGCCGGTGACGTCCGGCGCGGGGGACTTGGAGACGGCGCTGCAGCCGTCGCCCTTGGCGCCCATGGACAGTAGGGCGAAGACGACGGTGGCGGCCAGGAAGAGGCGCAGGGACGGATTTTTCATGGTCTGACTCCTTGAAGGTTGCGGGATGACTCCACTGCTGTTGACCATACCCGGAAACGGGTGGTTTTCAAGTCCGGAGTTCGGGGCAGTCTTTCCTCTTGTTTCCCCGGGTAGTGCGACCGAAGACGGTCGCCGACCGGCAACCGGTCGCCCAACCCGGGGCATCATGTCCGGAACACCGCCGCATGCGGTGTAGGGAGGATACCGGGGCTGCGGGACCGTCGCAGGGGACAGCTAGGGCTGCAGGGACGAGGGATAGTCGTGGCGCGGGGGATTGACCGCCCAGCCGAGGTTGTTCCAGGTCGTGGAGTCGGCGTTGGCGATGCCGTAGAACAGGAAGGTCTTCTTGGAGCGGCGCACGATGGCCGGGGAGGTCTCCGACTCGTGGTTGACGAAGGAGTTCGGGGCCACGCGGTCGAACACGGGGTTGAAGGCGAACTTCTGGAAGCTCTCGCCGTCGCGGGAGACGAGGTAGCCGATGGAGAGGTTGGCGCGGACCTGGTCGATGGTGCCGAAGCTCTCGGCGATGCCCGACTCGAAGCCGTAGGCCGACACCCACATCTTGTACAGCGTGCCGCCGGCGCCGTCGCCCTCGACGAGGACGAACGGGGAGTGGACGCGGGACACGGCCCGCCACAGGACGGGGTCGATCAACTGGTGCGGCAGCAGCACGGTCCTGCGCTCGGCGCCGGAGAACGAGGCGCCCTGGGCGTCGGAGGAGAGGACGGTGCGGATCTGGACGCCGTCGCCGACCTGGTAGTACAGCCGCACGCGGCCCGACTGGGGGTCGAGGACGGCCGAGGGCGCGCGCACGGCGGTCTCGTCGGCGGCCGGCGTGATCACGGGGGTGCCGTCGCGGGTCCAGCGTCGGCCGTCGTCGCTGACGGCGCGGCCGATGGAGGCGCCGCGGTTGATCTCGAAGTACATCACGTAGCGGCCGGAGAGCAGGATCACCGTGGGCGCGCCGATGTGGTAGTTGTCCGCGGGCTCGGATTCGAGGACGGGGGCCGGGGGCGTCATGTGCCAGATGATGCCGTCGTTGGAGGTGGCCCGGAAGATGACCGACCGCTCCAGGGCGCCCTGGTTCATCTCGACGAACAGGTAGAGGATGCCGTCGGTGCCCACCAGCGGTGAAGGCTCGTTGAGCAGGCGCGGCTCGACCTGGATCACGCACTCCTCGTCCGGGAAGCAGTCGGAGTCGATGGCGCAGGGGGCGGTGATGCAGCGCGCGCGGTTGACCGAGCACAGTTCGCCGGCCTGGCACTCACCGTCGATGATGCACATCTGCTGGCAGATCCCCAGGTCGCAGCGGCCGTTGGGGCCGGGACACTCGCAGTCGCTGCGGCACTTGAGCACGCAGCGCGAGTTCTGGAAGTCGCAGGTCATGTCGTCCGGGCACTCGTCGGAGCGGGTGCAGTACTTCACCGTGCACTTGCCGCACACGCAGCCCTCGCGACCGGCGCAGTCGGCGTCGGAGCTGCAGTTCTCCAGCGTCGGCGCGTCGAGCTTCTGGCAGAAGCCGCCCAGGGTTCCTCCGGGCGGGGTGATGCGGTGCGTGGCCACGCAGATCTCGAGGGGGCCCTTCTCCTCGAAGGGGGCGACGCCGGTGACGATGCCGACGCCGGAGTACACGGTCTGGGTGTCCAGCGTGCAGGAGGAGACGAAAAGGGCGAGCAGGAGGAAGAGTCGCTTCATCTTCTAGAACTCCGTTTCGAAACCCAGGGTGAAGTGCAGCAGGGAGCCACGGTGGTTGACCGCCGGCAGCGTGGCGTTGACCTTGAAGTCGGTGCGGTCCACGAGCTGGTGGTACTGGAACGCGGACTGCAGGCGGAGCGGGTGCGGCCACAGGGAGAACCCGTCGGCCAGCTTGAGCCCGATCCCCAGGCCGAGCACGTGCCGGTCGTTGTCCATGAGCGTGGCCAGCCCCTCCTGGGCGGGCACGGGCGTGGGCACGAAGGCATAGCCGGCCGAGAAGGACACCGGCCCCGCGTGGAGGGTCAGTCCCGCGCGCGGCACGGACACGTCACGGAAGTTGTCCCCGGGATACTGGATCTCGACCAGCGGCGGGTTGATGCCGAAGTCCAGGCGCATGCGGTACTCGGAGATGCCGCCGTCGAAGGCCGACCACTGCAGAAAGTCGATGCCGGCGTAGAGGTCCAGGACGTCGGGCAGGCTCCAGGACGCGCCCAGGGCGAACTTGCGCGGCGTGTAGTGGTCGATCATCTTGAGGAACAGGATCGTGTCGCCGGAGACGACGCCGGTGATGTCGACGTCGGCGACGATGTTCATCTTCACGCGCAGGGTGTAGGGCTCGCGCCAGAACAGGCCCAGTTTGAGCGTCGACAGGGCACCAGGCAAAAATGAGCCGCGCAGGATCACGCCGCCCTGCGGCACGACGCCGTACGGGATGGTCGTGTCCACCATCATCTCGCCGAACTTGCGCCCGGCCTTGGCGCCGATGCCCACCCGCAGGTTGTCGCCCTGCAGGTGCACCATCATCTGCAGGCCGAAGCCCACCTGCAGGAACTTCCACGGGGTGGCGCCCACGGACAGGGCCGTCTCGAGGCGGTGGGGATAGTTGTCCAGCAGGATGTAGCGCGGCTCCGAGGCCGGGATCGCCTGCATGCGCACGACGAACTGATCGGGGATGTGCAGCGACAGGCCCACGCCGGCCGGGAACGGGAGCTTCTTCCAGAAGCGCCCAAGGGGCAGCGCCAGGCCGAGATCCACGCCGCGCGCGTCGAGGACGCCCGCGTCCTGGGCGTTGACCTGCAGCAGGCCGAAGTAGCCGTAGCCGTAGGCCCAGCCCAGTTGCATCTTCGAGAGATCGCCCAGGGCGGCGGGGTTGTGCAGCGCCGCGGCCCAGGGTGCGGGATCGGTGACCAGGGAGGCCCCGGCGGTCCCCTGTCCGCGCGTGTCGAGCCCGAACAGGTCCTGGGGGGCCTGCGCGAAGGCCGTGCCCAGCCACAATGAGCAGAGCAGGAAGACGGCCAAGGCGGTCCCGCGTCTCATGGCAGCACCTCCAGGGTCAGGCCGGTCATGAACACGAAGCCCGAAGCCGTCACCGACGGATACCCGGGATTGGAGGTCTGGAACCCCTCGGTGGTCGGATCATCGGGATCGCAGGGCCACTCGTCGAGCAGGTGGTCGGAGCTCTCGTCCGGGACCTCGGCCGAGCAGGTGATCTCAGTGGTCTTCTTGCGGTGGGTGACCGGGAGCAGGAACTGGAGCCGGCCGAAAGCGTGCAGGGTGAGGGACCGGCTGAGGTTCCAGGAGACGCCGCCGGAGAACGTGAGCTTGTGGGCGTCGAGGAGGTTCGTGATGCCCGTCTGGGCCGTGACCACGAAGGAGGGGTCGAAGCCCAGCCCGCCCCGGAACGTGAGGGCGTCGGAGTAGCGGTGGACCAGCCCGGCGCGGAAGCCCAGGGTGTTGCGGAACCTGTTGTACGGGATCACGCCCGACAGTTCGCCGACCATGGGCATCTGGCTGCGAAGGTCCACGTAGGGGCCGTTCCAGTACGACCACAACTGCTCGACGACATCCAGCGAGAACGTGGTGGCGCCGGCCCGGTACGCGCCGCCCCACTGGAACGTGTGAGGTGAATACAGCGCCTGGGAGGTGATCTCCATGTCGATGTCGGTGCCAGCCACATGGTTGAACGCCACGGTGTGGAAGTCCACGCCGAAGGCCTGCCGGTAGGTGACACCGGCCGACCAGGGGCCCCGGCGCCAGGCCAGCCCGGCGTTTAGGCCGAAGAGGCCCTTGAGTTCGAAGGCGACGCGGGCCTCCATGGCGCGGGTGGCGCCCTCGGTGCCGACCATGCCGCCGTCGAAGCCTGCGAAATAATTCACACCCAGCCCCAGCGCCCATTGACCCAGCACGGCCGAATCCAAAATTTTATAGGAGAGGCCGGGTATAATCATCAACCGCTGGCTGCGGTTCTCATAATAAGGATAAAACGGCTCCGAGGGCGTGTGCATCCGCACCCAGGAAATCTCGCGGCTGGGGGCGGCGATATAGATGCCGAACCAGAGGCGGTCCTTGAGAAAGCCTCCGAACGGGGGCAGCACGGAGGCGCCTACATGCGAATAAAAGGGGTCATTGATGCTCACGGTGCCCTGAGGCGTCGAGAACGAGGAGAATTGTCCGGTCACACCAACCATCAGGCGGGGACCGGAGTCCAGCGACAGGAAACCGGGGTTGAAGTAAAGGCACTCGGCGCCGACGCACGTGGCGGTGACGGCGTCACCGGAGCCGCCGGACGCGGCACCGGCCCCGAATAAATCAACCGGATTGGCGGCGCTCGGCTCCACCCGCGCGAAGCAGATAATACTGACAACCGCCCACATCAAACCCAGGGACAAAAACCGCGAAAACATCCGAAACAAACTGACCTTTCCGGTGGACACCGGGCTTCTGGACGCCGGCGACGCCGCGAATGTATCAGAACGTGTATTCCATTAAAAGTGAATTATTTCAAAAACTTTGACACGTTGCGTCATGATTCTGTCACGAACCTGCGCCCGGCATGGTTGCTTATTATTTATATCCTTTTTATTTCCTGAGGTCATCCCTTTTCAGCTTTTCTTTCCACATGAGTTGGGGTAGAAGGGTTGCCCTTAAGGAGGTACCTGCTCCATGGAATGGGTATTTGCTGTTATTCAAGTTTTGTACATCGTTCTTTGTTTACTGCTGATCATGGTCGTCCTGCTGCAGGCCGGTAAAGGCGGCGGCATGGGCGTGGCCTTCGGCGGCGCCGCTTCCCAGAGCATGTTCACGTCCACGGGCGCGGGCAACTTCATGACCCGGCTGACCACCATCCTGGCCACGTTGTTCATGGTCTTCTCCCTGGTCCTGTCGTGGTCGTCCTCGCGCACGGGCTCCGAGCGCCTGAAGCGTGCCTCCAAGGAGGCGCCTTCGGTGCATCAGATCATCGACGAGGAGCTCGGCGGCACCACCGATGGCACCGCGGTTCCGGCCGTCCCGACCACCGACGCCACGCCTGCGGCCGAAGCTGCCACCCCTGAGGGTGAGGTGGCTCCCGCGCCGGAGCCGGCTCCGACCGCCGACGCCACGCCTGCGACGGAACCTGCCACCCCCGAGGGTACGCCCGCTCCGGCTCCTGCGCCCG
>JAHITJ010000216.1 GCA_018817795.1 Myxococcota bacterium | reverse complement strand
CACGGAGCACACTGAAGTGGAAGGACCTGACGACAACTCAGACGCATCGGACCCGTCGAACCCTCACGTGCTTGCTCTTTCCGCGTGTTCCGTGTGTTCTGTGGTTAATCCAGATTCTTTTCTTCAGGGGAGAAGTCGGACCTTCACCTGGGACGGGAGGACGCGGACATGGAATTCGGACGGGAGCTTCTGCAGGGTGACCGGAACGTAGAACTCCTGCTCCGTCGTCTTCTTGCTCAGATCGACCACCGGGACGATGGAGGCCGAGGTGAAGTTCCGCATGCCCTTGGTGGAGCCTTCGACCGCCACATCAACGGTCTTGGGCTCGAGGGTGTACTTCCCCTTGTACCCCTTGACGGTGATCGGAATGCGGGAGTACTGGCGGGCGGCAAAGGACTTCTCGGCCACGATGCGGACCTTGACCTCCCTGACGTTGGGAAGGATCTCGATGTTGGGGGGCAGCTCGGGCAGCGGAAGCGTGAACTCCTGGGACCCCTCCTTCTGAATGGCGTAGGAGGGCAGCGGCAGGGACGGGAAGGACAGCACCAGCGTCTTGGGGCCCGACATCCTGACCTTGTTGGGGTCGATGGCCGTCTCGGTCACGTGGAAGTTGGGGTTGTTCTCGAGCTTGAGGGTGACCGGGACGGTTCGGGTGATGCGCTGCTCCAGGCGAATCGGCAGGTATTGCGGCATGATGTTCGTGATGCGGATGCCCTTGGGCAGCCCGAACATGGTGGAGTCGAGGTCGACACGGTCGCCCTTCAGGCTGGAGAGATCGACGGTCAGTTTGCGGTGCCAGGTCTCCCCGTCGAGCTTGCGCACGCCCATCCAGGGACCTCGGATGCTCAATTTGACGGAGTGGATCAACTCATTGAGCAGGACCTGATCCTTGGGCGGGTTGACGTACTGGATGTCGACCACGAGCGTTCCCTCGGAGTCCTTGTCGCTGCGGACGAAATAGAACAGGGCGACGGAGATCAGCAGGGATAAGATCTTGAGCTGCCAGTTGTGGGTGAAGAGCGCCAGGAAGCGTCGCACTGCCATCTATCCTTTCCCGCTCGTCTTGCTCTTGCGCCACCAGCGGGCGGGCGTCAGGTTCTGCTTGCGCATCAGGCGCAGCAGCTCGTTGCGGAGCCTCATGGTGTTCTCCATGGGGACGATCAGTCCCTTGTCGCACAGGCTGATGGTCCCGCGCTCCTCGGACACGACGATGGTCAGCGCGTCGGTGTTCTCAGTCAGGCCCAGGGCGGCGCGGTGGCGCGTGCCGTAGCGGCTGTCGAGCTGCTTGTTGTCAGACATCGGCAGAATGACGCCGGCCTTGTAGACCCGGTTCTTGCGGATCACGATCGCGCCGTCGTGCAGGGGATTCTCGGAGCCCTCGTGGAACAGCGACCAGATCAACTCCTTGCTGACCAGCGCGTCGATGACCTCGCCGCCGGAGAAGACTGTATCGTCCATGATCGCGCTGCGCTCGAGCACGATGATCGCGCCGGTGCGCATCGCGGCCATGCGCTCCAGGCTCTCGAGCAGCTCGTCGAGGGCCTCGAAGCCGCTGTCGCCGCCGGAGAACAGTGACATTTCGCTGCCCACGTGCGTGAGCAACCTGCGGATCTCCACCTGGAAGATGATGATCAGGAAAAGGAAAAAGTAGTTCAGGAAGCTCGAGAGCAGGAACTGGATCGTGAAGAGATCCATGTAATACGAGACGCCCCAGGCGGCGGAGAGCACGAGCAGCAATCCCACGAGCATCAGGCTCGCACGGGTCCCCCGCAGGAACAGGAAGAACCGGTACAGGATGAAGGCGACGAGCCCCACGTCGATCAGGATCTTGATCGAGCCGATCAGCGAGGGTTTGTCCAGATAAAAGAGATCCACCGATGGGAACATGGGAATGGGTCCTCGAAAAGCGGCTAAACTTTACATTCTGTCGGAGGAATGTGCAAGTGCGGGCAATGAAAAAGCGATGACAGCCACGAGAAAAATCGGGAGCAGGAACCAAAAATCGAGCGGTGGCAGGGGGCGGGCCGCGCCCGGAAGCGCCGCGCAGAGTCCGAGAACGGCGATCATCCCGTATCGGGGACGGTCCCGCACGAAGATTTCCTTGGTGAACCGGCGTGAAAAGTCCGACAGCGCATGCAGGAAGGCAGACAGGGGCAGCCACGCGAACAGCAGCGTGTGCCAGTCGAGGTGCCGCACGGGGAGCTTTTCAAGGAAGGGCTCCTGTGGCGGAGGCAGGATCGGCGGGAAACGCCAGCGCAGGACGGCGAAGAGCAGCCATGCACCGAGGAGCAGGATCCAGGGACGCAGCGCCTCCCGGCGGCAGCGCGAGGCGGCCGCGCCGAGGCCGATCCATGCGAACAGACCGATGCAGAAGAACAGGGGGCCGAGCATGCGCTGCCACCAGGGGGAGGGCATGAAGCGGACCAGCATCATGGAGATGATCAGTGCCAGCAGGGAGAGCGGGATGGAGACCGATGGACGGGGCATGCCTGTCTACACGGGGATCCACTCGAGGTGGTTGGAATGATAGAACAGGACCTGATCCCGTGGAATCGGGGAGAGTCCCCTCGCTGCGGGCGCCGTTTGCAGGTCTCCGACGATCAGGACCGTGTCAAGATGGGGATGGGTGTTTTCGCGATCCTCGCGGTGGATGTGGTCCCTGCAGTAGGGGCAGGGATCGTGGATCCCCTGGACATGCCGGTAGCCGCCTATGTCGTCCTGGGAACAATAGGCCATGAGCATGCGTCCGTTGGTCACGGTGAGGACCGCCGGGATGAGTTCCTCCTCGACGTCGCGTGCCATCTGACGCCAGTTGCGGTAGGTCTGGGCCAGCGCGATGGCCACGGCCTGGTGATCGCAGTCGTAGGCGCCCAGCTGGCAGGTCTCCTTGAGAAAGACCAGGAACAGGTGGAACACGAGCTCCTGTTCAGTGTTGCCCGGGATGTTCCAGCGCAGGTCACCCTTGATCGAGCTCTGCAGCCATTCCTTCATCCGGGCGTGGCGGGAGCTGCCGCCGAGCATGGAGAAGAACCAGTTGCGATAGCGGAACGGCGAAATGTCGCCGGGCGGGCGGCTCTCGTGGGCGATCTGGATGTGCGCCAGGCCGTACTCGGGATGCCAGTGCTGGATGGTCTCGAACAGGTCGACTTCATCCATCTGCAGTGGGCGGCGCTTGTGTTCGATCTCGTCGGGCGGGCGACACATGGCCAGGCCCCAGGAGTACGGGCCCTCGTGCGCCTTTCCACGGAACAGGTTGCGGTAGGGATACAGGGCGTGGGCGGTCAGTGCGGGCTGCGAAGAGCCGAGCGCGATGATCCTAGTCATCGACTTCACCGGATTTTTCTTTGGCCTGCTCAGTCTTTTCGGTTGTTTCAGCAGGGGCGGCAGGCTTCTTTCCGAGGCCGGCAAGCAGCTCCTTTTCGACGACGGAGACAGGCTTGTCTTCGGTGTCGATACCCTCTTCCCGACGGAAATCCTCAATCATTTTCTGCGTTTTTCTGTTGACGTGATAGGCTGCGTAACGTTTCAGAAGATAATAGCCCACTGCGGAGAACAGCGCGACGATGAGAAGGAATGTCCAGACGTGCGTATCCATCGATTTTAGGCCTTTCTGGCGAATCCGGAACGCGGCCCCGGTGCGCCGAAACAATACGGCAATCCAGTATATGGGTCAACCACGATCGTCTTACTGCACTGTGTGTCTTCAGCGGGCAGCGGCCCGGGAGAATCTCCGGCGGGCGATGACGCGGGTGTTGCCGTCGGTGTCGATCGCGCGGATCTCCAGCAAATGGTTGCAGAAGGCCAGGGGGGAGAGGTCGAGACTACCTGTGTAGCCCACTGCGGGGCAGTCGGAATAACCGGGATAGACCGCGCAGACGTCGGCCCGATCGCTGCCGGGCGTGAGTTGAACCGGCAGGCCGCCGTCGATCACGGCTTCTACTGAGACCACCCCCCGGTTGTCCAGCGCCCAGCCTTGAACGGAGAGGGTGTCTCCGACCACGGACTGGTCCGGTGAGGGGCTGTCGAGCACGCCGAACGGGGGCAGGTTCGCGTCCAGCCACGCGGCGTTGGACTCGATGGTCCCCCGGGCTCCGATGAGCAGGTATGAACGCGCCCGGACGGTGCCGTGGGCCGGGATCGCGAAGGGGAAGATGGCGCGGAAATTATTGAAGGGGAGGGCGCGGTTCTGCCAGCCCTGGAATGCGGTGAGGTGGTTCTCGTAGTAGAGCCCGACACCGTAGGTGAGGCCGTCGTCCTGCAGGGTCACCCAGCCGCCGGGACTGTCAAAGTTGCGGTAGTAGAAGCCGTCGTTGGCCGGGATGTCAATGGCGATCTCGGTCCCGTCGGAGGCGAACAGGCGCCACAGGTCAGGGCCGTTCTGGCCGTTGGCGGTGTATACCGTGGGCAGCTCGTGGGCGGTGGATGCGTGGTCGAGGTCGCCGAGGTTCTCGATCGTATAGTCGAGCTCGACGATATGATAGGAGATGAAACGCAGGGTCTGGACGACCCGCACGTCGGAGCGCAGGAAGGCGAGCGCCGGATTGCCGCAGGCGTCCGAGACGCAGTCCTCACGGTCCCAGTTGGGATTCCAGTGCAGCGGGTTGGTCGAGATGCTCAGCCGCCCGTCGGTGAAGTCCACGGTCTCAACGTCCGACCCGTTGTTGCAGCGGTTGCCGCCCTGCACGGGGTTCCACCCGAGATAGGTGATGCTGTTGGCGCACTCCGTCGGCGTCGTGCGGCAGGAGGCATCGTGGGCGCAATTCTGCATGGCGCGATCGGGGTCGTAGAAGGCGACCTGGACCTCCCGTCCGGTGTCGTTGGCGTCGATGGTGTTGGTGTCATTGAGCCCCGCGGTCCCGTTGACCATGCCGTAGAAGATGATGGTGCCTCCCCACTCGCGACGGGTGCCGACCTTCAGTGCACCTGCGGCGTTGGTCACGTAGTCGTCGGTGAAGCCGTTGACGCCGGTGGTCTCGTAGGTGCCGCCTGCCTCGCCCGCCAGGGGAGAGAGCGAGACCGGCTCGGGTACGTCCACCACGGGACACTCGCCGAGGCACTCCGGTTCCAGGGAACAGTCCGGATCGGCGCAGTCGGCCTGACCGTCTCCGTCGTTGTCGATGGTGTCGGCGCAGCAGCGTTCGAAGCCGCCGCAGGTCCGGTCGGAGCAGAAGGTGTCGCCGGTGCAGGGGTCGTCGTCCTCGCACGGGTTGGTGTTGGGGATGTTCTCGCACACGCCGTCGGAGGTGCAGAAATCGTTGGTGCAGGGGTTCCGGTCGTCGCAGTCGATGCTCTCGGTGCAGGAGGAGGTGACATCTTCTGTCACGTCAGTGCCGGCGTCGGACCTGGGTTCCCGTCCGCCCGCGCAGGCGAGGGTGGACAAGAGAAGAGATAAAAGGATCAGAATTGACAGTCGTTTTCGCATGCGCCGATCAAAGCGCGAACGGCGTCGCTTGTCAACCGTAGGAATGAGGGCACCAGGGCAAGATCATTATGGACATAGGCGAATGATTTTTCGTAACAACGGTTGAGAAT
>JAHITJ010000215.1 GCA_018817795.1 Myxococcota bacterium | reverse complement strand
GGAGGCCCTCCGGACGGAGCGCTCCGAGCTGGCCCGCAAGGCTGCCGAGGTCGAGAAGGAGCGTGCGCGCCTGGATCGCGAGCTTCGCGAGGTCCGCAGAAACACGCTGGACAAGACCATGCAGGATCTGAACAAGTGCCGCACGGTCATCGCCCGTCTGACCGAGAAGGCCAAGGCGCCGGAGGCTGATCCTTCCGTGCTGGCGGCCGGCCTGGCGAAGGTGAACACGGAGCTTGACGCCATCGAGCGCCGCGATGCCGGTCCCGCGCCGGATCCGCAGACCCTGGCGCCCGGACAGAAACACCACTCGCGCTCCCTGCGGCATGTCGTCGAGATCCTTGAGGTCGACCATAAAAAATTAATGGTGAAGGCGAGGGCCGGGAACCTCGTGACCCAGCTGGCCTTTGACGATCTGGAAGTACGCTCCGAAGAGGCCGCGAAGAAGCCGCGCGCCGCCAAGCCCAAGGCCCCGAAGCCGGCGACGACTCCGGAGTCCCTGTCCGAGGCGCCGGAGGACGGCACGTCCAAGGAGCCGTTTTTGGCGCCCGCCAACGCCCTGGACCTGCGCGGACAGCGCGTGGAACCTGCGCTGCTGGCCCTGGAGCGCCACCTCGACCGCCTGTTCCGGGACAACCAGGCGGGGTTCCTGTTGATCCACGGCTACGGCAGCGGCCTGCTGTGCAGCGCCGTTCGTGAACACCTGCGCACTTCTTCCTATGTCGCGTCGTTCCGCCCCGGGGTCCCGGGCGAAGGTGGCGACGGCGTCACCGCCGTATTCATGACATGAGCGCACCTTCCGAGAATTCCCGCAAAAAAAAGAAGAATCGCCTGGGAAGACTGTTCTTCTGGTTGGCTGTCCTCGGTGGCCTCTACGTGCTGTTTCTGATCTTCCGCGACGATCTGGTTCAATTGATGCGCAGAAACGCAACGGTGTGGGCCGTTTATTCTCATATCGCCGATCAGATTTCCGACAGGACCCTGCTGGGCCTGGCCTACGCTGGCTTCTTCGGCTCCTTGTTCTTCATCCTGATTCCGCTTGAAGCCGTTTTCTTTTTTTATTTGGCGTTGGAGCATTCACCTGCTCTCGTCATCCTGATCATGCTGTTTTCGTCGGTCCTCGGGCTGGCCCTGGACTATCTGATGGGGCGCCTCGTGGGCGAGGGCCTTCTGATGCGATATGCCGAGGAGCGTTTTACCAAGACCAAGCGCTCCATGGACCGCTACGGCGGAGCCATTGTGATCGTGGCCAATGTCATCCCCTTTCTTCCAGTCCAAATCATCAGCGTCGTCATCGGGGCCACCCGTTTTGGCCTGAGGAAGTTTCTGATCTACACGCTGGTCGGACGTGGCGCATACCTGGTCCTGCTGTGGTATGCAGCCGACTTCTTCAAGAACCTGTTGCGCTATCTTCCCTGAGTTGACGGACCATGCCGAAGGGCCCAGCAGGCGTGGCAGAAGTCCACGAAGCCGTCTTCATCGGCAACGCCCAGTTGGGCAGCGAGACGGGCAGGGCCGCCTGTGGCGATGGCGTGGGCCACGGAGTGCTTTTCAAGTTCGAAATCCATAAAGAATTTCTTTAACGACACAATCTTCATGTCCGCCAGGGGAAACCCGGGGCAGATGTTCAGGAAACCACGAACGTCGATATACAGGCTCTTGGGCGACTCAAACGACAGGAACGGGCAGGCGTCGAAGTCCGCGAGGCTCCATCGCATCTGGTGGGCGGTGCATTCCATGGCCGCGCGCCCGCGGAACATCAGCGGTCCGGCGAGGACATGATGATCGGCAAATAAATAATCCGGCGGGGCCGATGGATTCTTGGGCTCGATGCGCGCCCATCGCAGGTCCACGCCGAGCTCGGCGGCCAGCGGCGCCAGTTGGTCAGCAAAGGCCGAAAACGTGGTGACGCCGTGGTATGCGTCGTCGGAAAGGATCATTTGCTTCAGGCCCACGTCGGCCAGATAGCGCAGCGTCAGGCGAAACTCCTCGGTGCCGGTGATCCAGTAGCCGTTGGTCCAGACGGCCGGCCAGAGGTTGCGCGTGGCTGCTTCATGCACGAGGTTTCGCAGCATCGGGAAATAGAGAAACGGTTCTCCGCCCGTGAAGACGATCCGCTTGGCCGCGATCACGGACATGTGGTGGATCCACTTGCGGACCAGCGCAAAGGGCACCACTGCGCGTCCCGCCGGCGAGCACGAAGAAAAACAGTGCGGGCAGGCATTCGTGCAGCGATCGGTGAGCTGGAGGTACCAGGTTTCGAGGGAGGAGGCGTTCATGCTCATATGGCGAATGTTGTACCACGGAGTCGAGAAAGGAAGGAAGCAGGCGGAGAAGATTTTTACCTGGTGAAAACGCAAAGAAGAATTTTTAACCACGGATTACGCAGAGCACACGGAAAAGACATAAAAGACAAAATACAGGAAAGGGCGAAATGGCGTGGATGAACCTGTGGATTGAATTCGCTTGAATGGAAAGTCCAACTATGGCGGGTGATTTTGCCACACACGTCGAGTTGACATAATATCGATTATCGGAATTTCAAATCAGTGGCTTTTGGCGAGCTTGGGCTTGCGGCGCTGGAACACCACCGACCGCTCCCCGAAGGTCTGCTCGAGGAACGAAGTCACTTGGTGATTGAGGTCGACCTTCACAGGAACGACCACGAGGGATTCCCAGCGCGGCGGCAGCGTGCATCGGAACACGATCTGGACCTGCCCCGGATGCGCGCGGCCCACCTGGAACAATTTGTCCATCCATTGCCCTTTCAGGATCGCCGGTTCCGCGCGATGCAGATCAACATCGATTTGTATGTACTTGACATCCTTCTGACGGGCCACCGTCAGGCGCTCCACCTCCGAGAGCCGGAACGTCTTGCGCGCGTTGCCGTCCCGGTCGCGGGAAATCTCCATGTTTCCAGTGAACAGCAGCGGCTCGCCCAGGGCCAGTTTCTTCTCCAGGCGTTCCACATTCTTGGAGCCGATGTGAAACTGGAGCAGCCCGTCCATGCCGTCGATCTCGCCCTGCAGGTAGCGCTGCTTGCCTTCCTTGGTGCGCCGGTCGATCACCTCGGAGATGACGCCCAGCGTGGTGACGTCGTACACCTGGTGGCGGCCGTCTTCTTCCATGTCGGCCGGCGCCTCGATCTCGTCGAGCTCGCCCACCGTATGGGTCCACTCGCGCTTGATGCCTTCTTTTTTGCCCGCAGCCAAAAAGGAATCCAGGGGATGACCGGAGACGTACATGCCCAGGATGTCCTTCTCCTGGTTGAGCATCTCCATCTTGGACCACGGGTCCACGTCAGGCAGTTTCAGTTCCGGCTCGGCGGGCATCTCGTCGGCCGAGATCATCTCAAAGAGCGAAATCTGCTTGCTGTTCTTGTCCTTCTGGACACGCTGGCCGACCTTCATGGCGTTCTCGAGCTCGGCGAGCATCGCCGGACGCCCGCGCTCGGGCGGAAGCTCGGTGAGTGAATCCATCGCGCCGGCCTTGATCAGCGTCTCGAGCACGGACTTGTTGACCTTGCGCGAATCCACGCGTTCACAGACGTCCCACAGGGACTTGAACGGATCCGTCTCGTGGACCTGCATCATCGAGGACACGGCGACCTCGCCGACGCCCTTGAGCGCGCTCAGGCCGAAGCGGATGACCTTCTGCCCGTTGGCGTCGCGGACGATGGTGAAGTCCTCGTCGCTCTGGTTGACGTCGGGCGGCAGGACGCTCAACCCCATGTTTTTGGCGATGTTCAAAAAGCGCATCACCCGCTCGGGCTTGGAGCGCTCGCAACTGAGGATGCCGGCCATGAACTCCACGGGCCAGTGGCAGCGCAGCCAGGCCGTCTGGTAGCCGATCAGCGCGTACGTCGCGCTGTGGCTCTTGTTGAAGCCGTATCCCGAGAAGAACTCGATTTTTTCAAAGACCGCCTGCGCCTGTTCCTGGGTGACCACCCCCGGATGGGCCGCCAGGGCTCCGTCCATGAACTCCAGGCGCTTTTTGGCCATCTCTTCGGGCTTCTTCTTGCCCATGGCCCGGCGCATCATGTCGGCCTCTCCGAGGCTGAAGCCCGCCATGGTGCGCGCCGACTGCATGACCTGCTCCTGGTACACGATGACCCCGTAGGTCTCGCGGAGGTTCTCCTCCAGGATCGGATGCAGGTACTCCACGGGCTTGCGGCCGTGCTTGCATTCAATGTAGGTGTCCACCATGCCGCCGTTGAGGGGCCCGGGACGATAGAGCGCCACCGCGGCGATGAGATCTTCGAAGCGGTCGGGCTTGAGGCGCAGCAGGAAGCGAGTGAAGCCTTCGCCTTCCATCTGGAAGACGCCGCCCGTCTCGCCCCGGGAGAGCATCTCGAACACGGCCGAATCGTTAAGCGGAATCGCATCGATCGAGAACGGCTCGCCCTGGCGCTCCGGATCCTCGTTGATCCGTCGCTCGGCGTCGGCGATCTTGGTCAGGTTATCGAGCCCGAGGAAGTCGAACTTCACCAGCCCCGACAGTTCGACCATGTCCTTGTCGTATTGCGTGACGATCGGGATCTGCATGGCGCTCTCGCCCTTGATGTCCACGCGTCCGCGGAAGGCAGGCACCACGTTCCAGATGTCCTTGTCGGCGATGACGACGCCCGCTGCGTGGACGCCCGGATGCCGGTACATGCCCTCGAGCTTGATCGCGGTCTCGAGCAGGTCCGCGACCTTCGGATCCTCGGCGGCCATCTCACGCAGCCGCGGCTCCTGCGCGATGCCGACCTCGAGGGTGAGCTTGGAGTCGGTGGGATCCGTGGGCACCAACTTGGCGATCCGGTCGATCTGTTCGAGGGGGAAGCCGAGCACGCGGCCCACGTCGCGCACCACGGCGCGGCTCTTCAGCGTGGAGAACGTGGCGATCTGCCCGACCCGCGTCTCGCCGTACTTGTCACGGACGTAGCCGAGGACCTCGTCGCGGCGGTTGCGGCAGAAGTCGATGTCGAAGTCAGGCATCGAGATGCGCTCCGGGTTCAGGAAGCGCTCGAACAGCAAATCGTACCGCAGCGGATCCAGATCGGTGATGCGCACTGAATAGGCCACCAGGGAACCGGCGCCGCTGCCCCTGCCCGGCCCCACCGGTATTTTATGGTCTTTTGCCCAGTTAATAAAGTCCGCTACGATCAAAAAGTACCCGGCGAACCCCATGTTGATGATGACGTCGAGCTCCAACTGGAGGCGCGCCTCATACACGGCGCGGTCGATCGGGTAGTCGTTGCGCCGCTCGATCTCTTCGAACCGCCGGTGCAGGCCGACGGCGGCCTCCCGTCGCAGCCACTCGCTCTGGTCGATGTTCTCCGGTGTCGGGAAGTCCGGCAGGAAGTAGATCGGCGTCTTGGCGGTCCTGTTGTTGGGGATGTCCACCTGGCACAGGTTGGCGATGCGCACGGTGTTTTCGATGGCCTCGGGAACCGCCGAGAACGCCTCGATCATCTCCTCGGGGGACTTCAGGAAGTATTCATCGACGTCGTGCTTGAGGCGCCCCTCGTCGGAGAGCCGCTTGCGCTGGGAGATCGCCATCAGGATCTCCTGGCTGCGCGCGTCCTCGCGCTTGAGGTAGTGGCAGTCGTTGGTCGCCACCAGCGGGATGCCGGTCTCCCGGGAGATGCGGATCAGCACGTCATTGATCTCATCCTGCTCTGGCAGCGTGTTGTGCTGCAGCTCAAGGTAGAAGGACTTCTCGTCGAAGGTGCCGGCATACTTGCGGGCCATCTCCTTGGCGGCATCGTAGCCGGATGCAAAATATGTCCGCGGTATCTCCCCGCCCAGGCAGGCCGAAAGCCCGATGAGCCCGGCGCTGTGCTCGCGCAGCAGGTCGTGGTCGATGCGCGGGGAATAATAGAAACCCTCGAGGCTGGCCATGGACACCAGGTACTGCAGGTTGGCCAACCCCTGCTGGTTTCGTGCGAGCAACACCAGATGGTAATTTTCGCGGGTCTCCTTCTGGAGACGGCTCCCGCGGGCCATGTAGGTCTCGCACCCCAGGATCGGATGGACGTTTTCAGCTTTCGCGCGCAGATAAAAGTCCAGCGTCCCGTACATGTAGCCGTGATCGGTCAACGCCACGGCGTCCATTCCCATGGTCTTCAAAGCTGGAAACAGTTTTTTCAGGTGAATGGCGCCGTCGAGCAGACTGTACTGGGAATGCAGATGCAGATGAACGAAATCGGCCATGGGAAACCCGCGTGTCAGTTGGTACCGGAAGTCTGGGCCGTGATGCACTGCGTGTACTTGACACAATCGGTGTGCGCCAGACACTGCATGAACGGCTGCAGATCCTCCCAGTTTTCATCAATGGTGGAGGTCATTTTTTTCTTGTCGAGTCGGTTCTTGATGCTGGCGTAGCGGCAGGAGTGCAGGCAGCGGTCGCGATCCCCGTGACGGCGGATCATCTCCGCCTGGCGATCCAGCGGCATCTTGTCGAACTCCGCGATGTAGATGCGCGGCACCAGGACATTGGCGCACTCGTTGATGCGGGTGCAGGCTTCATCGCACCGGCGTCCGTCGGTCGGGTCCATGGGAAACTCGGCGATGGCCCGGGAGAGCTGGGCCTGCCGGCAGACGGTGAACCTGGCACAGTCGGGCTGGTCCATGCATTCCATCTGTCCCTTCAGGAAGTACTGATAGAACTTGAAGGACTGGGGGAACCGGAACAGGTTGTCCGGGCGGATCTGGGACCTGCAGGTCGACAGGCAGGAACGCTTGCTGGACAAGTGCTTGGCGGCATCCAGCGTCTCCTGGGTGGCGCCGCGCCGGCTGGCCATCATCTTGATGGAGTCGCCCGAACACTGGGTGAGCTTCTCGCAGTAGGGTTCGCAGGCTTCCATCGTCAGCGGTGCGCCCGCGTCGGAGTGCCGCTCGCAGGCGACCGTACCGAGGAAAAGTGGAAACAGGGACAAGGAAAGAAGAATCAGTTTTTTCATTCGTTTTTCCGTGGGGATGGCCGGGATCAGAATTTCCACAGGAAACCGACGCCGCCGTAGAACTGCGGGTCGTTTTTCGGCATCATCGTGGAGTTGTAATAATCCATGAAGGCCGGGCGGTAGATCGTGTCCGAAGGCTTCAGCGGGATCGCCGCCCAGTGGAGACGGGCGTAGACGCTGTAGCGGGCATCGAGGGCCCACTCCACCACGGCGTCGAACATGAAGCGCACGCCCCAGTAGGGTTCGCGCAGGCTGTGGCCCTTCCAGCCCTTGATCTGGTCATCGGGGTTCTGGGTGTTGCAGAAGCTGGGCTCGGAGCGGGGATCGTTGGGATCCGAGGGCTCGGAGCTGAGGCAGAAGCGGTCACGATAGGTGTTGAAATAGCCGTTGATCGACAGGTTCACCTTCTCGCGGAAGGAGAGCGTACCGGAGCCGCCGATGTTCCAGGTGAAATTCGCACGGCCCTGGGTGCCCATGCCTCCGCCGATCTCGGTGAAGGTGCCGAGTGTCAGCGGTCCGCCCTGGAACAACTGCACGCGCAGGTTGAACAGGAACTCGGTCATGTTGAAGTACGTGCGGAACGTGGCGCCGCCGTCGATGCCGATCTTGTCGTTGCGCATGATGCCGACCATCAGGCGGGAGTCAAACCAGTACGGCCAGTCGACGCCGGCCGAAGCCGTGAACGACAGAGGCGGGATGACCTTGGCGCCGAACGCCGACAGGGAGCTCTTCATCTGCCGGACCTCGTCGGGGGTGGGTCCGAGGGTCAGGAGGTTGACGTTGTAGGTGACCGGCTCGGAGGTCCCGCCTTCGATGCGGATGGTCTGGGTGTAGGGGCGATAGCCCTTGGCGACGATCTCGAGACGGTAGGTGCCCACGGGCAGCTCATGATCCAGCAGGGGGACCTTGCCCACGTCCTGGTTGTCGATGATGACGCGGGCGCCCGGGACGTTGGAGATGATCTTGATCGAACCGGCGCGCTCCAGCGGGATGTGCAGGTTGGTGACCTTGCCCTCGGTGACCTCGACGGTGCGCTGGACCTTCTTGTAGCCGGGCTTCTCGATGAAGATCTGGTAGGTGCCCACGGGCACGTTTTCCTGGGAGAAGGCGCCCTTGCCCTTGAGCTGGTTGTCGAGCAGGATCTTCGCATCGGTCTCGGTGGTGATCTTCAGGGATCCCACGTGCTGGACCTTGGGGGCCGCGACGAGCTCGAAGTTCTCGAGGACGGTCTCGTTGGCCTTGATGACCACGGTGCGCTGGGCGGTGGTGAAGCCGGTCTTCTTGACCTCGACGAAGTGCTGGCCCACGGGAAGCTTCATCTGGGTCTGCGGGGTGAGGCCCTTCTTCTCGCCGTTGATCCAGACCTCGGAGCCGGCGGTGGTGCAGATGACCGTCAGCATGCCCATCGGCGTCTCAGCTTCCTTGGGCTTGAGCATCGCGAGCACCTTTGCGGTCTCGTTGGCCTTGATCTCGACGATCTGCTGATACTTGTATTCCTGGAACTTCACGACCACGAGGTAGTTGCCCGGCTTGAGTTCGAGCAGCACCGGCGTGCGCCCCTTGCTCTCCTTGTCAATCTCGACCTCGGAGTTGTCCATGTCGGCGGTGACCAGCAGGCGGCCCTTGGGCTCCTCGATCTTCACGAGGTTGATCATCATGGTGCGCGTCGACTTCTCCTCGATGGTGAGCATGTCGGTGAACGAATTGTAGCCGTCCTTCTCGATGACGACCTGGTATTTGCCCGGCGGCAGCGTGATCGAGGCCGGCAGCGTGCCCTTGACCTGGCCGTCGATCTTGATGGTGGCGCCGATGGAGCCGCCCGTGCCGGAGTCCTTGAACTCGAGCACGCCCGGGAAGATCTTGCGCACCATCGTGAAGTTGAACTTGTTGGTGTACTTGGTGGTGAGCTGGATCGTGGTCTCGAAGTCTTCCATGTCCGGGTGGCTCAGGATGAGCTTGTACGAATTGTTCCGGGGCAGCCGGATGTACTCGGTGGGCGTGTTGCCGACCACACCCCATTTTTTGTCTTCAATGTAGACCTGGGCGCCCGAGGGCACCGATTCGACCTTGACCTTGACCTTGGTGCCGCTGCGGCGCCAGGGAGGAACATCGGACTGGGCCAGGGCCACGGAGGACTGGAAAAAGGAGAAGAAAAGAAAGACGGACAACAATCGATTCATGGACAGAAAATGTTTCATCTGAATCCTACCTCTAAAATATTCTGGATCGGCCCATTCAAGCAGATCGTGCCCGGTTATAGCATCAATGTCGGGTAAGTTCCACCCATAACTATGGGATGGTCAGGGTGGTCGCAAGAAGTTATGATTGACATCGGAATACATAAACTGTGAAAAGGATCCCCACAACCGGATCCCGATTTCGATTTCGATTTCGATTTCGACTGAAGAGGGTTGTGTCAGTCCCAGGCTGCGAAGAACCCGGCGGTGGCCTGCACGGTCTCGGCCTCGTCGAGCCAGAGGGCCTCGTAGCCGGGGAAGTGCACGAGGGCCTTCCTGCCCTCTTCGGGGCCCAAAACAAACAGACCGGTGGCCAGCGCGTCGGCCAGCATTCCGTCGGGGCCGATGACCGTCACGGAGACGGCCCCGCGCGCGGTGCGACCCGTGCGCGGGTCGACGATGTGGCTGTACCGCACGCCGTCGACCATGCGGAAACGCTCGTAGTCGCCGGAAGTGACCAGCGCGAAGGACGGGGCCTTGATCGTGCCGGACTTGTAGATGCCGTCCTTGCGCGGGCTGCGGATCCCCATCCGCCACTTGCGGTCCGGACGCGCGCCGCCCACACGCAGGTCACCGCCACCGTTGACCAGGTGATCCAGGAAACCGTCGCGGGCCAGGGCCCCGGCGGCCAGATCCAGCGCGTACCCCTTGGCGATCCCGCCCAGATCCACCGCCATCCCGGCCTTGGTGAAGCGGGCCCGCCTGCCGTGCACGTCGAGCTCCACGGCGCGGAAGTCCACGAGGCGGAGGGCCTTCTCGATCTGCGCGTCGGTCGGCGGCTTCCATTGAGGGTTCTTCAGGCGGTACAGCGGGCGCAGGGCCGGCCAGGTCAGGTCAAAGGCACCACCGGTGCCATGCCCGACGCGGACGGCAGCCACGAGCACGTCCATCGTGGAGGGCTCCACCTGGACCCACTCGCGGGTGCCGACGTTGAGCCGGTGGATGTCGCCGGAGGCGAGGTGCGAGGACATGGTCGACTCCACCGTGCGCACCGCGGCCTCGGCATGGCCCATGGCGGCGCGGACCCGGTCCGCCGTCTCCGGACTCCACGGCCCCCGCACGCCCACGCTGAGGGTGTACAGGGTGTCCATGGCCATGAACGTGTGGTTGACCACCGTCCCCTCCTGGACCTTCTGGAGCTCCAGCTGTGGCCCCTCGCCGGCCTCCGGTGCGGGGTCCTTCCGGCTGCAGCCGATGGACAGGATGATTGCGAGGACCGTAAAAACAGCCAACTTGTGCAGCCTCATGACCGACCTCCAAGGACCGACGGTGCCGTCACGGGCGCCCAGGACGGCGCCGGCCCCGGCGCAGCGAAGGCGAACTTCCATGCGTCCCCCGAGAAAGGACGCAGGGATGGCGCGATCCACGTGGCGCCCTCCCGGTGCAGATCCTGCCTGGAATACAGGCTGGTGGACACCGCCAGGCAACCGCACCCGGAGGCCCGGGCCGCGCGCACATCCCAGGGCGTGTCGCCTACATATAAGATCCGATCTGCCGTCAGCGGTGACAGGCGGGACACGGCCAGGCGGACCATGTCGTCGCGAAGCGCCGTGTCCGTGGCGGTGACGAGCATCGAAAAGTAGGACGAGAGTCCGGTGACCTCGAGCTTGGCCGCCGCGCACTCCAGATAGTTGCCGGTCACCACGCCCAGGGGAACCCCCTGCGCCAGCAGGCGGTCGAGGAACTCGCGCACCCCCGGCAGCAGGGTGCAGCGGTCCGCCAGCACCGAGGGCATCCGTTCCAGGAACTTCCGGCGCAGCACCGGCAGGAACACCTCGGACTCCTCCCTGGCGTGGCGCCTCGCGACCTCCTCCAGGATCAACGGATCGGTGTTGCCGTGAAGCCTCACGTCGGACAGGGCGTTTGCCACGCCGTAGTGCTCCTCCACGATGGCGTCTATGGTGCTTCTCCCTGCCCCGCCGGCCATCAGCAGGGTGCCGTCAATATCAAAAAGCACGGTTTGGTAAGCTGTTTCTTGTGGCATTCGAAAAACTTTCTATAATATGGCTCTGGCTTCGGCCTGTTGCATAGAGGATTTACATGAAAAACATCGTGATTGGATTGATATTCTTCTTCTCGGGCAGTGCATCGCTGGGTGTCTCCCTCTGGATGATGGCCGACGCCAGGTCCGGTGACGGCACATCGAAGGCCGCAGCGGCCCCGGGTTCACAGCCGTCAAGCCCCGGCACCGTCGTGGCGCCGAGCCCCGAACCTGCGATGCCGACGGTCCCCGACCCGGTCGAGCCGGCCATGATCGAGCCGGCCATGGTCGAGCCGCCGGTCCCGGCGCCCACCGCCGACGCCACACCGACGATGGAACCCGTCGACGCCATGGCCATGGAGCCGGCCACCGACCTCACCGAGGTTCTGCTCGTTTTCGATGCCCGAAGTCAACATATTTCCAAGCAGGTCAAAGAGGAGATCACCCAACTGGCCAAGGGACAACCGGACGCCAGCTTCAAACTCGAGGTGGCCGCCGGCGAAGCCGACAGCCCTGAAGGCAACCAGAAGCTCGGCAAGAAACGTGCCCGGGCGATCCGCAAGGTCCTCGAGGACGCCGGCATCCCACAGCGGAAGGTCTCCTACCGGATCCTCGTGCCCGGTCCCGAAGACGGTGACGGCGAACAGACCTCGCGCCAATGGCGCAAGGCCACGGTCCGGCTCGCCGGCGGTGGAAAATAGGGGAGGAACTTTCATGAACCTGACTTTTCCCGTGTTATTGGCGATGGCTGCAGGCGGTGGCCTCCTGCTGTTTTTAGCCGGCGTCCTCCTCGGCCGCGGCCGGGGTCCGGCCCGCCTGGCCGAACTGAAGCGCCAGCTCGAGCGTTCCTCCGGGGGGCGTCCGGGAACCGGATCCATGGCGGTCGTCCAGGACTCCGCGGCGCCCAAAGGGCCCGCGTCCGGCGACGACGAGGAGCTCGCGCGGGTCCGCAAGGAGCTGGAGATCGCGACCTCCGAGTTGCAGTCCCGGGATCACCAGATCGACGAGCTCAAGGAGAACATCAACCGCCTCGGAGGCCGCATCCTCGACGTCGAGAACGAGCTGCACGCCAAGGAGGAGGAGCTGCGTGATCACCTGAGGAAGAACCCCGAGCAGGACATCATCGACAGCATGGACCCCTTCGTCGACGCCCTGCAGAACGAGAGCGACCAGCTGCGCGAGGAGCTCGAGAGCGCCTACCGCATGGTCAACCGCCAGGAGCTGGAGCTGGCCCGCATCCGCAGCGGAACCCTGGAAATCAACCCCGACGCCGGCGAGCTCCAGCAGAAGATCGCCAACCTCACCGAGGAGATCGAGTCCCTGCGCATCAAGTGCTCCCGCTATGAAGAGATGATGATCCAGGTCCAGGCCGACTCCCACCCCGGCGACGAGACCCTGCCCTTCCCGGCTCCGGGGCCGGACCCTGGGCCGGGGCCGAGGCCGGGACCCCTGCCCGAGCTGTAGTACAAAGGGGTCTTTCCGCTTCACCAGGCTTGCAGCGGCCCTTTCAGGGACGCCGCAAGCCTTCGCTGGTCTGTACGTCCGCGATGCGGACGCGTTCGTATGCCCGCATTGCGGGCCACGGTGTCTCTAATCCCAGAACCGCCCCAGCGGGAAACCGCCACAGTCGGTGAACCGCCGCCACGGGCGCCGAACGCGCCGCCCCGGGCGCGGAATCACATTCTTCTCCCAGGCGGCCCGGTCTGACTGGTCTGACTGGTCTGACTGGTCTGACTGGTCTGACTGGCCTGACTGGTCTGACTGCCCGGGCCGCCTCTTATTCTTCTCTTTGCTTGGTGTTCACCGGGAAGCCGATCAGAAACCCACGCCCAGGAAGACCTGGGCGCCTATGGTCTGGCTGTTGCCGAGCATGGTCTCCAACGAGATGCCCAGGCGCACGAACCGCCAGCGCAGGACCGCACCCACCCGCGCTTTGAACGACGCCTGGAAACTTGCGTTGGAACACCCACCCTCTTCCGGATCCCCCACGGAATCGCAGATGTCGGTCAATGAGATGAGGGGCAAAAGGTCCAGGAACACGTAGCGGGCCTGATAGCGGTATCCCACAAGACCCAGCGCGAGATAGGATCCTTCTCCGCGACCCCCGAAGGCCGGCTCCAGCATGAGGCCCCAATAGCTGCTCTGGGCGGTCCTGTACAGGATCCGCAGGGCGCCGGATCCGCCACCGAACACAAGTCCCTGGTGAAACCCCAGGAACGGGCCTGCTGCCACCTCCAGGATCCAGTCGCCGTGGGAGTCCGGGCTCTCCGCCGTCACTGCGGGGGCCGGCGGTGGAGCGCCGGGGCCGGCGTTCTGGGCGCGAGCCGGTGAGCTGGTGAGCCACCCGGCCAGGGCCAGAACAACGAACAGTCGCAAAGTGATGGATGAGAACCGCATGCAGGAATATTAGCAACTATTTCAACAAAGTCACATGATGTTTCGCCGACGCTCTACTGCACCACGGGCTCCTCGCCGTCGGCGTCCCCTGAGTCGCCGTCTTCGGCCGCGGCGCGGGACCCATGGACCGACTTGTAGAACCGGTCGGCGCGCGCCTTGGAGCCGAACAGGCCCACGAGCAGGCCGTGGGTGCGCACGTAGGTCGTATGCCAGCGGTCCTTGGCCAG
>JAHITJ010000214.1 GCA_018817795.1 Myxococcota bacterium | reverse complement strand
TAGCCCATGGTTGGCGCGACCGGTCCCGGTCGCCCGCACGGTCCCCCGTGCGCCCTACCATGGGAAAACATCAAAAGAAAGAAATGACCCAAAGCGGGACATCCCACACAGCGAGGAGTTCAGACGGCATCCGAGTCTCTGACCACCGCCGTCACTTCTTCAGGATCGTGGAGAGGACTTTTTCCTTGTCGATCTTCTTGGTGCAGAAGAACCAGTCCTTGCAGGTGATGTCGGTCTGGGCCTCCATGCGCTCCTTGGCCGTTCCGCAGGAACCGGGCGGGGGCACGATCACGTCGTCGCCGGGGCGCCAGTCGGCGGGGGTGGCCACGGAGAACGCGTCGGCGGTCTGCAGGGCCTGGATCACACGAACCAGCTCGTCGAAGTTGCGACCGAGGCTGAGCGGGTAGTAGATGATGGCGCGAACCATGCCCTTGGGGTCAATCACGAACACCGCGCGCACGGCCTTGGTCTTGCTCTCGCCGGGCTGAATCATGCCGTACTTCTTGGCGACCTCCATGGAGATGTCCTCGATGAGCGGGAACGTCACTTCCACGTTCTTGTGGCCGCGATATTCAATCTTTTCCTTAATGGTGCGCAGCCAGGCGATGTGACTGTACAGTCCGTCGACGGAGAGCCCCACGAGCTTGGTGTTCAACTTGTCGAACTCGCCCATGAGGGACGCGAACGTGATGAACTCCGAGGTGCACACCGGGGTGAAGTCGGCCGGGTGCGAGAAGAAGATGACCCACGAGCCGGCGAACTGCTCAGGGAACTGAATCTCGCCCTGGGTGGTGACGGCCTTGAAGCTGGGCGCCATCTCGCCGATGCGCGGCATGGGTGAATAGCCTGCGGGCACGTTGGCGGGATCGCCCTTGTGCGACTCGGTGACCTTCACTTCGACGACGGACGGAATCGCCGGGGTTTGGGTGCCCACCGAGCCGGCCGGGATATCCCTGCGCCCGCGCCAATTCCCGTCGTGTTGGTCGCGCTTCCCATCGCGGCGATCGTCGTCATCCCGATGGTGGCCGCACGCGGCCAGGACGAACGAAAACATGATCAATCCAGCTGTGATGTACTTTATTTGCTTCATGACTATTCTCCTCGACAAAAACGCACCTGTTCATATCGGCACACCACCGGACGGTGCAGGAACCCGGGGCATGCTCTTTTTGTATGCTCTCGGCGTTCGATGTTTTAGTGATGAAAAAGGCAGTGTCAAGACCCGGACAGCATTTTTCCAAGCTGCCCTGTCCTGACGCCGGTTTACGCCAGGGGCAGATCCGAGTGCGCGCGGCAGGCGTCGTCGTGCAGGCGGCGCACGGCCTCGGCCCTGGCGTCGAGGCGGCCGGCACCCAGCTCCTCGACGAAGCGGCAGGACGCAAAGTCCCGCGCCCGGGACTCATATTCGGCGATCCAGGCGCGCCGCCGCGGCGCCACCTCGGGCGACACCGGCCACACCCCGCGGCTGGGCAGGATGTGCGTCTTCTGTCCGATGCGCCAGGGCTTCGGGCTCACGCGGGCCCGGAAGCACTTCTGCTTCTCGCACATCAGCACGTAGACGCGATCGGTCCCGAGGGCCTCGAAGAACGCCGTCACCGCGGGGTCGTCGGGCGAAAACGTGCCGTGCATGACCAGCACCCGGAAGCCCGCCGGCGTGCGGTACACGCGCAGCACCCACTGCGGATGGGCCTCGGAGAAAGCGCGGATCTGCGCAAGGCCCTGCTTCTCCTCGACGCCCCGGGCCCGGCGCACCGCGGCGACCGCGCGCTCCAGCGCGAACGGCAGCACGAACGAGGCGACCACGCCCAGCGCGAACACGAGCCCTGAGCGCGCCAGGTAGGCCCCCACCCCCGCGAGGATCAGGAACAGGCCGATCCACCGGAAGAAGTTCACGCCGCCGCCAACCGGCAGGTCCACGTCGGCGAACAGCACGTCGGGCGTGTTCAGGCACAGGGCGCCGTAGGAGTTGCGGGTCACCACCACGTCGCCGTGGGACTCGACGATCTCCTCGCGGATGGGGACGCCGTCGGC
>JAHITJ010000213.1 GCA_018817795.1 Myxococcota bacterium | reverse complement strand
TGCCCACGCCCGAGGCAGCCAGCAGGCTCAGCGTCAGCGCCGAGACGATCACGGCCAGGATCACGAAGAAGTCGAAGGCGGTGGTCCACGAGCGCAGCATCTTCAGGCTCTTGGTGTCCACCATGCGCACGCCCACCACCATCAGGATGCCGGCCAGCGCCGAGATCGGGATCCAGGCGATCAGGCCCGCAAAGAACAAAAGGGTCAGCAGGGAGAACACCCCCACGAAGAAGCCCGAGAGGCGGGTGGTGCCGCCGGAGGTCACGTTCACCAGGGAGGCGCCCATGGTGCCCGCGCCGGGGATGCCCATGACCAGCCCGGAGGCGCAGTTGCCCACGCCCTGGCCGATGAGTTCGCGGTTGGAGTCGTGGCGCCCGCGGGTCAGGGCGTCGAGGACGACGCAGGTCTTGAGGGTGTCGACCGAGAGCAGCACCGCCAGGGTGCCCGCCGGCACCAGCAGCATCGACAGATCGGAGAGGCGCATCCCGCCGAAGGAGGAGAAGTGCGCCGAGAGCATGTCGGCGAAGGACACGTTTTTCGGCAGGATCGGACCGATGACGGCGGGGTTTCCCACCGTGGTGAGCAGGCTCGAATCCGTCAGCGCAAAGGCGAAGTAGGCCAGCACGCCGGCGAACAGCGCGACGATGGCGCCCGGGATGGACTTGATCAGGCGCGGGGCCAGGATCATGGCGGCCATGGTGACGCCCCCGACGATCAGGTGGCCCGCCTGCCAGGAGGCAGGCGATGACAGGGCGGCGAAGAAGGTCGTTCCCTTGGGCATGCCCGCGAGCTTGGGCAGCTGGGCGGTGAAGATCAGCAGGCCCACGCCGCTGAGGTAGCCTGCGACCACGGGATAGGGGATGTACTTGATGATGCGTCCGCCCTTGAGGGTCCCGGCGAGGACCTGGAGGCCCGCCGAGATCAGGATCACCACGCTGAGGTAGGCCGGGACCAGGGCCAGCGCCGATGGGGAGTTGTCCCGCCGGACCATCTCCATCACGAAGACGGACAGGACCGCCGCGGCCGGCGCGCAGGGCGCCGAGACCAGCCGTGCGGTGCCGCCCAGCAGCGGGGCCAGGAAGCCGATGGCGATGCAGCCCAGGATGCCGCCGATGGCTCCCCGCGCGGAGTATTCCACGCCCAGCGGCGCGAAGATGATCAGGCCAAAGGCGATGGCCGAGGGCAGGGCCACCAGCGTCGCGGCCAGTCCGCCGAAGAAATCACCCTTGAGGTTCCGTTTGAGGTGGGTCAGGTCCATGCTTGGCCTCCGGAAGGCATGACACCCGCGCGTGCGGGCTGCCAGCGGTCAGAACGGTTCGACGGTTTGCTCAGAGTCGGGTGGCTTCCAGGTATTCCATCTGCGTGCAGTCCATCTGGTCGAAGTACTTGTCGACCAGATCCGGGTCGCACTCCTCGCCGGCCTCCAGGGTGATCTCGCCCTCCCATCGGGTGACGGTGATGGATAGACCGCTCTCCGTGAGCGCCGGGATGCCCTGGCGGTAGGTGAGGTAGCAGATGGTTTCTCCGCCGCCCGACGAGGACGTGGTCATGTACTGCTGCCAGGTGCCGTCCTTCTTCACGAAGATGCCCATGAGATCGATCGTCTCGTCGTCGCAGGTGTCCTCGGTCTCACCGGTGCATGAGATCCATCCGACGATGGGCGTGCCGAAGAACGACTGGGCGGCCAGCTTGAAGTACGGCTCCATGATGTCGAGGTCGGTCCAGGCGTCCTGGTCGCTGCACGAGGTGCGTTCCTGGCTCAGGGTGACCTGGTAGAAGCCGTTGTACTCGGAGCCCGCGGGCTCGCCGTCGTCGCAGGCGGCAAAGAGCGGGAGGCAGATGAGAAGGGTGGCGATCAAGGTGGTCTTCATGGCTCGAAACTCCTGATGATGCGGTGTCGCAGGGTCCAACAGGTCAATTCATACCCTGTCAGCCTGAAGAATGCATGCAGAAATTGTGCATTGCCAGAAAAGCTGGGGGTCGGTATGCTTTCAACGTGAATGGACAGGATCCATGAAAGAGGAGCAATGATGCAACCAGATATCATGGGATGGGTCCTCGGGGGAGTCCTCGGGGTTCTTTTCATCGTCATCGAGACCTTCATGATCGGGCGGCTGCTGCGGGTGCCGCTGCCCCACCGGTTCCTGGTCGTCACCGGCGGCCGGCACAACCGGGGCGGGAAGACCCTCGGCTTCCGGATCGCGCGGAAACTGACGTACGTGATCCCTGTGGTGGAGCAGTGCCGGGAGATCGACGGCTCGTGCATTCCGTGCAGGATCGAGGTTCGGAACGCGTACCTGCCGGGCGGCGTTCGTGTGAAGGCTTCGTTGTTCGCGCTGGTCCGGCTCTCGACGGATCCTGCGCTGGCAGCCTGCTGGATCGAGCGCTTCCTGGATCGCCCGACCGGGGACATCGCACAGGTGTCCACCGAGACGATGGAAGGAGCGGCCAGGCAGGTGCTCTCCACGCTGGCCGCCGAGGAGGTCGGGGACCTGACGTTCCTGGCGGGGATGGCCGACGCGACCGCCGAGTCCTTCCGGAAGCTGGGCCTGGAGCTGGTCCATCTTTCGGTGTCGTCGTTGCGGATGGAGGCCTGAGATGGGACAGAACATCATTTTAGGCCTGGCCATTGGGCTGTTTCTGGGTTCGACGCTGGTCTGGGGGCTGCTGATCTTTCGGGGACTGGTCCGGGTTTCGCCGGGACATTTCCTCGCCATCCAGCGGTCGAACTCCGCCGATCCGGCCGCAGGGCCTCTCGGCTTCGCGCACTCGGGCAGGATGCTCGTGATACCGCTGTTCCAGAGCGGCCAACTGTATCCATCGGAGTTCCCGGAGATCAAAAACGAGGCCTTGCGGATCACCCATCTGGGGAATCCCCTGCTAGATTGTTCGCTGACCCTGCGCGTGAAACTGATCAGGAAGCCCGAACCACTGACCCGGTTCGTGCAGACCCTGGGCGGCCTGGGCATCGAGGAGATCGTCCGGATCGTCCGGATCATCGCCGAGAACGGGACGCACCAGGTGCTGGCGTCGCTGCCCGTGGACCGGTCCCTCTCAGCGCCGGATCAGGCAAAGGCCCGGCTTCGGGAGCACCTCGACGAGGAGCTGGGGAGCGTCGGACTGCAGGTCGGCGAGGTTTCGCTGGTGGTCCGTCCGGTCCATGCCCAGGCGCACAGGTCGGACGATTCGGAGTTCTCGATGGATCGCGTCCTGGAGAAATCGCCCTTCGGCGAATAGGAGAGAGCCATGGAATGGGATCTGATGATGGAGAAGTTGAGGAACGAGTGCTTCCGTCCCACCGTGCCGCCGCCGGTGCGCATGCCGCGCTGGGCCGTGGCCGCCCTGATGGGCGCAGGCCTGACGCTGGCGGGCGCCGCGTGCGATCGTGGGGGATCCGAGGGACCGCAGCCGGTGCCCGCGTATGCAATGTCGATGACAGCCGATGATGGGCGGCCGATGCCTCCTGGGGATCCGATGCCGCCGGACATGAACCCGGTGCCCGCCTACGCCGTGGCGATGCCCCCCGACCCGATTCCGCCCTATGGTGTGGCCCAGCCCCCTGACGCGATACCGCCGCAGGTGCCCGATTCGTCCATAGAGTATCGCGCGCCCCCTGTGGAACCGCCCGATGAGAAGCCGGTTCAGATGAAGATCCAGATGAAGTCCGAGTCCCCGGCTCCCGACAATGCGCCCATGTATGGCATCCCGCCCCATCTGCGGTCCATGACCGTCGACACGCCCAAGCCGGCCTATGCCGGTCCCCGCGTTCCGCCGCCGGGCCCCAAGATGTACGGGGCGCCGCCCATGGGGGACTTGGAGTGAAGCGAAACCGGGGTTGAACGGGAATCCGAGGAAAAAATGAGCCTGGAGAGGGACGGACAGGGGATCAGTTGGAGCAGTCCGGATCGTGGCCGTCGATGAGGCCGTCGACGTCGTTGTCCTTGCCGTCAAAGCAGAGCTTCTCGGTGAGCGGCAGGCCCGCGCAGGCGATCTTGGCGCGGGTGCCGGGGGTCGGGTCGGCCCGGCGGGAGATGATGATCTCCGCGCCGCGGGAGGGCCCGAACCACGGGGTGTTCACCGGGTCGCAGCCGCGCAGGGTGGAGTTCTCCGGGCAAGGCACCGCGCACTCGGGGTTGAAGGTGACATGGAAGCACTTTGGCACGGGGAGGTTCAGGTCACGTTTGGCGGGGTGCCCTCCCTGGTAATCCACCGGGCACTGCGGGATCTCGGTCACGTTGGCGTCGGCGTCGATGTCCTGGACCGAGCACAGCGGCGTGCACACGCCCGCATCCCCGGCCGGCAGGTGCGTCAGCGGCAGCGCGCCGTTGGCCGCGGCCGGATCGGGGCAGCCCGCCAGGGGCGTCGTGATGCACTGCACCTCGACCATCTCCTTGATGCGGTTCCCCAGACCGACCAGGGCCGGGGAGTAGTCGCCCGAGCAGATGCCGGTCAGGGCCCATGACACGTCGTCCTCGTCGAGCAGCATCTCCCGGACGAAGGCTTCGATTCGGACGGCCGGGTCCGCGCCGTTGGGGGCGACGCCGCAGGAGGGATCCATCTTCGGGTAGTTGGTGCCGTCGAGGCCGATGGTCAACTGGTTCCCGTAGGGGCCGATGATGGCGCCCACCAGGATCATGTTCGCGTCCTTGAGTTGGCGCAGCATCGACGTGTAGCGATCGATCGGCTGCAGCATGTTCAATGGATCGTTGGACCCGCGAGGCGAACAGTTGTGGTAGGTCATCGAGCCTGCGGGCATCACGCGCTGCCAGGGCTCGTCGCACTTGACGCCGAACTCGGTGCAGCGGAAGTTGTCCAGCTTGCCCAGGGGGGAGTTGATGTCGCCGATGGGGTTGTAGAACTCCGTGTTCTTGACCGAGCAGTCGTCCTCATCGGAGATGATGAAGATCGCCAGGTAGGCGTTGTCGCGCAGGAAGCCGGAGTTGGCTCCGGAGCGGTCCGTGACGGCCCTGTACACGGCTTCGAGCTGGGACTCCAGGCCGCAGCCTTCGGTCCCCAGGTTGGCCATGCAGGAGAAGACGTCCTCGAGGCTCTCGCCGCTGTAGTTGCGGCAGCGGGGACAGCCGTTCTCGTCCACGGCGAAGATCAGACCGGCGGGTTCGGTGGGGTTTCCCTCGAGATCGGTGAAGGCGGCCTGCTCGCAGTTGGCCTGCGCGCAATCATGGGATGGGCACGTGGTCGCCTCGCCCTCGGCGGTCAATTTCTCGACCGTGCAGCCGCGTGGCTCGACGTCCACCACATAGTTCTGGTTGATTGGGTTGACACATGCGTTGCTGACGCCCTTCATGAAGCGGCCGTCGTCGCCGTCGGGGTGATCGCAGCCGGCACTGTTGTACGGGGCGGTGCCCAGGTCCGGTGAGATGGTGCCCAGGTGCAGGTTGGGCAGGCCTCCGGAGATGTCCTTGAGGACGCGGACCAGGTTCGGGAAGTTCTGGCGCAGCAGGATCTGCTCGTCCTCCATCGAGCGGGAGGTGTCGACCAGGAAGATCAGATCCACGTCCCGGGTGGTGCTCTGCAGCGCGGAGAAGTCGGAGATCACGTTGGGCGCAGGATCGGCGACCTTCATCGGACGCTCGATGCAGGCCCACGAGAAACTGACGGCCACCGCAATCAGCGCAATGGTTAAAATGCGAAAAACATGGTGAAATGACGTTTTCATGGCAAGCCTCCTGTGAAATTGCAATTGTCGAAACGCAAAAAACCAATATAAAAGTATACAGTAAACTAGCGTCCGCGAAAAACCCTGGGAAATTTCATGTGCCACCCCGTGAACAGTTGAATTCTCGTAAAAAAAACCGCAAAAAACCCCTGGCCTCAGAATCCCGACTGAACTTTTCTTTTGGCCAGATAATTCGTTCCAACGCTCCCGGATGGAAGGCTGGAACCTGTGTCCCTATAGTTAGACTAGCGCCTTGACGAAGACTTCGCAACCTTCTTTTTCAGTTTTTTTAACCGGGGTAGGATGCCGGGAACGCAGGGCTGGAAATCAGCGCGAGGATCATGCATGATGCGGATCCATGAACCGGTATCGTCCTACCCTCCGTTTGACCATCGGACTGGCCCTGTCCGGGTTGATCCTGATCACCTCGCTGCTGCTGGCGGGTTTTTCCTATTTCTCGACGCGGGACACCCTGCTGCAGTTCTCCAAGGACCTGATCGACCAGAACGCCCGGGTCGTCAAGGAGCAGGTGGTGGGCTATCTCGGCCCGGCCCGCAGCGGTGCCGAGATGACCCTGGCGCTGGTCCGGCGCGGCATGGTGTCCACCGAGGACTTCGCGCGCACGGAGGAGTACTTCTTCGACTTCCTGCGGGTGCATCCATCCGTGGCCATGCTCAACTTCGGGGACACAGCGGGCAACTTCGTGATGGTGAAACGCCAGCCCGACGGCTCCCTCTCGACCAAGCGCATCCGGGTGGAGGGCACGCGGATCGTCCAGTGGAAGCACCGCGACCCGGGGGCGTCGCTGGAGGCCGTGCGCGAGACGATCACCGATCCCGACGATCCCTACGACGTGCGGACCCGCGAATGGTACAAGGGGGCCGTTGCCGCAGGCGGGCTCGCCTGGACCGGCGTGTACGTGTTCCACAGCGACGGCCTGCCTGGCGTGACCGCAGCGATCCCGCACCTGAACGGGAAGAACGAGCTGCTGGGCGTGCTCAGCGTCGATGTCGGCCTGGTCGACCTGTCGGCGTTCCTGTCGAAGAACATCCGCGTGGGATCCTCCGGCGAGGCCTTCCTGCTCGACGAGGCCGGGCAGATCATCGCGGTGCGGGACCGCGCCTCGCTGGTGCTGACCGGACCGGACGGGAAACGGCGCCTGCGGAAGCTCGGCGAGAGCCCCCTGGCACCCATTGCGGCGCTCGCGCGTCAGGAGGCGGTCACCGCCTACCTCGGGGAGGTCTTCTCCCGTCCGGGGACGGCTCCGCTGATCCTGCGCTACAGCGTCGACGGCGTCGACTGGGTCTGCACCCTGCTCTCGATCGAGGTCGGCGCATCGCGCACCTGGGTCGCCGGCGTGCTCGCCCGCGAGGACGAGTTCCTGGCCTCGGCCCGTCGGGCGAACCGGAACACGCTGCTGATGGCCCTGCTGCTGGCTTTCTTCGCACTGATTGCGGGGCTGATCATCGCGCGGGTCATCTCGCGGGGCCTGCAGAACCTGGTCGAGGAGAGCGACCGCGTGCGCCGCATGGACCTGGAGCCCTGTCCGGGGCGCTCCCCGTTTCGCGAGGTCGACGAGGTGCTGGGATCCTTCGAGTCCATGAAGGTGGGGCTGCGGGCATTCCAGAAGTACGTGCCCATCCGGCTGGTGCGCCAACTGCTCGAGGGCCGGCAGGAGCCGGCGCTGGGCGGCGAGGTGCGCACGCTGACGATCCTGTTCAGCGACATCAAGGGCTTCACCTCGATCAGCGAGCGGCTCGAACCGCTGGAGCTCGCCCGGCAGCTGGGCGATTACCTTTCGGTGGTCACGCGCCGGATCCAGGACCGGCAGGGTACCGTCGACAAGTACATCGGCGACGCAGTGATGGCCTTTTGGGGCGCGCCCCACGAAGTTCCGGATCATGCGTTCCATGCGTGCTCGGCGATCCTCGAGGCCCTGGCGGATTTGGATCGGTTGCAACCGGAGAAGCCGTTTCTGGCGGATTTTCATACCCGCATCGGCATCCACACTGCCTCGGTCGTGGTGGGCAACTTCGGCTGCGAGGATCGGCTCAATTACACGGTCATCGGGGATGGTGTCAACCTGGCCAGCCGTCTTGAGGGCCTCAACAAGGTCTTCGGCACCCAGGTCATGCTCAGCGAGGACTCGGCCGCCCTCGTCTCGGATCGCTTCGTGCTGCGCCGGCTCGCCCAGGTGGCGGTGGTGGGTCGCACCAAACCCGTCACGGTCAGTGAACTGATCGGCGAGGTCTCCTCGGTGCCGGAGGATCGCAAGGCGGTCGTCCGCTCCTACGAGGCGGCGCTGGACCTGTATTTCCGGCGCGACTTCTCCGGGGCCGTGAAACGGCTGGAGGACCTGCTGGCCACGACCCCCGACGACGCCCCCTCCACCTGGCTCAAGGGGCGCTGTGAGGCCTGCATGGAGACGCCTCCTGCGCCTTCATGGAACGGCGTCATCACGATGGAAGGCAAATAGTTGATCCGGAGGAGTTACGGCGTGGCGGGTTTTTCTTCGACGGGCATTCCGGACGGCGCGGGGGGCGTGGCCATGTCCCTGTCCGGATGATCAGGCATGGTGTCGTCGGTCTCCGGGCTTATGCCGCCGCCCGGGCGGTGCTCGATGCACTTCAGGAAATCCTTGCACGCGGGTTTCGTGAGGCATTCCATCATCTTCACGGTCCGTCCCTTCGTGTAATTACCCCTGCAGAAGGATACGAAGCTCTCCTTTCCGGCGGCGACCTGGCGCTTCATGACCTTCTGATCGTCCTCCAGTTGCATGTTGCACAACTCGAGCCGCTTGTGCAGTGCCTTGCAGTTCTTGTTCTTTTCGTCGTCTCCCTTGCCTGCGCAGCCGGACAATAGTGGGATGGTGAAGGCCAGCGTGGAAGCCAGCACGAAGATTTTCGTCATGGGAGAACTCCTGTCAGCGGTGGAAATAAACGCAGGTCCAGCTCGACGGATCAGTCACGATGGGCCAAAGCCTGTACCTGGAATTAGACATTGTAAAGGATAAAATAGTCTTCTACGCAGGTCACTCCAAAAGTGGACTGGACGCGCGCGCACGAACGCGCTACACCCGTGGCACGCGGCGGGTCATGGCCCCAAGACCCTGCGCAGAATCACGGGTCGACAGGACGATATCATGAACAGAAAAGAATTTCTCGAACGAATCACCTCGCGCGTTCACATTCTCGACGGCGCCTACGGAACCAGCTTCTTCGCCCGCGGTTCCGGCGGCAGGCCCGGCGAGGTGCTCAACCTCGAGCGTCCCGACATCGTTCTCGCGGTCCATCGCGACTATGTCGAGGCGGGGGCGGACATCCTGCTGACGAACACGTTCTCGGCCAACCGTCCCAAGCTCGCGACCCTCGGCTGCGAAGATGACCTCGTGCGCATCAACCAGGCTGCCGTGGCGCTGGCACGCCAGGCCGCCGGCGATCGTGCGCTGGTGTTCGGCGACATGTCGTCCACGGGCTGGATGCTCGCGCCGCTTGGGGAGGCTGCCTTCGACGACGCGGTCGCGGCGTTCTCCGAGCAGGCCCGCGTGCTCATCGAGGCCGGTGTCGACGGACTGATCGTCGAGACCATGACCGATCTCAAGGAGCTCAAGGCGGCGGTGGTCGGCATCCGCGAGGTGTCCTCCGAGGTTCCGCTCATCGCGCACATGACCTTCGAGGCGGATCGCCGCTCGGTCACGGGCACCTCCGTGGAGGTGTTCGCGCGCTCCATCGGCGATCTCGACGTGGACGTGCTGGGCATCAACTGCTCCCTTGGGCCCGCGGACCTGCTGCCGGTGTTCCACGAGCTGGCGCGCTGCACGCACCACTGCCTGAGCGTGGAACCCAACGCCGGCCGGCCGATTTTCGACGGCGAGCATCTCCACTACGACACCACCCCCGAGGACTTCGCCGCCGTCGCCGAGGACTTCGTCGCCGCCGGAGCGCACATCGTGGGCGGCTGCTGCGGCACCTCGGCCGCGCACATCCGGGTGCTCTCGCGCCTGGTGCGCGGCAAGAAGCCCGTGACCCGCCAGGTGTCGCCTGCTGCCGTTTTCTGCACGCGCACGCGGACCGTTCCGCTGTTCCCGTTCGCGATCATCGGAGAGCGCATCAACCCCGCCAACCGCAAGGTCTTCGCCGACCAGCTCGCACAGGGCGATCTGACGATGCTGCTGGCCGAGGCCAACGCCCAGTATCAGGAGGGCGCCCACCTGCTCGACGTGAACTTCGGCATCGAGAAGACGCTGGACCCCTCGGTCGTGGTCGCCGCCGTGCGTGCCCTTGACGCACACGATGCCCTGCCGCTGTCGCTGGACATCCAGACCCCGTCGCTGCTGGAGAAGGCCATGCGCGAGGTCGTCGGACGGCCGTTGCTCAACTCCGCGCGCGTGACCGACAAAAACCTGCCGCGCCGCGCCGAGTTGCTGAAGAAGTATGGCGGCATGCTGCTGCTGCTGGCCATGGGCTCGGAGATCCCGGAGACCGCCGCGGGCCGGGTGGCCGTGATCGAGGACGGCCTGTCGAGGCTGGCCGACGCCGGCATTCCCTCCCACCGGGTCATCGCCGACGCGCTGGTGCTGTCGTTCGGGGCAGGCAAGGATCCGAAGGTCACCCTCGAGACCATCGCCGAGCTTTCCATGCGCGGCATCGCCACCACCTGCGGCCTGTCGAACCTGAGCTTCGGCCTTCCCGACCGCTCGCGCATCAACGCGGCCTTCATGGCCCAGGCCGTGCACTTCGGCATGCGCTCGGCGATCTGCAATCCCGGAGACGATCTGGTGATGGCCGGACTGCACGGCGCCCTCGCCCTGCGCGGGGACACGGCCTTCTCCTCGGGGGAGGAGGCGCCCGGCGATCCCTGGGTCGCGGCGCTGCTGCGCGGGGACACCGAGGGCCTGTGGAAGTTGATCGAGGCGAAGCTGGCCGAAGGCGTCACCCCGGTGGAGATCGGCTCGGGCCTGCTGGCTTCGGCCATGCGCGAGATCGGCGAGCTCTATGGCCGCAAAAAGATCTATCTGCCGTCCCTGTTGCTGGCCGCGGATGCGTCCCGACCGGTGTTCGACCGGCTGCACGGACTCATGGACACGGCGCCGGTGTACAAGGCCCGCGTGCTGCTGGCGACCGTCGAGGGCGACGTCCACGACATCGGCAAGCGCATCATCGGGACCGTGCTGCAGAGCGGCGGTTTCGAGGTGGTCGATCTCGGCAAGGATGTCCCCGCGGCATCGATCGTGGCCGCCGTGCGCGAGCACAGGCCCCAGATACTGGGTCTCTCGGCGATGATGACCACCACCGTCGGCCGCATCGAGGACGTGAAGAAGGCCCTCGGGGAGGCTGGACTCGGGGTCCGTCTCATCGCCGGTGGCGCCTCGATGAACGCCGACCTTGCCGACCGCTTCGGCTGTGATGGCTTTGCACCGTCGGCCTCGGCGGTCGTCTCCCTGTGTGAATCACTTCTGTTGTCCTGAGATCAAATCAAATCAGTTCTGGATGCAGACCGAGGGGGTGCCGGTGCAGGTCCAGCCTTCTTCGACCAGGCAGTTCCCGTCGCAGCCGTCATTGGGCTCGGTGTCGCCGTCGTCGCAACTGAGCGCGTCAGTCTCGGGGCCCACACGCAGGTTGTCACCGCAGATGGGTGTGCAGTTGGAGGGCTCCCCAGAGCAGGCCCAGCCCACCTCGACGCGGCATGTGGCCGAACAGCCGTCGCCGCTGTTGGGTATGAAGTCGGTCTCGTTGTCACATTCTTCGGAGCCGTTGATCAGTCCATCGCCGCAGCCATCCGTACAGACCGATGGCTGACCTTGGCAGGACCAGCCGAGCTCGATCTTGCACGACCCGTTGCAGCCATCTTCGGCGTCGGTATCGCCGTCATCGCAGGTCTCCTCGCCCCACACCAAGGAGAAGTCGATGATCCCGTCGCCGCAAGCAGGGTTTATGCAGCCCTGCCTGCAGACGTTGGGCGCATCGGCGTTGCCGTCGCCGTAGTCGCATTCTTCGAAGAATTCATCGTCGAGGATGGAGTCTCCGCAGAATGGGTTGAGGCAGTTGGTGCGGCAGACGTTGGGCTCGTCGGCGTTGGCCTCGCCATTGTCGCATTCCTCGACGCCGTAGGCCTGCAATACGTCGAGGATGGCATCCCCGCAGACCGGATGGGTGCAGTCGGCGCGGCAGGCGTCGGGCTCGTTGGCGTTGGCCTCGCCATCGTCGCAGTCTTCGGTCTCGTCCACGGTGGAGTCGCCGCAGACGGCATTGTTGACGTTGTTGAGGTTATTGACGTTGTTGACGTTGTTGGTGGTCTTCTTGTCCTCGTCACAGGCGACCAGTACGAGTCCGATCGTCAGGGTCATGACCAACAGGTTCAGGAAGGTTTTCATGATGCAATCCTTTCGATTTGAAGGACGGAGACCACGGGTCCCCGGTGCCGATGATCATACTTCATGGCGGATTATGGGCAAGCTGATAATGCGTGGCGCCGAATCAGGGCAGTGACGCACTGACCGTGCCCTCGGTGTTGGCCAGAATGAAGTCCAGCAGAGGCTCGTAAAGGTAGTCATTGCCGGTCTCGGGGGCGGCCAGGATCGAGTCCATGTGGTGGTAGCGCGGGGCGATGATGCGGGAGAATCCGGTCAGGTGGGGAGGCAGCGCCGGATCACGTTCCGCGCCGGCGTTGGGACGGCCCGGGCCCACCGGCGGTAAACTGTTCATGTAATTATTAACCAAGGACAGGTCCCAGATCTCGCCGTACTCGGCGAAGAAGAAGAGCACCGGAGCGTCCATCTCCGCGTTACGCGTGACGCGCATGCCCATGCGCCAGCGGTAGTCGTCGTCGGACGGCCGCACGTCGAGGCCGTCGCAGGCGCACACGTCGAGGTTCAGGCGCACCGGGGAGTACCATTCCATCGCCCCGGTGGGACCTGACAGGATCAGTTCGGCCATCTCCTCGACCGAGGACAGTTCGGGAGGATCGGTCTGGTCATAATCCAGCCAGGAGTAGAGCACTTCGGTTGACGCCGGTCGCAGCAGCGTCTCCCCGGCGAGCTCACTGTGGTACTCCTCGACGGGGCCGCCCTCGATCATGCCAAGACCCGCGCGCATCACGATTGCCGGGGCGAAATGATCATCGGCCAGCACGCTGAGGGCCGCGCGCGCTGTCAGGCGGAGGTCGGGCTTGTCGAGGAAGATGCCGATGAGGTTCTTCAACACGCGGTCCTGGATCTCGTCGCGCGGGTCGTTGAAACGGCCCGAAGCCCGCAGGGCAGCCAGATCAAGGGCGATCCAGATCCCGGAGTCCAGGCCGAGCTCCTGCACGTAGGGTCCGGCCTCGCGCAGTTGATCGAGTCCGACCTTGAGCCCCAGGGAGCCCACGCAGCCCTCCTCGTGATATTGGTCCTCTGTCAGTGACCTGCGGAGGCCGCCGCCATCGAGCATGACCACACCCGCGAGGTAATCCGACGCCTTTTTGCCATCGAAGTCCCAGGCGGCGAACTGGCTGATCACTGGGGATCCCAGGGAGAAGCCCATGAGAATCACGCTGGACTTCCGCCGATCCTCCGGGATGAAGTCGAGCACCATCTTCAGATCGGCGGCCTCCTGCGCGAGGCCCCATTCCGACATGAAGGTCGGCGTGTCTCCGGGGATGACGCCGCCGAAGGTCTTGCCGTCGATCTCCAATCCTTCGCCGTAATAGTCGAAGGCCAGGCTCGCGTCACCGGAGGCCAGCGCGGCGTC
>JAHITJ010000212.1 GCA_018817795.1 Myxococcota bacterium | reverse complement strand
CCGGGAAACGGAACGTCACCGGCAGCGAGCCCAGCGGGTCGTTGTCGAGGAAGACGCTGGACTCGGGCACGTCCCCCTGGAGCGTGATCAGGATCGGGCCGGTCTTTGAGGACGAGGGCCAGAACAGGAACCAGGCGGCCACGAGCAGCAGCAGCAGGCCCCCGACGGGCACGCCGACGCGGATGACCGGGTGGGCGAACCAGGTGCCGCCCAGATCCACCCCACGGGGGGGCTCGGGCTTATCCGGTGGCAGATAGTGGGTCTCGTCGTCGAAGCCGTCGAACTCCAGCGGCGGCACCGGTGCGGTGACGTCCATGAGGCCGGGGTTGGCCGCCGGTGGCACGGCATAACGCGACGGGCCAGCCAAAGGATGCGCACCCGTGGGACGACGGGGACCCGAAGGAGGGCCAGGAGGGCCAGGCGGCGGCAGCGTCGCCCGGAAGCTCGGCGGTGGACCCTTTGGCGGGCCCGGCGCGGCGCCTCCGACGGAGGGATGGGCGCCCGTGGGACGACGGGGACCCGGTGGCGGGCCCGGTGGCGGTGCCGGCTCCGGGTCCGCCAACTTCCAGCCCTGCCTCGTCTCATCTTCACCTGGTTCGTCAGGGACAGCCACGGCGGGGACGTGTTTGTAACCCGCAACGGTCTCGGGCAGCTCCGGTGACCCGGCGACCGACGGCGGCGAGGACAGGGACTCGAACCAGTCCGAATCCGGTGCAGGAGCGGCCTGCGCAACGGGCACCGCGGGCGCCACAGGCACTGACACCGGTTGAACCGCCTGCGCAGGACGCAGGGGCGGCTGCGCAGGACGCAGGGGCGGATCCGCAGGCACCGGCGGCAGGGACTCAAACCAGTCCGTGGGCGGCGGCGCGGGAACGCCGCGGGCCGCAGGAGCGACCGGGGCCACGGCTGACGGCCTTGCGACCGGGAGACCGGCTCCCGACCGCGCGGCGACCTCCCGGGCGACGTCGGCCGCCGAGATGCCGGCCGACGCGGGAAGAGTGGGCGCCAGGGGAGCGACCGGTCCCGCATGAACCGCGGCTGCGGCGGGCTTCCCCTGAAGCGGGGCCTCGACCGGGGGCGCCTCGCCCAGCCCCATGTCCTCGACCGAGGGCATCTCCAGGGATCCGAGATTGAACGACCGGACCGCCACGGGCTTCTCGTTGCTGCTGACCACCGGCAGCGTCGAGTCGATGCGGGTGGCGCCGAAGTGGAACTCCATGAAGTCGACGAGCTCCGAGCGGCCGCCGTGCAGGCCCGGAACCACCGCCGGCAGTGCAGACAACTCGTTGAGCAGCTCGCGGGCTCCGGGCGGGCGACGGTGCGGCTCATATTCGCAGGCCTTCTGGATCACGGCGATCAACTCGGGCGGGAACGAGTGGGCGACCTGGGCCAGCGGCAGGTCGGCGCGATCCCGGATCTTCTGCAGGATCTCCACCTCGTGGTTACCCTCGTACCGGTGACGGCCGGAACATAGTTCATAAAATACTGTACCCAGCGCAAACAGGTCGCTGCGCGCGTCCACGCGGCCGCCGACGATCTGCTCCGGGGACAGGTAGGGGACCTTGCCCGTCAGGTTGCCCGAGCCGGTGACATCCAGGGCTCGCTTGGCCAGACCGAAATCGAGGATCTTCACGTCCCCGCTCATCGAACACATGATGTTCGTCGGCGAAAGATCACGGTGGATCAGGTGATAGGGCCGGCCCTTGGGGTCCTTGAGTTCGTGCATGTGGACCAGCGCCCGCAGGGCCTGTTCGAGGATGAAGTACACCATCGAGGGCGCCAGCGGTGTGCGTCCCTCATGGGCCACGTTGTACACGGCCTTGAGGTCCTGCCCCTGGATGTACTCAAGGACCATGTAGGGCTCGCGCTCCTCGGTGATGCCGGCGTCGACAACCTGCACGATGTTGGCGTGATACAGCGCGGCGAGCAGGCGGGCCTCCCGCTGGATGATCGACGCCAGTTTCTCGTTGCTGGCGAACTGCGGCAGCAGCTTCTTGATCACCACGTGCCGGTCGAGCAGCCCCTTGCCCTGATCCTCGCGGGCCAGGAAGATCTCGGAGATGCCTCCTATGGCGATGCGCTTGACGATGCCGTATTTGTCGAACTTCCGATACGTCATGACTCTCCGGTTCGAACCGAAGGGTGATACTACGCCTTTCGTCCGGTCCGAATCAACCCATAATTATGGTTCCTGCGCAGGTTGATGCCGCAAAGTGCCCTTGCCACTCCCCACAGGACCGCCCATCGGGATCCTCTTCTCGCGGGACGTGGCCGGTTGTGCTACAACCGGGGGCATGTGGCGCCCCGGACTTCCCCCGAACCTGCAGATGGTGTTCGACCGCCACGCGGATCTTTTTCCCGCGTGCGCCGCGTGCGTCTTCACCCCGGAGACGGTGCGCTTTGCGACCGCGGGCGCCGCCGCCGTGGTGTCCGCGACCTCACGCGAGGGTGCAGTCGTCCCAGTTGATGAACACACCTACTTCGATCTGGCCTCGCTGACCAAGGCGCTGGCGACGGCTCCTGCCGTGTTCGCCCTGGCTGCAGAAGGTCGCCTGGACCTGGACGACCCGCCGCGCCACATCCTGCCCCTGGCCAGGGAGCCGCTGCGGTCGCACCTGGCCGCCGTGCGCCTGGTCCAGTTGCTCAATCACAGCGCGGGCCTGCCCGCCTACGCGCCCTTCTTCGAGACCTGCACGTCCCCGGACCAGCTGCTGGCAGCCCTGGGCGCCCTGGTGCCGGCCGGTCCTGCCGGAGAAAATTCTCTATACAGTGATATTGGTTATATCATTCTCGGACATCACCTCAGCTCCATCCTCGGTGAACACTGGACCGACTGGGCGCAGGGCACGCTCTACGAGCCGCAGGGGCTCCGCTTCTCCTTCTGGGGGGTTCCTCACGGCGCGGTGCTCGCGTGCAACCAGGAGCCCGGTGGCACCTTTGGCGGGCAGGTGCACGACGAGAATGCCCGGATCCTTGGACCGGCCTGCGGTCAGGCCGGCCTCTTCGGCAGCCTCGCCCAGGTGACCGGTTGGCTGCAGATCCTCCGGGAGATCGGGAGCGGGCGGTCAAGCGGGCCGCTGCAGCCGGAATCCGTGCGGCGGATGTGGACGCCCCTTCGCCCCGACGACGCGTTCACGCTCGGCTTCGACCGACCTTCACGCACGGGCTTCACCACCGCAGGCGACAACGTCGAACGCGACACGACGGTCGGTCATCTGGGCTTCTCGGGCACCGCCTTCTGGCTGCATCCACCCACCGGCCGTGGTGGCGTGCTCCTGACCAACCGCGTGGCCCTGGGTCGTCACACCTTCATGCAGGAGCTGCGGACCTTCCGCGCCGAGTTCTTCACCGCGTTGTGGCGGAGTCCCGATCCAACACCCTGAAATCACCCTTTTCCTGTTTTCACCTGTCAGTCCGTCAGGGCGACGACGCGCCAGCGGCCAGGGATCTTGTCCTCTTCCTCGAGCACCAGGACCAGCCCGCCGATCTTGCGACGCGCCAGCACGACCAGCGCACGGTCGAGGTTGAGCGTCCCGAGGCGCGCCGGCGGACGACCGAACCGGGCCACGGCCTGCGGACCGGTCATCACGGTCACCCGCGAGAAGCGGATCGCCGCCGGGTGCGCGGCGAACGTGCGCTGCAGGAAGGCGGACCTGGCCTCCTCACCCTCGACGACCTTCCCGTCGAAGTTCACCTTCGCCGAGAGCAGCGCCGTGGTCCTGTCCAGGTCGCGGTTGGCCAGGTGATCCACGAAGTTGCGGGCGACCATTTCGCCGAGGGGATCCACCACGGCCTGAGTCCACAGCAGTTGAAATACCAAGAGTGTCCACATCGCCCACCATCCAAAAAAGTGAAGCGCTCGGGCGCGAGTTGGTGTAAGAATAGCACCCATGACGCCCGATGTCACCTTTGACCAACTGCTGCTGGATGCAACCGAACTCTACGTCGCCGGAAACATCGTCGGCGCGCGCACGCGCATCGACAAGGCCCTGGCGCGCCACCCCGGAGAACCGCGCGCTCTCTCCCTGCTGGCCAACATCCTGGTGGCCCAGCGGGACCACGCCTCGGCGACCGCGATCTTCAAGCAGCTGCTGATGCAGTTCCCGGGCGAGCCGGCGCTGCACTTCAAGCTCGGCTGCGAGTACTTCGCCCAGGGCGACATTCATCTGGGCTACGCCGAGGTGGAACAGGCGGTGCTCTCGGATCCCTCCAATCAGGAGGCCGTGTCCTTCTACCAGCAGGTCCGCCGGATGCTGGGACTGCCCATGATCGGAAACGTCGTGGATCTGTCGCCGGAACTCAACGAGCTGCTCTCGTCGGTACGCTCGGTGCTCGCCACCCATCCGGCCACCCAGACGCCGGTGCTCAACGAGGACCCCGAGCCCGAACATGCCGATGAAGGCATGATGATCGACGCGGACATGACCCCGATGCCCGGCAGCGAGTTCACGCCGAGTCCGGTCTCGCGCGTCACCCAGCGCGACAACCGCGCCACGGACCGGCTGTGCGTGCTCGACATCCACCCCGGGCCCCACCTGGTATTCACCCCCGAGTGTGTGAAGATCCCGGTCAACGGTTCCTGGTTCGTGCGTGAGAAGCTCGTGCTGTGCTGGCACATGGGGCTCTCCATCGTGCCCGCGCAGGAGCGCTTCCGCGGCCAGGCCGGCGATCGGAAGATCACCTCCGAGGTCACCGGCGACCTGGTCGAGTGCCAGGGACGCGGTGTGGTCTCGCTGGTCCCCACCGAGAAGTGCATGTTCATGGGATTCAACCTCGAGGACAGCCCCCTCTACATCATGGAGGAGCGCGTCGTGGCCTTCGCTGGAGAACTGAAGTGGGAGAACGGCTGGCTGCGCGGTGAGTCCCACAAGGTCCCCCTGATCTCCTTCCGCGGACGCGGCTCGGTCATCATCCAGTTGCCCGGACGACTGTACAGCGTGCCGCTGCCCGAGGAGGAATACCTCATCGCCTCCATCGAGCGGCTCGTCGGCTGGGACGGCTACGTGGTCGCCCAGTACAGTCACAGTTCGTTCATCCAGGTCGCCGGCAGCGGGAGCCTGCTGTTGCAGTCATGACGGCTGAAACCGCCCCCAAGAACGTCGCCGTCCGCGCCCTGTCCCAGGTTCCCCGGATCCTGAAACTGAAGTTCGTGCGAAGGCGCAAGGTCAGCGATTTCCGCATCCGGTCGCTCCGGGAGGAGGTCGGCAACCTGCCCAACCTCATCACGCTCTCGCGGCTGGTGCTGATCCCGATCATCCTCGTGTTCCTGGACCGCGGGACACCGCTGTCGCACTACATCGCATCGGTGCTGTTCATCTTTGCCGGCTTCTCCGACTTCCTCGACGGCTACCTCGCCCGCAGGACCGGGAAGATCACCCTGCTGGGCAAGTTCCTCGATCCGCTGGCCGACAAGATCACCACACTCTCGGTGATGGTGACGCTGGTGGCCATGCAACTGATCCCGACCTGGCTGCTGATCCTGATGCTGGTGCGCGAGTTCGCCGTCACCGGGCTGCGGGCCCTGGCCATGGGGGAGGGCGTCGTGATCGCGGCCTCCGAGAGCGGCAAGCAGAAGACCGCGTTCCAGTTCTTCGGCCTGACTTTTCTGCTCGTGCACTTTCCCTATCCGATGTGGGGCACCAGCTGGATGCTCGACTTCCACCGCATGGGCCTGTTCATCCTGTACCTTTCGCTGATCCTGTCGCTGTTCTCGGCGGTTGAATATTTCGCGCTGTTCGTCGAGGCGGTCGAACGCAAGAACCTTCAACGGGCGCGCACCCTTCAGGAAGCCGCCCGCGAGGCGGGCCTGCTCGGCGAGATGCAATCCAATCCATCCCTGCCGGTGGTCGAGGAAATCGAGATGCAGGTAGCCCTGGATCCGGTCCCGACGCCGGGTTCGGACAGGCCGGAGTAACCCATGTCATTCGAGGAAAACAAGGCCCTCCAGACCCGTCTGAGCCTGCTCGACCAGAGCATTGACAAGCTTCGGGTGGTGTTCGAGCAGTTCTTCCTCGGCCTCGAGCGATTCGAGCCCGTCCTGCTCCGTAAGAGCATCCAGATAGAGCTGCGCGCGCTCAAGGAGAACCCGCCCAAGAACACCGCGATGAAGTTTTTGCTGTCGCGCATGGAGACGAAGTTCCGCACCTACGAGCAGTACTGGAACCGCGTGCTCCGGGAGATCGAAGACGGCGTTTACGAGCGCCAGCTTCAACGCATGCGGCGGAAGCTCCGTGAGGAAGGCCTCCCCGATGGAGTGCTCGACAACGTCCGCACCCGCGGCGAACTCGAGGCAGCCATGGCCCGGATCGCCGAACTGCGCAGCCAGCAGGAGTCCCCGCAGTCGGCCTCCCAGGAGGCATCTGACCGGACCAACGACACACACCCGAAGTCTGCCGGCACCCCGACCTCTGCCGGCCCGGCAGGGTCCCATCCCCAGTCCCCTCCGCCCTCCTCTTCCGATCCCGCGCTTCGTCGTGCCTACGAGAACTTCGTCCGGGCGCGGCTCTCCACCGGCGAGAGCCTCGAGGGCATCACACCGGACCGCTTCTTCGCCACGATCTCCAGCCAGATCCCCAAGGTCAAACAGGCCCACGGCTGCTCCGAGGTCGAGATCCAGATCGTCGTCAAGGACAACAAGGCGACCCTTCGGTTTTTACCAAGATAACAGGCAGGAAACTCAGGTGCAGGCGCAGGAGGTCAACTCCTGCAGGCGCTCGACGAAGCGATGCAGGCCCACGCCATGGGAGGCCTTCACCAGCACCCAGTCACCGTGTGCCAGATGCGGCAGCAGCTCGTCGGCGGCGTCCTCGGGGGATCCGCATGCGGTGAAGTGATCCGGGCGACCGAAGCCCTCGGCAAACGCGGACGCATGTTCGCCGACATACAGCACTGAGGCCGGCGATAGTTTGGCGGCTTCGGCGCCGGCCTCGCGATGGAGCCTGGGCGAGGCGTCCCCCAGCTCGAGCATGTCGCCGAGCACCATGTGCAGCGGACCGGTGCGCACCTTGTCGATCCATCCGAACACCGCGGTCAGGGAGCCTGGGCTGGCGTTGTAGCAGTCGTCGAACACGGTGATGCCGAAGACACGCAGGATCCGCGAGCGGGACCCCGGCAACTGCGCCTCCTCGAGGCCGAGGATCGCGGGCTCGAGTGGCTGTCCCAGGGCGTACACCGCAGCCAGCGCTGCCAGCGCGTTTTCGGCCTGATGCGCCCCGGGCACGGGAATGCGGGCGTTGAACTCGCCGGCCGGACAGGATAGCCGGAGGTTCGAGTGCTCCATCCCGCAGTCCAGCGAAACCACGCGGAAATCCGCTTCAGGCGTCCGGCCGAAGGTCAGCACCCTCAGGCCCCGGTCGCGCCCCAACTGAATCAAGGTCGGCTCGGTGTCGGGTACAACCCAGACCTTCCGCACGTGCGCGACCATCTCCCCCTTGGCGCGCCGCACGCCGTCGAGGGAACCCACACCTTCCAGATGCGCCGGAAAGATCGAAGTCACGATGCCGACCTCGGGGGTCCCCACGGAGGCCAGCGCGTCGATCTCGCCGAAGGCGTTCATCCCCATCTCGAGCACGCCGAACTGCTCGTCGCCATCGAAGCGCGACAGCGTCAGCGGCAAGCCCAGATCATTGTTGGCGTTGCCCCTGGTGGCCGTGGTCTTGCCCAGAAAACCCAGCGCCGCGGCCGCAAACTCCTTGGTGGAGGTCTTGCCGCACGAGCCGGTGATGCCCACCATGCGGACACGCTCCAGGTCCTCCCGGATCATCCGTCCCGCCTCCCACAGGGCACTCCGGGTGCTCTCCACGAGCAGGCACGGACCGGGCAGCTCCTCCTCCGGGACCTGCTGCACCACGGCAGCACAGGCACCCTTCCCGAAGGCAGTCGCCACGAAGCGATGACCGTCGGTGCGCTCTCCGGGCAGCGCAAAGAACAGCGATCCGGGCGTGACCTCCCGGCTGTCGATCACCAGCCGGGTGAAGGTCGCCGGAAGGGAGTCCGGATGCAGGTCCGCATCCGTTTCAGGGAACGCCCGGTGGGGCATGATCCATTGCGCGCCCAGGCGCGCGGACAGATCCCAGAGCCTGCGTGACATGGTTTCATCTCCTAGGACCGTCGGTCCAGCGCGGCCACGGCATGTTCGTGATCGTCAAAGTGATGCTTGATCGTGCCGATGATCTGATAGTCCTCGTGACCCTTGCCCGCGATGAGCACCGTGTCACTGGGCCCGGCGGCCGCGATCGCCACGGCGATGGCCGTGGCCCGATCGGGTTCCACCAGGATGCCACTCACGGCTGTCGCCAGGTCGTCGGCCAGGATCCGCTCCGGCCCCATCCCTGAGAGGATCATCCCGATGATGGAGGCCGGATCCTCGGTGCGGGGATTGTCGGAGGTCACCACCGCCAGATCCGAAAAGCGCTCCACCGACCGGCCCATCAGGGGACGCTTGGTGCGGTCGCGATCACCCCCGCAGCCGAAGATCGTGATCAGCCGGCCGCGGGTCAGCGGCCGCAGCGCCGACTGCGCGCGGTCCAGCGCGTCGGGGGTGTGGGCATAGTCCACGAACACCGGCACGTCCCCGGCGGGCACACGGGCGAGCCGGCCCGGCTCCCCGTCATCTGCATCCGGAGCACGCACCTCCTGCCGAAAAACACGGGCGAGCCGGCCCGGGACCGTGACATCGGAAAGCGCGGCCGCCGCCGCAGGAAGCGGCAGGTCCAGCGCATGCACTAACGACAGCGCCGCGAGGAGGTTCTGCACGTTGTGTGCCCCGATCAGCGGGGAACTGACGGCAACGCTGCCGCCGGGTGTATGTGCGAGAAAGCGCAGACCGTCAATCGAGTGCACGAGGTTGGTCACATACACTTCCGTTCCGGGACCGGGATCGGCGTCGTACCCGAGCACGGCGAACTTCGGATGGATGATCTCCCGCAGGTGCGGGTTGCCGGTCCATGCGACGATCCTGGCACCCGGCGTCAGATGCTCAGAGAACAGCAGGCTCTTGGCGGCGGCGTACTCCTTCATCGTACCGTGGAAGTCCAGGTGGTCCTGCGTGAGGTTGGTCAGGACCGCCGCGGAAAACCGGATGCCGTGGACGCGCTTCTGTGCCAGCGCGTGCGAGGAGACCTCCATGAGCACGGTGTCCACGCCGGCGGCCTTCATGCGGGCCAGCAGCGGATACAGGATCTCCGGATCCGGGCTCGTGAAGTTCGAGGGTTCCACCCGGTCACGGAAGCGATAGGCGATGGTCCCGATGAGCCCCGGCGTGAAGCCCAGCCGCTCGAACACGGAAAACAGCAGGGTCGTCGTCGTCGTCTTTCCATTGGTGCCGGTGATGCCCAAAAACGACATGCCGCGCTCGGGATGTCCACAGAAGGCAGACACCAAAGGCGCCCATTGGTCACGCGGATCGTCCACCACGAGCTGGGGCAGATCCACCCCCTCCACGGTGTGATCCACCAACGCCAGCGCGGCGCCCTTCTCCCGGGCGAGCGGCAGGAAGTCATGTCCGTCGGAGGTGGTCCCCCGCAGGGCCAGGAATACGAAGCCCGGCTCAACCTTCCGGGAGTCGGCGGTCACCCCCCGCACCGACTGTGTCCGCAATCGTTCCAGTTGGCCCGGTGTCAGTCCCTGGCAGGTCAACGCATTCTGTTCAAGGAAGTCGAGAAGTTCCATCTCGTGCGGCATGTCACTCATTTTCTTCCGGGTTTTCAAGCGGTGGGTCGGGAACCGTCCCCGGTGCCAGCACCAGCTTGCACGCGTTGATCGGTCCGCCCGGTTCGGGTTCCTGGGAAACGACCTGTCCGTGCCCGATCACCTGGCAGTTCAGATGGTTCTCGCTCATCAGTTCCAGTGAGCCTGCGAGGCTGCGGCCATGAAAGTCCGGCATCGCGACCTTCTCAGGCACAGGCAGCGGCGGCAGATAGGGACCGCCGACCTTCCTCCTGATCGTCGGAGCATTCCTGCCTTTGCCCACCTGAGCCGTGGTCTCCAGGTCGGGCACCACGCCCAGTCGGTACATGACCATGCGGGCGATCTCGGCGAACGGCGGCGCGGCCACATAGCCGGCGTCCTTGCGCAGGATTTCGTCGATGTTCTTGTCCTCTGCCGTCTCCGGATCCCCCTCGGGCTCGTCGAGCATGACCGCGATGACGACCTTCGGATCCTGCGCGGGAACCAGACCGATGAAGGTGACCCGGTTGAAGTGCTCGCTGTAGCCGCCCTTCTCCCCCTTGCCGACCTTCTCGGCCGTTCCGGTCTTGCCCGCAACCGAGTAGCCGAACCTTGAGATATCGGCCCGGGTTCCGGTCCCGGCGGTGACGACCTTCCGCATCATCTGCAGCACCTCCGCAACGACGTGCGGATTGCGTACGACCCTGCGCATGGGCACCGGCCGGCCGCACGCCGACGGCGAAAAGCAGGCGACCCGTTCCCCACGGTCGTCGACGACAAAGCGCACCACGTGGGGGCGCACCATCTGGCCCTCGTTGGCGAACAGCGTGTACGCCTGCGCCAGTTGGAGCATCGTCAGCGAGAATCCGTGTCCGTAGGAGTGGGTCGCCAGATACACCTTGTTGGTCCAGAACTTCAACTGCGGGAGGATGCCTGCGGCCTCCGACGGCAGCTCCACTCCCGTGGGCTGACCAAAGCCGAGCTTGACGAACAGGTCGTACAGCGCCCGCTCGCCCATCAGTTCGGCGACCTTCGCAATGCCGCGGTTGGAGCTGCGCGCGATGATGTCCATGGGCTTGATCGTGGCCTGGGCCAGGCTGATGTGGTCCTTGGGCGTCCAGGGAGGCTTGTCCCGGAAGATGACCTTGAAGTCCAGTGGAATGTCGCTGGCGGCGCTGATACGGGAGAGATCCATCGCGCCGACCATGGTCAGCGGCTTGATCACGGAGCCCAGTTCGTAGGCATCGACAACGACGCGGTTTCGGAAGTAGTCCATGGGGACCGCCGAGCGGTTCGACAGATCCGCCAGGGGCGCGTTGGCCATCGCCAGAATCTCCCCCGTCTTGGCGTCCATCACCAGCACGGCCCCGTTCTTGGCCTGATAGCGGGCCAGGCCCTGCTCAAGCATCGCCTCGGTGTCCTTCTGGATCCGGCTGTCGATGGTGAGCACGACGTGGTTGGCCCCGCCCATCTCGATGTCGGGCAGGCCGTGGATCAGGAGCATGCCCGAGCGGGCGTCCTTCTGGACACGCACCAGCGCCGGTGAACCCGCGAGGTCGATGTCGAACTTCTTTTCGATGCCCTCGACGCCATGACCGTCGATGCCCGTGAAGCCGAGGATCTGCGCAGCCAGGCTGCGCGACGGATAATGCCGGGCGTCCTCGGGTGTGAACCACATCACCGATCCGGGGAGCCCCAGCGCCTCGAGGCTCTTCTGCTCGTCCTCGCTGATGTGGCGCTTGAGGTAAAGATGCCGCTTTCCACGCAGCACGGACTCGAACACCTTCTCTCGCATCACGTAGGGATCCTCATGCAGCGCTGCCGCAGCCGCGGTCGAAAACTCGATCAGGCTCTGGTGCAGGTTCTGCCGGATCTTCTCGTTTTCCAGACCGTATTCGAGGTTGGTGATGCCGGGATCGATCTTCCGCAGGTAGCGCATGGCCAGTTGGACCGGATCCACGATCGCCGAAGGCAGCTCGGTGGGCACGGCCAGGGGTAGGTGACCCCGGTCCAGGATGAAGCCCCGCGTCACCGGGATCTGGCGCTGGGTGAAGCTCAGGCTCTCCACGGTCTTACGGTGCTTGGCTCCATCGAGGACCTGGATCCGGAACGCGGAGAACATCAGGAGGCACAGACCTGCGACCGGCAGCAGGAGCACCAGCAACAGCCGCGCCGGCGACAGCGGCAGCCTGGCCCCCGCGGTCACGGCCTGCACGACGGGATGGACTGGACGCACGGCTACCATGCCTGGCCTCCCCGGGCCCCGGAGTTGGAGTCCTTCACAGGTATGTATGTCAGATCATGGGGAGTGATCTCGCGCCAGCCCTGACGGGAAAACTCTTCCAGGATCGGGCTGCCCGCGCGCAGGTAGGCATATTCCAGTTCGTAGATCGCACGATGCTTGCTCATGCGTTTGAACAGCCGCGTCTGATGGGCCAATTCATAACTGACCGCCTTCTTGCGGGTCTTCATGACCAGCGTGAACAGGGATATTCCCACGGTGGAGACCAGAAGGAAGAACACCAGGCTCAGCACGATCCTCCGGCTCAGCAGCGCCCGGATCGTCAGTTGCGGCATCGTGCACCCCAGAAGCCCCGTGGTACCGTTTTCTTCCGTACCCGATTCGACAGCGCCTGTGACCATGATGCCGGAATCGCCCATTTCAAGGGATTCCGACAATGCGGTCCGCATCACGCCAGACGGCACCCCCGCCAGCGGGCCGGTGATGACTTCCTCCGGTTCGGGAGACGATCCGGACGGATCCGGCTCCCGATGCGGTGGTCGTACGAACGCGTCCAGGCCGAACAACTGGTCCGTCGCATGCACTCTCATGTCGCGTCCTCCAGGGTCCACAGGACCCGCAGTTTGGCACTGCGGGACCGGGGATTGGCTTCGATCTCGCCGACGTCGGGGCCGATCGGACCCTCTGTCCGAAACCGGCTCTTTGGCATCTGATCCCGTGTCAGCGGCACCCAGGAGGGGATGTCCCGCTCCGGATGGCACAACTTCGCAAACGCCTGCTTGGCCAGACGATCCTCGAGGGAATGGAAGGAGATCACCAGCATCCTGCCCCCGGGCGCCAGAAGATCGGGGACGGCTGCAAGCAGCACCTCGACCTCCTCGAGCTCTCCGTTGACCCAGATCCTCAGTGCCTGAAAGGTCTTGGTCGCAGGGTGCAGGTTGCGCGTGAATGAGGGCACCACGCGGGTAACGGCGGCCGCCAGATCCGAGGTCGTGTGCAACCGATCCTGTTCCAAGGCGCGCAGGATCGAACGGGCAACCGGACCGGCAGCGGGCTCCTCACCAAAGCGCCGCAGGATCGATGCCAGATCGGCGTATTCGACCGAGGAGAGCTTCTCCAGCAGGGTTTCCCCGGCGTCGGGGTTCATGCGCATGTCCAACGGCCCATCGGCCGAGAAGGAGAAACCGCGGCCGGCCTCGTCGAGCTGGAAGGAACTGACCCCCAGATCAGCGAGCAGGAAGTCGATCTTCGACACGCCGTGCCGATCCAGCACCTCGGGCAGCTCTGAGAACTCGCCGTGGTGCAGGTACACGGCGCATCGGGCTCCAGCCAGCCGTTCCCGACCGCGAATCAGCGCTTCCGGATCCCGGTCGATGCCGATGAAGACGCCGCCGGGCGGCATCCGTTCGACCAGCGCGGCGGCATGTCCGGCACCCCCCAGCGTCGCATCCACGACCACGGGGTTTTCGGCATGAAACTGCGCGCGGGCGCAGACGGCATCCATGAGCACGGGAATATGGGGCAAGGTGTTCTCCGGAGGTACACTCCAGCCTTATAGATAGAAGAATTAAGCCCGTGCGGCAAATTTTCGGGATTTTTGGCGGGGCGTCAGACCAGCGGACGGGTGGACAGGATGGTGCCGTCGAGGTCGACGGTGATCTCCTCGACGATCAGATCGGTGCGGCCGGACTGGTGCAGCGCGTCGCGGACGATGTGGGTGAGGCCGCCGCAGCAGGGCACCGACATCCGGACGACCTGGATCTTCGGGATGGGGTTCTGGGCGAGGATCGAGGCCAGCTTTTCAATGTACGTCTCCGTGCGATCCAGCTTGGGGCAGGCGATCACGACCGCGCGACCCCGCAGGAAACGCCAGTGGACATCCGCGCTGGCCACCGGGGCGCAGGTGGACAGCACCACCAGTTCGTGGTCTCCGAAGAACGGTGCCCGCACCGGCACCAGGTGCAACTGGACCGGCCAGTGGGCCAGGTCCGAGGCATTGACCTTGCCGGGCAGTCCGCCCTCCGTTACCATCCTGGACGTCGTCGGGGCGCGCACCACCTTCTCCTGCAGGCGCACCCGGGAGCCCGGGCAGCCGCCAGCGCCGAACACGGGCAGCTTGTCCCCGCAGCCACAGGCCTCCTTGTCCACTGGGACCGCGACGACCGCCGGAACCGTGGAAGGTTCCTCGAAGGCGGGTGCATCGCGCTCTTCAAGGGTGATCGCGCCCTGCGGGCAATCGCCCAGGCAGGCCCCCAGCCCGTCGCAATGCTGTTCCTTGGCCAGCACCGCCTTGCCGTTTCGCAGTTCGATCGCCCCTTCATGGCATGCAGAGACGCACAGGCCGCAGCCATCGCATTTTTCAGAATCAATTCGTATGATGGTCCGCTTCATGATCTTCATTCCTCCCGGGACTGTTCTTATCTCCGGTCCGCCGGAAACGGCTTGATCCGGGTCAAGCGATCGGTATTTCGTCTTGACCGGCAACTTCGGTGGCAAACGGGCCGATTCATGGGGTCAGAGGTCGAAGGGAAGCCCCCCTATCTGCACAACTGGCGTTTTTTCCAGGCGAGCTTGCCGCTCCAGCAGCGGGAGACGGTCTTCTGCGGAGAAGGAATCGAGATCACCGGCGGGGCTTCAGGATCTGGGGGAACCAACGTGGCAGGGGCTTCGGTGACCAGCTCGGTGCGGCATTCATTCCAGGCCCACTCGGCAGCCTCCCCGCAGCCGGGGATCCGGTCCGAAGCGCGTACATCCCAGCCCGAGCTGGCCGCGCAATGCTTGGTCTCCGGATTCTCATCGCAGGCCGCGCGCAACGTAAGGCGCACGCTGCCCTGCCCGTCGCAATCGAAATCAAAGGAACCGTCGGGGCGGGCCGTGGCGAAGAACTGCTTCTGCCCTGGAAAGGCACGGGGATCGTCGTCGGCGCAGTCGGTGCCGTCCTCGACATGGTCCCTGGGCGCGACGCAGGCCTGCTGGGGCTTTTTCGGATCTCCGAAGCCGTCGTGGTCAGCGTCGGCGTGGAAGGTCTTCATCTTCGTGCAGGCGCCATCTGGGGTCCGGGCCTTTTCCTTCTCCGAATAGACGAACTCCCGGTCCTGACGGGAGATCTCAACCGTCTCGGCGGCACAACCCAAGACAAAAACGAAGAGCGGCAGCACCCTGAAAAGAAAGATGTTGGAACGGGACCAAGCCATGGTGTCCGGAAGCATCAGCGGATTTCAAACAGGTATAGCCGGCCGTTGTTGGCCAGCGTGGTCAGCCAAGGACCCGAGGTGGCGAAGCCGCCGGAGATCCCAGAGCCGGTGTCAAACTTTTGATAGAAAAAACCGTTGTCGGGATTGAGCGCGATCAGGCCGCCCTCGTCAAAGGAGATCAGGAGGCGGTGCTTCACGATCTGCATCGAGGTGGCGGTGCCCATCTCGACGTACTGACGCCACAGGAGCCGGCCGTCCAGCGATAGACAGTGGATGCCCGTGGAGGAGGAGACAAAATACAATTTTTCGCGGTAAAGCAGCAGCCGTGTCACGCCGCCGACGGGATACCGCCAGTTCACCTCGCCGGTCTCGACCGACAGCGACACGAGGCCCTTGCGGTACGAGGCGGCAAAGATGCGATCGCCAAACACGATCGGCGTGGCGTCGGCATCGAGGTAGTTCTCGTCGGCGCCATCCTCGAGGTCGGCCGTCCAGTACACCTCACCCCGGCGCTGGATGTCGATGCTCATGATGCGGCCGTCGGACAGCCCGTAGATCAACAGGTTGCGATAGCGGGCCAGGGAGGAGTGTCCGCGGACGGTGTAGGCCTGCGGGGTCTCGTGCTCGCGGCTCCAGTGCAGTTGTCCGGTCTCCAGCGCCACGGCATAGAGCTTGTTGCGGGAGGTCAGCGCATACACCACACCATCGGAGACAAGCATCGAACCGAGGAACGAGCCGTAGCCCTGAAACTTCCACAACTGCCTGCCGGTCTCCCGGTCGAGGGCGTGCAGGCCACCGGAGATCGTGCCCACAAGAATCATTTGTTCATGCACCAGCGGCGCGGACTCCACGGGTTCATGCAGCGCGGTGCGCCAGAGCATGCGGCCGGTCAGGTCCATGGACCATATCTCGCCACGGGAGGTGCCCGTGACAATGCGCAGGGTCCCGGGACTCCAGGCGGGCGTGCCGAACTGGTCGGACACCGGTGCAAACCGTGTTCCGCGGACCACCGTACGCTCCCACACCGGCAGAAGGACCGAACGCGGCGAAATCTCGCCACGACGACGTTCCATGGTCGTGTTGGACTGGCATGAAACCACCCACAGGAACGGAACGAGGAGAAGAATACAGGGAATTTTCATGAACGGAACTATTGCATATCCGTGGCGGGCTGGGAAGGAGTTTCGGTGGCCGGAGCCGGGGCATCCACGGCCGGTGCCGGGGCATCCACGGCCGGTGCCGGGGCATCAGCGGCCGGTGCCGGAGCATCAGCGGCCGGTGCCGGAGCATCAGCGGCCGGAGTGGCGTCAGCGGTGGGGGCTTCCACGACCGCGGGCATCCCGGCAACCGGAGCGGGCTTCACTTCGGGCGCCGGAACATCGGTGGCCGGAGCCATTTCCTTGGGAGCCGACGCGTGCAGATCCATTCCCAGATCCAGGAAAGCCAGCCGCATCTTCGCATAGTGGCCCGGGTCAGCCACGGAGGCGCTGTCCTGCAGCCGGATCAACTGAAGACGGGCATTGTTCAAGGCCTGCATGATCTGCATCTGCTGCTCCTGGTTGCCTTCCTGCTGGGGCATCGAAGCCATCATCTGATACAGGCCGATCATCTGCTGGAGCTTGGCTTCCTGGGTGGCCAGCGTCCCGGTGGTCTTGCTCTTGACCACTTCCTGGTACAGGGCCACCGCTTCAGCCTTCTTTCCCTGCATCTCCAGGATGCGCGCCTGATGAATCATCGCCTGGCCTGAGACGGAACCCTGGGCCTGGGTGGCCAGTTGCCGGTAGGTCTCCAGCGCGTCGTCGAGGCGACCGAGCTCTTCCTGGACCTGACCCATGGAATCGTAGACCACGGACTTCAGGAAGCCCTTCACGCTCTTGGCCTTGGTGAGGTCGGCGAGCGCGTTGTTCAGGTGCGTCTCCCGCTGGTCGGTCATCACCAGGGACATTTCAAAGGACACCCGGCCACGCACCAGATGAATCAGATTACAAACATCCGAGTTGCCGCAACTGCGCAGTCCTTTGGAATAAATGTCGTACGTGGTCTGCAGAAGTTCGCGGCGATCCTTGACCGGCTGTCGCTGACCGGGCAGGACCTGCTCCTCGGTGACATCGGCGGCCAGCGGACGCATCCAGTTCTGGTAGCCTTCCCACAGGGCGACAGAGGCTCGCGCATCCCTGGCGTTGCGGTAGTAGATGACCACGGCGATCACCACCGCGATCAGTGCGATCGTGGTGAACCCCATGAGCAGGTACTTGTAATACTTTTTCAGCCATTCCCACACCCGCATCAGAATGAGGGAAATTTCATCAGGCCTTCGGATCTCTTCCTTGGAAAGTACATGTTTTTTCGCCACGTTGACGACTCCCGTTGTGAAACCCGGAGTTCCCGAAAAAGACCGCTGCCACCTGCATTTCCACGGCAAAAGCCGAGGTCGGCTGGTCCGGTCGGGAAAACCGTACAGGCGCGCAAACTAACAGAACATTATCGATTAATCAACTGGTGAGTTGAAGGTCTTCCCGGAAGAGAAAAAATGCGTACCCTTTTTTCGGTACTTCAGTTAGCATCCTGCGGGAATGGCGGTTGCCAGAGACCGTGCATCTGTCCACCAGGTTCAGGATGCGCGCCGGAGGTCCATGTCGAACAGGAATTCGCTCAAACTCGTTCCACGCAGCAGCGGCAGCACCCAGGAGACGGCGGCGCTGACGATCCTGGCCGAGGAGCGCCCGGGAAAATGGCCTGTCCTGGCCTGGTTTTTTATTTTCAATCTTCTGGTCACCTTCCTGGTCGTCTCCGAAGCCGACATGTTCCCGCCGCGCCTGTCGGCGTCCGACGTAGGGAAGCGGGTACGAAAACCGCTGATCTCCCGTCGATCGTTCACCTTCACGCCGGATCGCGAGTTGCTGGAGTTGATGGCCGATGAGGCAGCCTCCCGTGTCCTGCCCGTCTACAGCGTCCGCCTCAACGGGTGGACCGATCTTTGGCGCACTCATATCACTTACGCCTTTCGCGCCGTCGAAGACCCGGTGTTCCACAATCAGGACGATCTGGTCCGCGAGCGGTTCAACCAGCTGGCGCGCGTGGATATGGACCCGATCACCTTCCGTGTTCTGCAGGAGCTCGAGTTTCCCAAGTTCAAGGCCGCGCTGCAGACCCTGTTCACGAACGTGCTCAAGGACCGGCTCCTGGTCCCGGATGTGGACGCGTTCCTTAAAAAACACCCCAATGGGATTGAACTGCTCGTCGAGCCCCGCGAAATCGACAACTACAACACGCCTACGGTGCTCAGGATTGGCTCTGACTACAAGGAACTTCTGGACCTTCGTCGCCTGACCACGCTGTTCCAGTCCGAGATCGAGACCCGCTTTGCCCTGGGCGACCGTGACAACATCCATGAAGACGGGCGCCGCGCACTCCTCAAGGTGGCCGTGGCCCTGATTCAGTCGCACCTACAGCCGAAGGATCCTGCCTCAACCGTGTCGTTGAACCTGCGTGAGCGACCCGATCTGACCGCCGAGCGCCAGAAGGAGGCCCGCCGCCAGATCGTCCGCAAGCCGCAGATTATCCAAAAGGGCGAAGTGTTACTGCCGGCCGACTCCCGCATCACCCTTGAGACAGTAAAGATCTACAACACGATGCTGCCTCACCTGGGCTCCCGCCTCCTGGGCCTGTTCGGCTATTTCATCTTGATTTCCCTGTTCTTTGCCGTGACCATCTGGTTCTCCACCCTGAAGTTCGGCGGTGCCCGTGGCCAGACCTCCGATTTCTACATCTGTGGAGCCCTGTTCCTCGTGTTTCTCCTGCTGGTGCGGGTGGGCTGGGCCCTGACCACCGGAATCGTCCCGCAGCCCGATTCCATACTGTTCCCGGCGCTGTTCCCGGCTGCCGGCGCAGCCCTGCTCGTCAAGATCCTCATCGGCACGCGCCTGGCCGTGTTCTTCGCCGTGGCGATGAGCTTCATCGCGACCTGGACCATCGGAGCACCCGTCCATATATCCATTTACTATTTCGTCACGGGTCTTGCCGCCGCCGGCGTGGTGACGCGCGTCGAACACCGCAATGTGCTGTGGAAATCCGGCATGGTCATCGCGCTCTCGGGCTTGTTCCTGGTGCTGACCTACCGCCTCATCGGCGGAAACCTGTTCGACCAGGAGTCCATCCGTCTGAGCGTGATCGCCGTGCTGGGCGGACTGATCCTCTCGGTGCTGCTGTCAGGCCTGCTACCGGTGCTGGAGTTCATCGGAGGATACGTCACCGACATCAAGCTCCTGGAACTGGCCAATTCGGAGCATCCGCTGCTGCAGGAGCTGCGCGAGAAGGCCATAGGCACCTTCCAGCACTCCCAGCAGGTCGCCGAACTGGCGTTCGCTGCGGCCAAGAAGGTCGGGGCCAATCCGCTGCTGGTGAAGGTCGCGGCGATGTACCACGACGTGGGCAAGACACGCCAGCCGAAGTACTACATCGAGAACCAGTCGGGAGAGAAGAATCCGCACGACGAGCTCAAGCCGTCGATGAGCGCGCTGATCATCAAGGGACACGTCAAGGAGACGCGCGACACCCTCGAAAAGGCCGGCATCCCGGCCAAGGTCATCGCTGTGGCGGCCTCCCACCATGGCAGCACGCTGATCGAATATTTCTATCGTCGCGCCCAGAGCCTGGCGCAGCCCGGCGAGGAAGTGCCCGAGGAAGTCTACCGGTACTCCGGTCCGGTGCCACAGACTCGTGAAGCGGGCATCCTGATGCTCGCGGATGCGGTTGAAGCCGCGGTGCGCAGCAAGGTCAAGGCGGCGGCCGTGATGCAGACGAAGGATCCGAAAGATCAAAAAAAGTTTGACATGAACACGATCAAGGAGACCGTGCAGTCCATCATCAACACCAAGTTCACCGACGGCCAGCTCGACGCCTGCGAACTGACGCTGCGCGACATGCGCACCATCGCCGACTCTTTCATCAGCACCCTCGGAAGCATCCACCACGAACGCGTGTCCTATTCCGTCGCGATTCCGGAGAAAGCCAATGTCACTCGCCGTAGCTCATCGTCCTTCGCGGTTGTCTCTGAGGTCCAGGACAACGACAGTAAAAAGGATAGCCAACCACATCCTGGCCCACCTAGGCCTGGAAAAAAGTGAGCTCTCCGTCGTCCTCTGCGACAACGCCTTCATCCAGGATCTGAACCGCCAGTGGCGACAGAAGGACCGCCCCACGGACGTGCTGTCCTTTCCGGCGGCCGAGGTGGCCGAGGTCGAGGCTCACCGCAGGGATCCGGACGGACATCCGCTCGTGCTCGGAGATGTGGTCATTTCACTGGACGTGGTGCACGAGCGCGTCGGTGAGGATGGCGAAATACAGGAAATATCCCGCCTTCTGGTCCATGGCATCACTCATTTAATGGGCTATGACCATATTAATGACGCCGACGCGAAAAGGATGGAGACCGTCGAGAAGGAGCTCTGGGGGGTCATCTCGACCCAATTTCATCTAAATACTTGATCATCGGGCACATAACTGGTATTTTCCTGAGCGATTTTTCTTCTGCCCATGGAACGCGCTCCGCTTTTCGGGCATGGGTGATCTGGTATGCTGAAAATCCATTGTTTTTCAATTTGGTTTGTCGTGCTCGGGCTGATGTCCGCGTGCGGCCCCGTCGAATACATGGGACAGGTGGGAATCAAGACCAGCAAGGAGTTTGCTGCCGCCGGAGAGGTCAAGGCGGAAAAGCATGCTCCCTATGAGTACTGGAGCGCCCGCTGCTATCTCGAGCGAGCCAGGGAGAAAGCCGGCTACGGCGACTACCAGGACGCCGTAAACTATGGACGCAAGTCCGAAAAAATGAGTCGGGAAGCTCAAAGAAACATCAAGGCAGGACAACTCGCCGAGAACCCGAACGAGCCCGCAGCCGGCGAGATGGACGAAAAAGGGAACAAGGACGAGACGAACGAGACGGATAAGGGGAAGAAACCCGTGCTCGTTCTGGACCATGAAACCCCGTCGGAGGACCAGTGATGCGCAACCTCAGTTTCCTCCTCCTGATGGTTGGAATCCAGTGCCTGGCAGCCTGTTCGGGCACCCAGCTCGAAGGCAAGGCCACGGTGGTCTCCAAGTTGCTCCGCACCGCCCGCGAAAATGGCGCGTATCGCTGCGCCCCCAAGGAACTGGCCATCGCCACCACGCATTACGAATTCAGCCGCGACGAGATGTCCCAGGGTAAATACTTCGACGCGCAGCGTCTGCTCGACATCGCCGACCGCAACGCGCGTCTGGCCATCGAGAAGAGCCCTCCTGAGAAGTGCGCCAAGCGGCTCGTGGTCGACGTGAAGAAGCCGGTCAAGCTGGCCGTGAAGGTGCTTGATCGCGACGGTGACGGCATCTACGACAGCGTGGACGCCTGTCCGGACGATCCCGAGGACAAGGACGGCTTCGAGGACACCGATGGATGTCCCGAGCCCGACAACGACAAGGACGGCGTATGCGACGCGTGGGTCGCCGACAAGAGCCTGCAGGAGAAGTACAATGCGATCTGCAGGCTGAAGGATCAATGCCCGGGCATCGACAAGGACAAGGAGAACGCCTTCAAGGACGTCGCCGAGGACCGCGACAATTTTGAGGACGAGGACGGCTGCCCCGACTTTGACAATGACAAGGACGGCCTGTTCGACAAGGTCGACAAGTGCCCGGACGATCCCGAGGACGTGGACGGCTTCGAAGACGACGATGGTTGCCCCGAGCCCGACAACGACAAGGACAAGATCTGCGATCCGTGGGTCACGGAAAAGGGCCAGCTCGAGAAGCACGCGGACCTTTGCAAGGGCGTGGACAAATGCCCCAACGAGCCCGAGACATACAACGGCAACGAGGACGAGGACGGCTGTCCCGATGAACTCAAGTTGATCAGGGTGACCGTGCAGAAGATCGAGCTGCTCGAAAAAATCTTCTTCGACTACAACAAGGCCACGATCCGCACCCAGAGCCATGCCCTGCTCAACGAAGTCGCCAAGGTGCTCAAGTCGCGACCCAGCATGACGGTGCGCATCGAGGGCCACACCGACGATCGGGGCGGCTCCTCTTACAACATGAAACTCAGTCGGGAACGCGCCCGCTCCGTGCGCAAATTCCTGATCAAGGCAGGCATCGATCCCTCGCGCATGGTGGCGGAGGGTTATGGCCTGACCAAGCCGCTGGTACCGAACACCAGCGACGCCAACCGGGACCAGAACCGGCGTGTCGAGTTCGTCATCACCAACCAATAGGATGGCATCATGAAGGCATTGAAATACGTAGTTTTCTCACTCGCTCTTCTCGTTCCCCTCTCCGCGACCTTCGAAGTGTGGGCCAGCGACTGCAAGCCCGACGTCATGACGCGGCTCAAGCGCATGCACAAGTCGGCCATGGAAGATCTCGACCAGATGGAGTTCGCCTCTGCCAAGAAGACGCTCGAGGATTCAATCTCCATGGCCCGCCGCGAGTTGTGCGACGAGACCCTCGAATATGCGAACATCCTGGTCGATCTGGGTATCATGTACATCACCGATCCGGACAGCCCGGATGAGAGCCGCGGCCGCCTGCGGTTCAAATCCGCGCTCAAGGTGAACCCCTGCGCGAAGATCAATCCGGACTTGGCCAACCCCAAGTTGATCAAGATGCTCGATGATGAGCGCACCAAGGCCGGCTTGTCCTGCAAGGACGGCGCCGGTCCCAAGGATCCCGGCCCCAAGGATCCCGGCCCCAAGGATCCCGGCCCCGGTCCCGATCCCGGTCCCAAGGATCCTCCCGCTGATGAGGCGGACACCGGCCCCGAACCGCAGCGCATCGAGCACGAGGTGCCCGACGAAGCCCCGGCCCTCACGGCCCTGACGCTGAAGTGCCGCGCTCCGAAGGCCGGCGGCGTGGGCAAGCTCGTGATTTATTACCGCAAGAGCGGCGAAACCGACTACACCGCCGCCGAGATGACCAACTTTTCGGGCTTCTCCTGGAAGGTCACCATCCCCCGGGATGACATCAAGGGTACCGTGTTCCAGTACTACATCGCCGCGCTGGGCGACAACAACAAGCCGGTCATGGCCAACGGCAACAGCGGTGCGCCGAACATCATCTCCCTGACCAAGGCCACCGGCAACAATCCCTCCGAGGAGGAATGCGATCCCCTGAACCCCTCCTCCTGCAAGAAGACCGGCCCCGGCCCCGGTCCCGATCCCGGTCCCAAGACCCCTTCGGACATCAAGTGGCACCTGAACCTGGGCGGCCGCTGGGGTGCGGGCTACCTCTCCACCTCCATGTGTTCCTTCATGGCGCCGCCGACCGACGCCAGCATCTGCGACGGCAAGGGTGTGCACATCCAGACGCCGGGCTTCGCCTTCGGTGAAATGGGCGGCGAACTGGGACTGCACTACTTCATGACCGACAGCGTTTCCCTGGGTCTGGACGCCAAGGCAGGATTTGTCAAGACCGACTACGCCGAGGATGGCTCGCCCTACGGCGTCGGCTTCTCCGGCCTGGGCAAGGTCCGCTGGTTCCCCACCGGCCGCAAGGAACTGTTCCGTCCCTACATGGGCGGCGTGCTCGGCGGAGGCCTGATGTGGCATTCCTGGCAGGTCGACGAAAACCTGGGCAAGACCGACATTTTCCAGCACGGCTTCATCATGGCCGGCGCGACTTTCGGCTTCCAGGTGGGTTCTCCCACCGCAGCCTTCTACATCAACATCGATGCGATCGGCATCTTCCCGCAGCAGGCCACCTTCCACCTCGACGTCAGCGCCGGCCTCGTCCTGGCCTTTTAAAAGACTACGGACAAAACAGAGGGGGAGACAGAAGAGACGGATCCGTATTCTCCACCTTGAATCCGTCTTTTCCGTCGTCTTCTCTTATTTTTCCTGATTCACGAAGCGCTTGAGATGGGGCAGAATGTTCTCGAAAGCCCTGGCACGGTGGCTGATCTCGGATTTTTCCTCGAGGGAGATCTCCGCCATGGTCCGGCCTCCTGCAAGCACGAAGACGGGGTCGTAGCCAAACCCGTGCTCGCCGCGCGGTGTGACACCGATGGTCCCTTCCACCTCGCCCCGCACCACGATCACCTGGTCGGAGGACGGATTCGGACAAAACGCGATCGCGCTGACAAAACGTGCTGCACGGTTGGTCTTTCCTTTCATGCGCTCGAGCAGCAGGGCAATCCTCGCGCGATCGTCAGCCTCCTCGCCCGCATATCGGGCGGAATGGACACCCGGGTCCCCATCAAGGACATCCACCATCAGGCCGCTGTCGTCGGCCAGCGTAGGCAACCCGGTCTGTCTTGCCCGGGTCAGCGCCTTCTTGATTGCGTTCTTTTCAAACGTATCCTGATCCTCGACCACGTCGGGCAGCTCAGGGAATCGGTCAAGCCCCCACACGTCGATCGACAGCGAGGACAACAGCGCCTGCAGTTCTCGGGCTTTACCTGAATTGTGCGTGGCAAAAATGATGATCTTCCGTATCACAAGATGTTCCTCCAGTGGCAGATACTCGCGAATGGCCTTGAGCAGAACAAGTGGCTTGATCGGCTTGGTCACGAAACAGTCGGCGCCGGCTTCCTTGACGCGGTCCCGGCTGGTCTCCCCCGTGCGCGAGGACAGCACCACGATGGGAATGTCCTGCAGCAGGGAGTCCCGCTTGACCTCCTGCACCAGCTCGTAGCCGTTCATCCGAGGCATCTCTAGATCGGTCAGCAGCAGGTCGAACTCCTCATTGTGCAGGGCGTTCCAGGCCTCCCAGCCGTCGGAGACGATGACGGTGTGGTAGCCCGCATCTGTCAGCACGCGGGACGCAGCCTCACGCACGCTCTTGCTGTCGTCGCACACAAGGATGCGTGGCGTACTGTACAGGCTGCCCCGCTTCGCATGCATCTGCAGCCCGAACACCGGACGGGCAAGGTTGGCCAAAAATGGCACATCGAACATCAGTTGGATCGTACCGGCACCGGAGACCAGCACGCCAGAAAAGAACTGGATCGAGGAAAGGATGTGGTTGATGGACTTGGTGGTGACATCCTTGATGCCGATCAGGCTGTCCACCGTGATGCCGAAATGGCGGCCGCCGTGTTCGAGGATGACGATCGGAATGGTCTTCTTGAAGATGATCTGCTGCTCAATTCCGAAGAAATAATGCAGCGGAACCACCGGGATGCTCTCCTTCTTCCACAGGATGCGCGTCCCGGGTTCGATGGAGCGGCTGGCGACCATCTCGAAGATCTCGATCACGTAGGTGACCGGGATGCCGTAAAATTCCTGTCCCAGGCGGAAGATCATCGCCTGGCTGATCACGGTGGTGAGCGGAACCCGGATCTGGAACGTGCAGCCCTTGTGGGAGACCGACTTCACCGACACCTCGCCGCCGATCTTCCGCACCTGGTTGCGGACAAGGTCAAGGCCCACACCGCGTCCGGAGAGATTGTCGGCCGTCTCCCGGGTCGTGAAGCCGGGCAGGAACACGGCATCGAGGATGTCGTCGTCCTGGGTCTTCTCGGCGGTGGCGGCATCGAGCACGCCCAGGTTTACCAGGCGGCTTCGAATCTGACCTGGATCAATACCCGGTCCATCATCGCTCAATTCAAACAGAATGAAACGGCCCTCCTGGCGGGCACTCAGGTGGATCCGGGCCGGGCCGCTCTTGTTCTGCAGTTTCCGTGCCTGGGGCGACTCTGCACCATGAGCCACCGCGTTGCGTGCGATCTGAAGCAGCGGTGTGGAGAGCAACTGGATGACGCCCTTGTCGAGCTCGACGCCCTCCCCGTCGGAGGTGAACTCGATCTCTTTTTGCGTCATGAAGGCCGCGTCACGGATGGCCTGCCTGACCTTCAGGAAAATCAACTCCAGGTCCGTCACCCGCAGTTCGACGAGGTTGTGATGAACCCGCTGGCTCAACGACTGCAGGCTCTTGCATTCCTTCTGCAGGAGTGAGGAAGCATGTTCCAGGTTGTTGATCAACTCCGCCAGTTCAACCTCGACCTCCTGGAGACGCTCCAGTCGCTCGGCTTCGCTCATGGTGTTGCGATCCTCGAGCAGAAACGCCCGCAGGGTATGATGACTCAGAAACAGATCACTGGAGATGCTCTGAAACTCGTCCCGGCTCTTCTCCAGTTGGGTTCGGACCAGCACCAGCTCCTCGGCGTCGTTGAACAGGTACTCCAGTTGCTGCGATGGAACCTGCGTGAAGCGCGGTCCCTGCAATGCATCGGCGATCTCGGCCTCGGCCGGTGTGCGTACCGGCCCCGGCGCCGCCTCGCCCGCGACTGGGACCGGCCCCGATGGATTCGGTTCGGGCACCTTGGCGTCAAGGGCCTGGGCCCTGGCTACCAGATCGTTGATGACCTTCAGATCCCCGCTCTTTTCCCCGAGCCTGGCCCGCAGCTGCGAGGCGGCCTGGAACAGGTACTGCAAGCTTTGGGGATGGGGAAAAGCGTTCTTTTCGACGAGCGTCTCGAAATAATCCTCCAGACGGTGGGCCGCCTCCCTCACCCAGGAAAGACCCACCGTGCCCGCCGCACCCTTCAGCGTGTGGGTGGTGCGGAACAGATCCTGCAGCACGGGTTTCCCCTGGGCGAGATTCTCGAGGTTGCGATCCAGGGCGTCGAGATGCTCCTCGGCTTCGGTCTTGAAGACCTCCATCAGGAGCGCCGTCAGTTCGTCGTCCAGCAGCGGTGCCTCGTCCACGAGAAATTCACCATGGGATTCGCCTTGGGCCGCTGGGGCCGTTGGGACCACTGGGGCCGCTGGGGCCGAAGACGGCGGTGGAGCGAACAGCGAAAACGGATCGGGAACAATGTCGCAGGCCCGCGCGAACGCGAGCAGGGACTCGTTGTTCCACGCCGGCTCGGTGTTTCCCTCCGCGGAGCGGATGAACTGCCAGGTGGCCATGTCCATCAGCGGATGGGAGTGCTTCGATGGACAGGTGTGACCGTCCCGGTGTGCCCGGTAATAGCTCTCCAGTACCAGGGCTGAACGTGAAAGCTCGACCAGGCCGACGGTGGCGGCGGCGCCCTTGAGCGTGTGAGCATAGCGGAAGAGTTCGGCGACATCGGCCTCCGAGAAGGTCCCGTGCGCATGGATTTTTACCTGCTCGAGCACGATCTCACGGGCCTCCTCCTGAAAGATCTCCAGCAGGGTTGCCAGGGTCTCCTTGTCGAAAAAATCCCCACCGTCGGAGACCTCTTCGTTGGAGGTCTCTGCGAACGTCTCGAGCAGCCATCCGGCAATATCCTCGTTGGACGGAGGGAACCGGGCGCCCAGCGGCTCCTTCAGCAGGGAAGGAAGCGGCGACTGATCCCCGGAAGCCTTCCAGAAGGTCTCCAACTTGTGTGAGAGCGCTGGATCACCCAGCAGGGCGCAGCAACGGACCAAGCCCGACGCACACAACTCCAGGTGATGGGACGGAGCGCTGCGCTCGGACACCACGCCGAAGAAGGTGGCTCCGATGGCCGATACGACCGCGCCATACGGGTGCGAGTTCATTCAGGGTCCTTCTGGTCGGGCATGATCGCGGGCACCTCTACCGGGATGGGTCCCGCGACGCCGGGCAACTCGAATGCGTGCTCCTCGACCCCCAGCCCCTTGAGCTGGGTGGAGAAGGAACTGAGCGCGGAGTGCAGGTTCTCAAACTCGTTGGAGTCCATCTCGCGAAGGGTCTTGCGGATCTCCGACAACGAGAAGGCGACGAAGCTCAGTTCGTGGAAGATCCGCTGTTCCCGCTCCTTGTCTTCGATGGTCTTCACCTTGAAACGCGATATCGCCTCTCCGAGCTGGTTGGCCTCAGCAGAAGTGAACTCGGCGGTCCTATACGAAAGTTCGGCTTCGGCCGTGGTTTGCTGACTCATGTGCAGCACCTCTTCAACGGAAGTGACAGCATAGTTGGTCGCCAGCTGGATGCTGCCGATGAAGCTCTCGATGTCCTGCTTGGTCTTGTTCAGGCCGTCGGCAAGCTGGCGCACGTGCTCGGCCAGGTGACCGATCCCGGCGTCGTGCTTTCCGGAGCGGGCGGCCTCGAGGGAGGCGTTCAGCGCAAGGGTGTTGGTCTCCAGCGCGATGGTCCCAATCTGTTCGACCATGCGCGTGATCTCTTGGGAACGGTCTCCCAGCGCCTTGATCTTGCGGGAGGCAATGTCGAGATCCTGGATCTGTCGCTGGGACTTCTCCAGGATGCGGCGGCTGTATTCGAGCAGCTTGCGGGACATCTGCTCGACCTGCATGCCGGCATTGCGAACCTTGATGACCAGCACGCCGATGCTGTTCATCATGTGGTTGAACGCATCCACGATGGCCTGCAATTCATCGGTGGAGACCGTGCCCCGCACAGTGAGATCGCCCGAGGAGGCGCGGGATACGACGTCGAGCAGCGCGAAGATGTCCTGCTGCACGCGCTGCCGGTCCTCGTCTGACCGGATCAGGATCACGGTGCGATCCAGCATGGCGTTGATGCTCTCGGACAACTCCTGCAACTCATCCTGGGTATCTACGTGGACACGTTGCCCAAGGTCGCCCTCCTCGATCCTGCGGGTCACCTCCTGCATGTGCAGCACCGGCCGGACAAAACCGCGCTGAAGCGACCGGATGGCCAGGGCGCTGGTGAGCAGGATGAAGAACGCCGCCAGCAGAAGCATGACGATGAAGATCTTGCGGAAGCCGGTGTTGCTGGATTGGAACCGGCGTACGAGCCCGGTCATCTTCCCGTCGGCCGAGCGGATGTCGGAATCGGATTTTCCGAGGCCGGAACTGATCTTGTTGAGCTCGTGACCGATCGAGTCGATCGACTGAATGAACTCATGCGTGAGCGGACTGCGAACCCCCAGCGACAGGTTCGTGCCCAGCAGCGGAATCAGGCCGAAGTAACGCTGTTTGGACAGGTTGTACTTCGCATCGGAGTAGCCGATCTCGTCGGCGTACTCGAACTGGAACAGCAGCCGCACCGGAATCTCGCCCTTCTGGAATTGGTAGAAGGACTTCATGTAGTTTTCGGAGATGAACAACTGGTGCAGCGTCCGCATGATCTTGGAAAACTGCTGCGAGATGTACTGCGGCTCCGTGGACCAGATGATCCGGTGCTGGTGAAGTCCCGTATGCGCGACCAGGATCAGTTCACGGTTTTCGAAGCCAAGACTCGAGGAGCGGACGAACCGCTCCATCATGTCGGAGAGGCGGGCAACCTTGGAAAAATCGTGACCCTCGAGCCAGCGCCGCAACTGTTCGCTGAAGATCGTCTCCGGCGACACCACGACGCCGGCTGGTACGGGTGCATCCTTCGAAGACATTCCTGCTTCCGGAGCACCGCCGGCTCCAGCCGGTGCAGGAGGAGCAACCGGCGCAGGCACCTGCATCGCAGGTGGAAGGGTTTTCGGCTCCGGAGCGGGCAACGCCATCGCAGGTGGTAGGGTTTTCGGCTCCGGGGCGGGCGCCGTCATGCCTGTCGCGCTGTCCTTCACGTCAGGCAGGGACGGAATGCCGGGAAGCATTCCTGAGATCAGCGATGACCTCGTCTTGCTCAGGTAAGCCGTGAAGATGTTCTGGGTTGGAATCGCATAGGCGATTTGAGGGTCCGAGGACAGCAGGATCAGCACCTCCATCGCGGAAAAATCCATCTGTTGCTGAAAAAACTGCTCTGTGATCTGCCGGTTCAGTTCCCGCGTCTTCTCCTGGTGCTGGTTGATGCCGGCGTTGTGCTTGAGGATGTTCTGGTCCACCGCGTCGAGATCCCGTTGCAGGGTCACGACCACCTCTGAATAGTCGCTGTGCATGCTCCCGATACGCCACAGAACCACGCTGAGCAGGAACATGAACACCACCAGGGGCACACCCAGCAGCAGTCCCCCCAGTACGGTGATTTTATGGATGATTTTTTTCTTGTTTTTCATGTGAAGCACCGAGTTTCCGGGGACCGGATGACAATTGGCCCAGGATGAATCTCTCAATCCTGGCAGGGGAGACGTTCCAGGCGAATAGGCCCTTGGGGAGGGTCTGTACGTTCTCCACGAAAAACGGAAGTTGTTCCTGCGTTTCCTGCAGTTGCCCGGAAGCCACGCTGTACATGCTGTCCACCACAAGCGCGAACTGGGGTTCGGCCGTGCCCTGGTGCACTGCGATGGCAGTCTTGTGGGTCACCGTCGCCTTGATCGGCTCCCCAAGGAAGGGCGCCAGATCCACCACAGGGAGGATCAGGCCGCGGAAAGACACCACATGGCGCATGAAGACCGGAGCCACGGGAATGCGTGTGATCTGCGAGAGAACGAAGATTTCGGAGATGTATTCCAGTTTGAGCGAAAGCAGATGTTTTCCGATATGGAAGACGAGCACATGGTCAGTGCTCACTTGACCGTCTCCAGAAGGGTGCTCACGCAGGACAGCAGTTCCTTCGGGTGAGCGGGCTTGGTGAGATAGAAATCGGCTCCCTGCCGCAAGCCCCAGTACTTGTTGGTCTGTTCCTTGAGCGAGGTCAGGATGATGATGCCGATGTGCGACAGCGTGGCCGTGTTCTTCATCTGCCGGGAGATTTCGAAGCCGCCCATCTGGGGCATCAGAATGTCGAGAATCACGAGATCGGGCTTCAGGCTCTGGATTTTCTCCCAGGCATCGCGCCCGTCGTCGGCATGCAGAATCCGGTGTCCCAGAGGCTCCAGGACCGAAGAGATGGCCTTGCGTGAGGTTGCAGAATCATCGGCTATTAGAATCGTCGCCATGTTTCACACCTGTCCAACGAAAAACGAAATAGAAACGTGTCAGACCGCCACTGGGGAAACCTTTTTTCGAATGAGTTTGGCCGACAACAAACGGTACAGCAATTTGGTCACATCAAATGAACTCATGCGGCTCTGCCGGATGATGTCCCGGATCGTGTTGCGACCGTTGACCAGCTCGAGCACCGTCAACTCCTCGCGGACCAGCCGGTTCCGTCCGACCAGGTTGATGGCGTCATCGTTGCGCAGCAGGACGATCTCGAAGTCGTCGATCTCCTGTTCGATCAGGTGCCAGTCATCGACGCGCCTGAAACCTTCGAGCAGGATCGCGTCCACGGACAGGTCGAGTCCGGCTTCCTCGGCGATCGCGGGCAGGTCCCGGGTGGAAACGAAGGTGAACTTGCCTGTGCGCCAGTTCAGCAGTTCGTAGCAGATCTCCCGGGTCTGCTTGGCCATGGCCGTCTTGACCTGCTCAAGGGTGAGCCGTCCGCTCTTGACCAACTGCAAACCCAGCAGATGACTGCGCGGCGGCAGCCCTGCGATGAAATCGTCGAGCTCATCCTTGGTCATCAACTCCAGCTCGATGACGTACCGTCCCAGCAGGTACTCGTCGGAGATGCCCGCAGCGGCCGCCATGACCACCTGCCCACCCTTGAAGTATACGTCCACCTTCGCCGCGCTCTTGCTCATCGTCAGGATGCCGGACTGCCTCTGGCTGGCAAGGATGGTGAGCACCTCACCGGTGGGGATCACGGACAAGGTTCCCGACAGGGACACCTCGCCCGACATCAGGTCGGGTACCGTCGTGCGCAGCTCGCCGATGCAACCCTCGAGGAATGAGTTCGTCAGCGTGTTCTTGATGTTCTCCACAAGGAACTGGGTGTCGGAGACCACACCCGAGAGTTCGGGCGCCGAGATCAGCGTGCTGGCCACGGCACGGGAGATGGAGCCCCGCAGTTTGGACATTGCTTCCTTCCAGGCCTGCTGCTCGCGATCCGCGTCTTCCTGCAGATCCTGGGGCTGCTGAACGGACGGCTTGGCCACCGGCACGGCCGTCGGATCCTCGTTATCCTGGAACTTCTCGAGGGCATGGGTCACCACAGCCGTGATCGCCTCGGGGGAAAATGGCTTCGTGATGTAGTCCACGATGCCCATCACCTTGACGAAACGCTCGCCGACCTGCTCTCCCTTGGCGCTCATCAGCACGACCGGAATGGACTTCAATTCCTCGTCCTGGCTCAACTCCTTGCAGACCTGATAGCCATTCATCTTCGGCATCACGAAATCCAGCAGGATGAGGTTCGGTTTGATCTGCTTGGCGAGCGCGATGCCCGTCTCTCCGTCCTGGGTGGTCTGGACCTTGAAGCCGGCCTTGGTCAGTACCAGCTCCACCACCTTGATGATGGTGGGGCTGTCATCGATGACGAGGATCAGTTCAGATGCCATGTGTACGCCTTATCCGGGTTACTTCAAACGTTCGACGATCTGGGCCACGTTCCGATAGCTCGGATCCCACAGCAGGACCTTCCGATAGAAATACAGCGCCTCCGGGCGATCCTTGAGATTTTCGTAGAGTTGTCCCAGTTCAAAATACAAATCCATCTCTTCGTCTTTGGAAATGTCCTGGCAGTGCAGGGACTTCTTGTACTCGCTGGCCGCTTCGGAGAACTTGCCCACTTCCATCATGCACCGGGCGACCATCATATGAGCCTTGATCTCCAGTTTGGGCTCTTCCATGGCCAGCTTGAACTCATCACGTGCCTGATCATACAACCCCATTTCCTTGTAGGCCACGCCCAGTTCAAAGTGGGTCAGCGCGTCACCGGCGGGCACCTGCGTCTCCAGCCGGACGGACTGTCCGGGCTCGGCGGCGGCCGTGACTGCAGGGTGTTCGTCCTTCAGGTCGTTGATGTTCAGCATGGAAAGGTTCGTCACGACCTCTTCGTCGAAGTCCAGGGAGATGCCGTCATCCCCCTCAGAGAACGGCAGCGAGTCAAACGGATTGAAACCGGCGGGAACATCGTCGGCGAAGGGCTGGTCAAACGTCGGACCGGGCTCCGGAGCGACGTCGGAGGCGGGCTCAGAGGCGGGAGATGGCTCGGAAACGGGCTCGACCGCCACGGGCGTGGGCTCTTCGGCGGGTTCCGAACCGGAGGCTTTCCGTACGAGCCGGATCTTCGCCTTGACCGCAGGAAGCGGGAACCGGCCAGCCAGCTCTTCGAGCATCTCTAGGGCATCATCGTACAGTTCGGTCTCGAGGAAGAAGTCCACCTCCGCGAACACCTCGGTCACCTCTTCGGGAAGCTCCTCTTCGGCTCCGCCCTCCATGGCCGGCGGCTCGACCGGCGCAGAGGGTTCGGGATCGTCGGCGAACACGTTGGCAATCTGATCCTCAAGGCTGAGCAGCTCCATGACGTGATCCATGGTGGGCTCGAACTGCGGCCCATCGGACATGCGCCTGCTGGCGGCGTTCCGGATGTCCTCGTTCCGGACGGCGGTGGGATCATCGGATCCGAGAGAAAAATAATCCTGATCAACCGGGGGTGGCGTCATCTCGAAGGGGTTTTCCGCTTCTTCGTCGGGGTGATGCGGCGGCGCCGACGAGGCCCCAGCAGAGCCCGTCAGATCGGCCAGGCGGATCTCCTCGTGGGAAAGCTCCTGGATGCGGATGAAGCTCTGGCTGGCTTCCTTGAATGCCTCAAGCTCGTCGAGCTCGTTGAGCTTGCTCTGGAACTGACGATCCGAGAACGGCGCCGGATCCGACAACTGACTGGCCATCCCGGATCCGTAGGGGTCGTCGCCAGCATCCTCGTCGATGACATCCTCGTCACCCTGATCCAGCCCCTTGAGGGAATCCAGCATCGCGGCGAGATCCAGATCATCATCGTCATCAATCTCGTAGATGCCCTTGGATGCATCCCTCTGCAGCATCGCCTGTTCGAGTTCTTCGTCGCTGTGGATGGACTCGGCCCGCTCGGAGAAGGTGAGCGGCTGCTCGACGAGCTCCTCTGAGGACATGTCCGACTCAATCGACTCGATCTCCTTGAGGATGTTGAACAGATCTTCGTCGGCCGATGCAGCGGAGACCTTCGGACGGGAGGACAGGATCCGGTCGGCCAGTTTCGAATCCGGAGACACCAGCCTGATTTCCTGCGCGACCTCCTGCGCCTTCAAGGGATCGCTTTTTTCCCACTCGGAGGCCAGCTTCTCCATGATGTCCAGCGCCTCCTCCTTCTTGCCGAGGCGCATGTATACGTCTTTCTCCAGTTCGAGCACCGACAGGGCCTGCCGCGCACCGATTTGCTGAATCAGTTCGAGCGACTGGTCGTACAGGCTGAATTTGAAGAACGCGGTGGCTTCCTCGAGCTTCTTGACGTCCTCGCCGGTCACGATCTGGGCGCGGTCGTCCTCCTCGATTTCGGCGATGTCGTCGATCTCCTCGAGTTCCTCCAGCGAGATCTCCTCGATGGGCTCGCTGAAGTCGCGGCCGCCGCGACGCGCCGAGGTGCTCTTCTTGCCATCGATAGGAGGTATGGGGACCGCCGTCGGTGCGGGAGCGGCCTTTTTGCGTCCCAGCGCGATCAGGGTCTCCTCGTCCTGCGGCAGGATCTCAAGAATCCGTTCCAGAACAGCCTCGCTCTCGGTGATCTTGCCCTGCTCCCGGTAGATGCGGGCCAGCTCTCGATACACGTTGACGGCACTGTCCTGCTTGGAGAGCGCAAGAAACATGCGGGCCAGCAGTTGCAGCAGCGAGGGATCCGACGGATTGTTCTGCAGGAAGCGCAGCAACAATTTGAGCACCTGCTTGAGCTTCTCCTCGGGGGCACGGGAGCGAAGATAGGCTTCGGCGAGCTTTTTGCTGTTGTCCACGTCGTCGGGATCGTGGAACATCAGGCGCTCGGCCACCCGGATGAAGTCGGTGGGATCGTGCTCGTGCTCAAGCAGGACCGTGACCTTTCGAAGCTCCGCGGCAGCCTCTGACTTGCGCCCGAGGCGTGACAATGTCTCAGCGAGGTGCGCACGGTACGTCCAGGAGGAGGGATCCAGATCGGCCATGCGCTGAAGCGTCGCGAGCATCGCCTCGATGTTGCCGGCCGCCTCCTGCAACTTGGAGAGCCTGTCGAGTTGGTGGATCGCGTCGGGCAGGAAATTGGTGGCCGCGTAGACTTCGGCGAGTTTCAGGTAGACTTCCTCAATGTTGGCATCCAGCGTCTGGATCTGGCGCAGAATGGCCAGAGCCTTGCTGTAGAATCCTTGTGCAAAAAAATCATCGGACAGCCGGAGATAGGTCGTAATCGCACCCCGGGTGTCCCCGGAACGAACCTGAATGTCCCCGATTTTTTTCCACACCCGCATGTCCGTGGGATCCGCGTCGACGATTTTCTGGAACTCTTTGATCGCCTTGTCGAACTGGCCCTTCTGGAGATATTTCTGTGCCGAGTTGGAAATCTTTTCCTTGTCGATGGGCACGGGTAACTCCTATTAGAAAAACTCGATGAATCGGGGTGCAGCCAGCCGCATCAGGAAACGGGCCTTGCCGAAATTGCCGTCGGGTGTGCATGCGACAATTAAAAAATACTCGCGATTCACGACCCGGAACAGCAGCAGCAGTTCACGCGTCCGGACCATCATCTCCTCGAGATCTCCCACCTCAAGGATGGAGGCCTGACGTTTGACGTTGGTCATCAACTGGGAAAATTCGATGCCAAGAGTCTGGATATCCAGATCGCCGACGACGTGATGATCGACCTCGATGCCGTCAAAATCCATCAGGAGCGCAGCCCGGCCACCTTCTACGCCTTCGACAAGTTTCCGCAGATGTTCCTTGAACATGAATGCCTCCAGTCGGCCAATCCTACGCGCGACTATCTATATGGTCAAGCTGACATTCCGAATTTTCGAGGGGTTTTCCCGGAAGCCGCCGGTCCTTTCCAGGACTGCCTACCCTCCCGGGTCCGCCGGACCCTTCAGGTCCACCAGGACAGCCTGCCCTCTTGGGTCCGGGCACACTCTACAGGATCCGATCCCCGGTTGTCCAGTTTTCCAATGGACAAAAACCATGCATCCGATCAGGAAAAGATCAGCTTGCAAAGTGATTCGTTTTGTGACATAAAGCTGAACCCTGCCGGGCTGTCAACTTGGTTTGACATTCCGGAGGTTCGCATTCCGTCATTGAGGTATTGTCATGAAAAGACCCTATCAGCCCCATAAAATTTCCCGTCTTCGCACCCATGGTTTCCGTGCCCGCATGGCCACCGCCGACGGACGCAAGGTCCTGTCCCGCCGTCGCGCCAAAGGTCGCAAGCGCCTGACCGTGTCCATACACCAGAAGTAGTCCCCCATCGGTGATCCTCCGCATTGACCTCCGTCTGTTCGTTCCCGAAGTCGGTTCGTCTGCTCAGCCGGACTGACTTTCTGGCCGTTCAGAATTCGCGTCAGCGCGTTGTAACGTCTCGTGTGGTGTTCTTTCTCCTGAAAAACGAACTGGGGCACTTCCGGGTGGGTTTCACCGTTTCCCGCAAGTTCGGCTGCGCCGTACAGCGCAACCGCATCCGGCGACGGCTTCGGGAGGCCCTGCGGCGCTCCATGCCGCAGCTGGCTGCGTTCCCGGTGGATGTCGTCGTGCTGCCCCGTGACGGTGTGCAGATCGCGGAATTCACCGAACTGCTCAGTGACATCGGCCGCCTCGTGCAGCACCTCCAGGAGCGCTCCCTTTGATTGCCCGCTTCTTCATCGCCATGATCTCATTTTACCGGAAATGGATCTCCCCGGCGAAGCGGGTTCCCACCTGCCGATTTTTGCCGACCTGCTCCGAGTATTCCATCGAGGTTTTCCGGCATCGGGGCGCCTGGGTCGGTTTTTGGTTGACTCTCTGGCGGATTTTGCGTTGTCATCCCTTCGCGCGCGGCGGCTATGATCCGCCTCCGATTCATCCCAAGTCCCATGAAGGTACCCGTATGAACAAGCTGCATGTCTGGATTTTCTTTTTGATTTCAGTTGGTTTCTGGTCGATCTCCCCGGTCGGCGCCCAGCCGGCACCCGCTGTCGCCCCCGGTGGGACCGCTGTCGCCCCCACGGCACCCGTGGTTACCCCCGCGACACCTTCGTCCAGCCCGACGCCCGACGCCCTGTCCACCCCCGTGGCCGTCCCGCAGGCCGACGCCACCCCCGTGGCCGTCCCGCAGGTCGACGCCACCCCCGTGGCCGTCACGGTCCCGCCCGCGGCGATCGTGCCCGCCCCCGCGACGGCCCCCGCGCCCGCGCAAAGCCGGCACCTGTACTTCACCGAGACGCCGTACTCCGGTGAGCCCATCGAAGAGAGTGATCCGCGCCTGGTCATCGAGACTCAGTTGTTCACCGCCCGCTTCACCCTGCAGGGCGCCGTGTTCTCCTCCTTCATCCTCAAAAATCCGCAGTACCGAGAGAAGGTCATCCCCAAGGAGTTCCTCCGCGAAAAGCGCCGCGAGAAGCGCGACCAGCAGATGGACCTGATCAAGACCTGGTCTCCGATGTTCCTCCCGTTCCAGATGGAGATGGAGATCGAGCGCGAGGCCGAGACCCTCGACGCCCACTCGTTTTACCATGTGAAGCGCGAGATCAACTTCCGTCCGCTCCTGCAGAAGTGGGAGCTCGAGAGCCGCACCGACGACGCCAAGATCACCACGCTGGTGTTCCGCCTGATCACCGACCGTCCCTGCCCGGCCGGCGTCGAGGCAGCCCCGGGAGCCTGCTTCCCGGTCGAGATCCGCAAGACCTACCGCATCTACGCCGACCGCTATGACCTGGATCTCGTCGTCGAGGTGAAGAACCTGATTCCGGTGAAACTGAACATCAAGAAGACCCTCTTCAGCGTGTTCAGCCTGCACGAGGGCGAGTCCTCCACCGGCTTCTTCAACCCCGTCTCCGTCGCCAAGGAGGCCATCTGCTACCACGCCGACGGCGTGAGCGTGCAGAGCTTCAACGTCATCATGAACGGCGCGTCCAATGGCTGCATGGGCTGCTCCACCTCGTCCTGCTCCTGCCAGCGCACCCCGTCCAAGGCCAGCGAGTTCGCCCGTGGCGCACGCTGGGCCGGCATCGACGCCCGCTACTTCCTGATGGTGCTGGTCAAGGACTACGGCGCCGACGACGGCGGCTGCCGCTTCATCGCCCAGAAGATCCAGGAGATTCCCGGGTACGGCCTGATCACCACGCAGATGGACATGAACGGCCCGCGCCCGGTCGAGGCCGGCCAGACGGTCGCCCTCCCCTTCAAGTTGTATCTCGGACCCAAGGACCTCAACTACCTCGACACCGTGCGGGTTCATCGCTCCGGTGAGGAGGCTGCAAACGTCAATCCAAAACTGAACGAATCTGTCGATTTCGGCCTCTTCTGGTTCATCGGCAAGCCGATGATCTTCCTGCTCAAGCTCGTGCAGAAGGTCGTGATCAACTGGGGTCTGGCCATCATCCTGCTGACGCTCCTGATCAAACTGGTCACGCTGTACTGGACCAACAAGAGCATGCGCAGCATGAAGAAAATGGCCTCGCTCAAGCCCGAGATGGATGCGCTGCAGAAAAAGTACGCCAACGACAAGGAAAATCTTAACAAAGAAATCATGGCGCTATACAAGAAGCACGGGGTCAATCCCCTGGGCGGCTGCCTGCCCATGCTTCTCCAGATGCCGATCTACATCGCCTGGTACCAGGCGCTGATGGCCTCGGTGGAGTTGTACCGTGCGCCACTGTTCGGATGGATCAACGATCTGACCGCGCAGGATCCGTTCTTTGTGCTGCCCATCCTTATGGGGTTGCTGATGTTCATCCAGCAGAAGATGACGCCGACGGCCGGCGACAACCAGCAGGCCAAGATCATGCTCTACACGATGCCGATCATGTTCACCGGAATCATGCTCTTCCTGCCCTCGGGCCTCACGCTCTACATCCTCACCAACACGGTGCTGGGCCTGGCCCACCAGTGGTACATGAACCACAGCGAAGATGCCCGCGCCTGACATTTTCCTCGATGACACCATCGTCGCGGCCGCAACCGGGCCCGGCGCAGGCGCCATCGCCCTGATCCGACTCTCCGGCCCCGAAGCGTTCCCGATCCTGGGGCGCCTGCTGACGACACAGCCGCGCTGGCGTCACGGCCGAGCGCGCCACCTGCTCGTCGAAGGCCTCGACGACTTCCTGGTCACACCCTGGTTCGCGCCGCGGTCCTACACCGGCGAGGACACGGTGGAGATCTCCTGCCATGGCAACCCGCTCATCGTCGAGCGATTCCTGTCACGCCTGAAGGACGCCGGAGCCAGACCGGCCGGACCTGGGGAGTTCACCTACCGCGCCGTCCGGCACGGCAAGATGACCGTGACCGAGGCCGAGCGCATCGCCCACCGGCTCCGGGCACGGTTGCCCTGGGAGCTCGAACTGGTCGAGACCGGCCCCGACGCCGGTCTGGCGTTCTCGCGGTTGCTGACCCAGGTGCATCTGGCCCAGGCCGATCTCGAGAGCGCCATCGAGTTCCAGGAGGGGGACGGCCCCGACTGGGAGCCGCTGGCGATGGAGATCCGCCGGATCGCAGCGCAGGCACGGCTGCAGGATCATTGGGCACGGCTGCCCCGCGTGCTGCTGCTGGGCGCGGTGAACACGGGAAAGAGCACGCTGTTCAACCGCATCGCCGGGTATGAACGCGCGATCGTCTCGGACCAACCCGGCACCACCCGCGACTGGCTGGAGGCCGAGATCCGGCACGACGGCCTCCCCTTCCTGTTGATCGACAGCGCCGGCCTCCGTCCCGGAGCCGCTGGCCTCCGTCCCGGAGCCGCTGGCCTCCGTCCCGGAGCTGATCCGATGGCACCCGTCGAAGGTCCCGAAGCCGAGGGCATCCGGCATACGCTCGACCTGGCGCGCGACGCCGACGTGCTCGTGGCGTTCTCCCCTGCGCCCGGGACGGCAGCCGATCCCCGCGCGATCGCGGTGCAGGGCAAGGCCGACGACGGATCCCCCCGGGGGGAGCTCCTGCCCGTCTCGGGAAGGACGGGCGCAGGTGTGCAGACCCTGCTTGACCGCATCGTGGACGAGATCAGGGCACAGCGATCCACCGACCGGCCCCAGTGGTGGTTCTCCGCGCGGCTGGCCGAGCTGGCGCTGGCCCTCGAAGCCGGGTTCGGACGGGTTCAGGGCGAGGTGCTCCCGGAGGTGCGCGCGCTGCACCTCAAGGCGCTCGCCCTCCGTCTCGAGGAGGCCCTCGAGGTCCCTCCGGCGGATCTCTACGAAATGATTTTTTCCCGTTTCTGCATCGGGAAATAAAGGATTCGAAGGCATTCAGCTTGAGTTGGAAGGTTTGAGCAGGTATAAGGCCGTCGAAGCGGAGGTGCGCCATGACCCGTTATATCGAAGGACAATTATTTGGAAAAGGCTACAAAATCTGCGTCGTCGTCTCCCGGTTCAATTCCCTGGTCACGGAGCGGCTCCTCGAAGGCGCCATCGACGCCTTCTCCCGCTCCGGACTGGATCTGGCGGATCTGACCGTGATCCGCACGCCCGGCGCCCTGGAGATCCCTGCCACCGCAAGGCGCGCGGTCGCCTCGGGCAAGTATGACGGTATGGTGTGCCTCGGAGCCGTGGTCCGCGGTGACACCCCTCACTTCGACTACGTCAGCGCCGAGTCCGTCAAGGGCGTGGCCCAGTTGTCCATGCAGGCCGAGATCCCGGTGATCATGGGCATCCTGACCACCGACACGATGGAGCAGGCCCTGGACCGCGCCGGGGCCAAGGCCGGCAACAAGGGCTTCGAAGCCGCGCGCGGGCTGCTAGAGATGATCCACGTCTTCGCGGAGATCGGTTCGTGATGCCCGGAAAACAACCCTCCCGCCGGGGAGGCGGTTCCAGGGGAGGTGGCTCCCGCACCCGCCGCCGGGCAGCCCGTGAACTCCTGCTTCAGGCTTTTTACGCCTGGGACGTGGGGCGCATGGATCTGTCCGACGACGCCCTCGAGGTCCCCTTCCGCACCGAGATCGAGGGCGAGCCCGACGACGCCTGGGTTCAGGAGTTGATCCGCCTGTTCACGGACAACACCGACTTCATCGACGACCGGATCCGCAACGCCAACAGCCGCTGGCGCGTCGAGCGCATGGACAAGGTTGACCTCTCCATCCTCCGGCTGGGGGTCACCGAACTGTACTTCACCGACACGCCGGCCCAGATCATCATCAACGAAGGCATCGAACTGGCCAAGCGCTACGGCAGTGAGACAAGCGCGCGGTTCGTGAACGGCGTACTCGATGCAGTCCGGAAATCCCGCCCCAACGAATGAATTCCTGACCCTGGATTCCGACCGGATCCATCCTGCGACCTGTGGAAACAAGGCGGCCAGGCTTGCTCAACTGCGGCGGCGCGGTCTTCCCGTGCTTGCCGGAGCGGTGTGGGGGGGCAGCGAAATTCCCTCTGAAGCCGACCTGCTCAGGCTGGAACGCACACTACCATTGCCCTGGATCCTTCGCTCCTCGGCCGCTTCCGAAGACGGAAACCTCACCTCGTTGGCGGGCTGTCACCTGTCCGTCGGACCCGTGTCCGGCATCCCGGAGGCCCTCGAGGCTTTCGGACGGATCCGCAGGACGACCGACGCCGCCCGCACTCTCGGCGCGATCTCAGGCGTCTGGATCGGACCGCCGGCAGTGCTGTTCCAGCCTCATCGGACCTTTGCGTTCACCGGGGTGGCCCTGTGGCCCCATCCCGGGGACGAGGCCACCCTGCGCATCGAGGGCGCCTCCGGAGGACGTGTGGTCGACGGTGACGCTCCCGAGGCGCTGCCAGGGGCGCTGACGGACCGCGTGCGTCAACTGGTGCTGCAGACCCTGCCCGAGCTGCCGGTGGGCGGCCTGGATCTCGAGTGGGGCGCCCTCCCGGACGATCAGGGATGGGAACTCACGCTGCTGCAGGCACGACCCCTGCTGCCCACGGCGCAGGATCCCCCAACCTACATGTCGTCGGGAGTCTGGATCCACAATACCCACCATCATCCCCACGTCCTGTCGGTCTTCTACGCCTCGGTCGTCGAGGCCACGCGCGACCGGCTCGGCCTTCCTCAGGGAGCGTGGCTCGGGCGCCTCTACGAGCGTCAGGATCGGGATCCACTGCCGGGCTTCGACGCCGGGATCCAGGAGCTTGCTGCAGGGCCGCTGCTGGACCAGCGCCATCGACTCCAGGTGCAGGTCGACCGCTTCTTGCGGTTTGTGCGTTCCTACCTGACCCGGCGCAGGCCGGTCCGGCCCGGCGCCAACTGCGTCGCAGCCCTGCTGACGGCGGCGCCCCGGGACTGCGTGCTCAAGCGCGACCGCTGGTTCGACTTCTGCGAGATCTTCCCGGCGTTCTGGGACCCGCAGGCCCCGTCCATCGCCGACGGACTGGAGCGGCTGCGCGTGGTTTGTCAAGTCAAACCGGACCCGGCACGGACCGAAACCGTTCGGATCGGACCCGGGGACACCCCATGGCGGGTCTTCGCCCGCAGCGTGGACAGCCGGGAGCAGGACGACTGGGTGTTCGCCCGCATGCTGCGCACGCTCCGGATCGCGGTCCTGGACTGGGGGGACGCCGCGACGACCGCAGGCTGGATCGCGACCCCCCAGGACGCGTTCCTGCTGACGCTGCCCGAGCTCCTCGCCGGCCGGCCGCCGGCGCCGGCGCTCCCGGGTCTGCGGCGTCAACTCCTGCGCGCGCAGGAGTCTTTCTCGGCACCCGAGCGGGTGGTCGACGGGGTGCCCCGGTGGTCGCAGGCCCGCCAATCAACTTCGGCCGGAGAACCGGCTTCTGCCACAGAACTCCAGGGCGAAGGCGCGGTCCCGGGCCGGGCCGGTGGCATCGTTGGCCCCCTGCCGGTCCCCGGAGAGGCGGCAGCCGGACGGATCGCGGTCGTGCACGCCCTCACCCCGCAGGATATCGTCCTTCTGCCCGGGGTCGCCGGGCTCATCGTCGAACGGCCTGGCACGTGCGGTCACGCCGTGCTCATCGCCCGGGAGCTGGGCATCCCCACCGTGACCGGCGTCCCTGGCTGCATCCACCGCATCCCGGCGGGATCGCAGGTGTGGATCGACGGCACCCTTGGACGCGTCCGGTGGCATCAGCCCACTTGACCCTTCCGTGAAAAAGGCGTACCCATGGGGCCGGAGGCAGCCGATGCATTCTGTACGTCGCCCTGTCGTCGCAGGACGCTTCTACCCTTCCTCGGCCGGAGCCCTGGAACGTGAAGTGAAAAACTATTTAAGTTTTGCCCATGCCCTGTCCGAGCAGCCGGTGGCAGCGCTGTGCCCGCATGCCGGCATCCAGTATTCCGGTGGAACGGCAGGCCGCCTCATGGGCGCCCTTCCGACGATCCCGGACACGGTCATCCTCCTGGGACCCAACCATACCGGCCTGGGCCTGCCCGTGGCCGTGGACTCCCACGACGCCTGGGAAACCCCGCTGGGTACCGTCGCGGTCCATACCGCACTGCGGGACCGCCTGATCTCCCTGGGCCCGGAGTGGATCGCCGCCGACGCCGAGGCGCACCGCCGGGAGCACAGCCTCGAGGTCCAGTTGCCCTTTCTTCAGTGCCGCCGCAATGATTTTCGCATTCTGCCCATTTGCCTGGGTTTCCACGATTATACTCCGGCCGCAGAACTCGCCCACCTGTTGATACAGGTAGCCGACGAGCTCTGCGGTTCTAATTATATAATTATCGCTAGCACCGATATGAGTCACTTCCATCCACAGGAGACGGCCCTCCGACTCGACCACGAGGCGCTGGAGCCCTTCCTGGAAATGAACCCCGAGAAAGCCTGGGACACCGTCGTCTCCAGGGACATCTCCATGTGCGGGGTCATTCCCGCCGTGTGCGCCCTGTCGGCGGCCCTTCTCGCAGGGGCGACCCGGGCCAGGTTGATCCACTATGCCACCTCCATGGAAGCCTCCGGCGACGCTTCCTCGGTGGTCGGCTATGCTTCGATGGTGTTTTCCGCATGAAAAAACTGAACCAGCTCCTGGCCGCTCTGTGCATCCCCATCGACCGTCTCCTCAACCGCCTGATCGGCAAGGGCTTCGGCTTCAAGGACATCTTCACGCTGGTGAACCTCGCCGGCGGCACCGCCGGGATCTACCTGGCCATGCTCGGCCGCCCGGTGGACGCCTCCTACGCGGTGCTGCTGGGCTTCATCCTGGGTGACTCCCTCGACGGCTATGTCGCGCGGCTGACCGGGCATTCCAACCAGTTCGGTTCGGACTTCGACACCATCACGGACCACCTGGCCCAGGGTATCGCGCCGGCGTTCATCGTGTTCTCGCACCTGGCGCCCCTGAACCTCGAACTGGCGCTGGGCATGACGTTCCTGCTGATCTCGGCCGGCAGCATCCGCCATGCCCGCAACACCGCCGTCCCGTTCACTTTCAAGTTCTGCTGGAAGGGCCTGCCCCGGCCCATCGCGGCGATGATGCTCTTCTCCCTCTACAACTCCCGGCTGATCTGGAAGCTGCCCGGCGCCCACTGGTGGCTCGCCGGACTCACGGTGGCCATCGCCGTGGGCCTGCTGACGGATTTCCCCTTCGTGAGCCATCACGGACGAAGGCTTCAGCGCTGGGTCGTTGCTCTCGTGCTGTTCGCCTACGTCGCGGTCATCGCACAGGCGCTGTTCTACCGGCAGTTCGTGTGGGAGTTCCTTTTCCTGAGCATGTTCGCCTACATCTTCCTGGGCTGGATCGTCCTGCACCCGGAAGAACGCCAGGAGTTCTGGAGGGCCGCGCGGAAGTGGCGCGAGGAGCTCGAGGGACACACCCCCGCGTAAGCGGCGACGACCGCGGAAGGAAGACCCATGCCGGACACCCTATTGGCCGCCCACCTCACCGACATCCATTATCCCGTGCCGTCCTGTTTCCAGCTGCGTGACCTCATGAGCAAGCGCATCACCGGCGCGGTGAACCTGCTGGTATCCTCTCGACGCTCGTTTCGGCCGCACCTGCTCAAGAGCCTGCTGTCCCACCTCCGGGACATCGGGGTCTCCCACCTGATGATCACCGGCGATCTGGTCAACCTGGCCTATCCCGAGGAGTACCTGCGGGTGCGAACGCACTTCGAGGAGAGCGGCTTCGAGCCTCACCAGGTGTCCGTGGTGCCCGGCAACCATGACGCCTACCTGCCCGACGCCATCGAGCACGAGATCTTCTGGGAAAACCTTGGTCCCTTCGCCTGGGCCGCCGGGCCACAGGATTATCCGGTCGTGCGCACGGTCGGTCCCATCGAGATCATCGGCCTGTCCACCGCGCTCCCGACGGCGCTGGGCATGGCCTACGGCGAGCTGGGCGAGGGCCAGTTGCAGCGTCTTGAAGCCATCCTGAAGAAGAAATCCGGCCGTACACGCGTGATCCTGATCCATCATGCTCCCTGCCCGGGCGCCGAATCATGGCACGACGGTTTGGTCGACGGCGCCCACCTGCGCCGCCTGCTGTGGAAACACGGCGTGGACCTGATCCTTCACGGCCACGAACACCGTGACGTGGAGCGGAGGATCGACGGTCCCGGAGGTTCCCAAATTCCGGTGATAGGCACCGGCTGCGCGATCCTTGACGACCCGCGCCCGGCCCTGCGGGCCCGGGCCCGGTTGTTCCGGTTCGGCGAAACAGGCCTGGAGCGCTCCTGGGTGATCGTGCACGATCCGGCCTCAGGACACTGGAAATCACCATCGGGCGTCTTCATCCCCGACTCCCCCGCCGGAGTGTGAAAATGCAGCGGTCCACCAGGCCCCTCCTGATCATGGGGATCCTGTGGATCGTCCTGATCGGCGGACTGGGCCTGGGCTTCCTCTGGAACCGGCAGGACCTCCGGCGACGGAATCAACATGGACAGGCCCTCGTCGCACGTTACGATGACGGCGTCCCGCTGGCCCAATGGCGCACCCATGCAGAAGCGCTGTCAGCCAGCGAACGGGCGGCCCGCGCCAACCCGGCGGATCCTTCAGTGTGGTCCATCTGGGCGCTGGTGCAGTCCCAGGGCGTCCTGCTTCAGGGCGCAGATCCAGGCCCATGGAACAGGATCCACCGGGTGGCCTCCCAGTTGCTGGGCCGCGACTGGGCCTTCTCCGACGCGCGCACCCGGATTCGCCTGCTGACCTCGCGCATTCTTGTGCGCTGTGCCACCGCCGAGACCCGAACCGAGTTGATGGAAAACTTTTACGAGGCTTTGCGCGTCTGGGATCTCTGGCCCCGCTCGTCGCTGCTGCGCAACGCCACGCTGTGGGCGGGCGTGGCGGCAGGTCAGGATGCCTTCGTGAAGAACCTGCTGCCAGGACCCGAGCAGCCCATGGACTGGCCCCTGCTGCTGGACTGGCACCTGTCACGTGACCAGTTCGACGAAGCCGAAGGAATCCTGGACCTCTGGAACCGGACCGAGCCGGGACACGCCACACTCCCGCTGTGGCGCGACTGGATCGCCTGCCGGCGTGGACAAAGGCCTGCGCTGCCGGAGCCCGCCGCCGGTGACGTCCCACCTGCTCAGAGGGCCTGGACCCACCTGGTGCGCGCCTGCGCAGCCGGCGATGACCGGGAGCGTGCCGTCTCCGAACTGCAGAAGGTGCCGCTGGTGCCGCAGGACGCCGTGCTGCTGGCCGTGATGCGGCTGGCCCAGGAGATCGACGCCCAGGAACTGTACTCCCAGGTCAGGAAGGAGTTCTCGCAGCGCCGCAGCCCTGTCGACGGGCGGCTCGAGAGGCTGGACGCCACGGACCGCATGAACCGGCTGGAGCCCGAGCCCGCTTTTGCCTGGTTCTCGCAGCGGAAAACCGCGCCGCGAGACGCCACGGCCGTATGGTCGGCGATCCTCTCAGGGGAGCTTGCGACCGCCCGACGGTGGGCAGCAGGATCTCCTAAGGCCACCTGGCCGCCGATCGCGTTCTTTGAGACCTTCACCGGGACGGACCTGAACGAGCTCGACCGTCTGTCCCACCAGGGGTTGCACCGCCGGTGGTGGTCTGCTCTGTGGTCCAAGGCCGCCGTTTCGTCGCTGGATCATCTGGAGTGGGGCACCACGTCCTACGAAGCCCGCCTGACAACTCTCCGCGAGCGGCTGGCGACGCTGCCCGTGGACTCGCGCTTCACCGCACGGCTGGCTGCCCGCGTCGACTTCGACCTGGAGCGCTTCGCCGAGGCCGGCGGGGCCCTGGCGCGCCTCTGCGGAGACGAAACCTTGAGGTTCGAGGATGATCTCGGTCCTTGCAAGACCCTTCGGGGTCCTGAAGCCGACCTTGAGCTCTACGCCCGGTTCCTGACCTGCGAGGAGGTCCGGCCCGTGGACTATCCGCGGGTGCGCGAGCAACTGGAGCGGATCCTCCCGCTGCTGGCGCCGGCCGGAAGGCCCTCGTTTCAGGGTTTGTTCTGGCAACTGCGATTCCTGCGGATCACCCTGCGTGCCCAGCCAGGACAGGGCACCCTGGTGGAAGAGAAACTCAAGGCGCTCTCGATCCCGCCTCAGTTGACCGACCCGGAGATCCTTCTGGAAGCGGCCCTGATACACCTCTACCTCGGGAAGGCCGAAGCAGCAGCCGGCTTGCTGTCTCGGCTGACCGTCCTGCCCGTGCGCGATGCCCGCAGGCTCGCCCATCACCACCTCGTGCTGCAGGATCCGACCCGGGCCGTCGCCGTGCTCCAACCGGTGCTTGCACGCGGTGATCTCGCCCCGCGGGTACGCCAGACCCTGCGGGTGCTGCAGGCCGAGGCCCGTCTGCAGTTGAAGCAGGACGTGTGCGCTGAATTCGAGGATCTGTTTCGACTCGATCCCTGCCCGGAGATGGCCGTGACCACCGCCCAGGCGTACCTTGCCAGGGGCCGTCGCGAAGACTGTCCCAGGCTGCGGGAGTTGATCTCGCCTTTCACTGCAAAGTCCCCAGAACTGGCACGCACCACCGCCGAAATCGCAAAGTTCTGCGCGGACCCGGATCGCTAACTTCCCTCTTGAAACCCGATGCCGTTTCGTGTAGGAGTGGGGCGGCAATCGTGAAAAACCTTGGGAACAAGGTCCGAACAATTTCCTTCAACCTCTTTCGAAACAAGGTATGGTGCCATGACTGAGTTCAATTACGAAAAAGAATGGAATTCTCACAATCCGTGGTCCTTCATTCCCGAGAAACTGAACATCGGGTACGCCTCCTCGGACGCCGTCTGCGACCGTGGCCTCGGCGACAGGGCCGCCATTTACTGGGAAAACAGCAAAGGCGAGAAGCGCAAGCTCACCTACGACGACCTGCGCCGGCAGACCAACAAGTTCGCCAACGTGCTCACCAAGCTGGGCTTCGGACGCAACGACGTCCTGCTGCTGCGCGTGGGCAATCAAGTCGAGTTCTACATCTGCGCCCTGGCCGCCACCAAGTGCGGCGGCATCTTCATTCCTTCTTCCACGATGTTCCGCGAGAAGGACATCCTGTACCGCTGCAACGACGCGAAGGTGAAGGCCATCGTCACCACGCCGCAGTTGGTGGACGTGATTGACGCGATCCGCGACGAGGCCAAGACCCTCGAGCATGTGATCGTGTTCGATTATCTCGGCGAGACCACGACCAACCCCCGCCACGTCAAGTACGACATTGAGATGGCGGCGGCCTCCGACGAATTCAAGAGCGTCGACACAGACAACGGCGACGTGGCGTTCGTCGCCTACACCTCCGGCACCACCGGCGATCCCAAGGGTGTCGTGCACTACCACCGCTACGGCCTTGCCTACGAGTATCTGGCCAACTACTGGTACAACTATGACACGCCCGACGTCATCACCTGCCCGGCCGAGGTCGGCTGGCTGCTGCCGGTGTCCTCCTCGTTCCTGTTTGCGCTGCACCGCGGCATGAGCATCGTGCTTTACCATGAACTGGGCGCATTCTCCCCCGAGAAGTGGTTCGAATTGTTCGCCACCTATGGCGTGTCCGTGTTCATCGGCACCCCCACGATGTATCGCATGCTGCTCAAGGTCGAGAACGCCGAGACGCGCTTCGACATATCAAAATGGCGCGAAGGCGTGAGCGCCGGCGAGCCGCTGACCCCGGACACCATGGAGCAGGTGAAGACCCGCTTCAACATCAGCATCCGCGACGGCATCGGCATGAGCGAATGCATGGTGTACGCGCACAACTGCGTGGGCATGCCGGTCTATCCGGGTTCCTGCGGCCGTCCCGGCCCGGGTATCGTGATCAACCTCATGGAGACGCCCGAGGAGGACGAGGAGTCCGCCGGCAAACTGGTGCCCGTGAAGAAGGGTGATCCTGGCGTCCTGTGCGTGAAGATCGACTCCCATCCCGGCATGATGAAGGAGTACCTGAACAAGCCCGAAGCCACCGCCGAGGTGTTCCGGGACGGCTGGTTCTACACCGGCGACGTGCTGCGCGAGGACGAGCAGGGTTACTTCTGGTTCATCGGCCGCGCCGACGACGTGATCAAGGCCTCCGGCTACCGGATCAGCCCGTTCGACGTGGAGAGCGCCCTGATGAGCCATCCGGCCGTGTTCGAGGCCGCCGCCGTCGAGAGCCCGGATCCCCTGCGCGACAAGGTCGTCAAGGCGTTCATCGTGCTGCGTCCGGGAATCGTGGAGAGCCCCGAACTGACCAAGCAACTGCAGGATCACGTCAAAAACGTGGCCGCACCCTACAAGTATCCGCGCAAGGTGCAGTACGTCAAGGAGCTGCCCAAGACCCAGTCCGGCAAGGTCAAGCGCAAGCTGCTGCGCCGCATGGAGTTCGAAGGCACTCCTTACCAGATCTAAGGGTATTCCGGCATTTTTCCACGCACTCAGCTCCTTGACTTTTGACGGTGCAGCCCCCATATTGCGATGCTATGAACCGTTCCCGCCGCTGGTGCCTCTGGATCTCCTTCTTCCTCACCGCAAACGTGCTGTTCTTTCCCGTGGCGTTCCTCTCCACTCTTTACTGGATGAACGCCGTTCCCGTCACGCACGTGCTGCTGGGCAGCGCCGTGGCCTCGATCGTCTTCTCCGCCGTCGTGGCCACCCACAAATACCGTGCGCTGACCTGGATCCAGGCCCGCCTGGACTTCTCCCGGTTCGATCGGCCGGCCCACCGGATGCTCGAGAAGGAACTGACCCGGCTCGGTTATCGCGTATCGGGCGATGAGACGGTCTTCATCGCCGGGTTCCGCGCCGATTATTATCTGGCTCCGGAGATCTGCGCTTCCTGGGACGGTGCTGTCTGCAACATCGAAGGCCCCGCCTTCTACGTGAAGAAGCTGGAGAAGCGAAATCGGCGGGCGATCATGCGACTGGATCGCAAAATCCGTCAAATGACCGATAGTCAGACCCCCCCCACCTGAGGTACACCAATACTGTCACAGAGGTTACTTCCCCCACTGTGAAAGGAGATCCCATGAAACTCATGAAGCGTTTGCGTGGCGAGACCAAAGGACAGGGCCTGACCGAATACATCATCATCGTGGCCCTGATCGCGATTGCGGCCATCGGCGTCGTCACCCTCTTCGGCGATGACATCCGTCGTCTGTTCGGCGGCGCGGCCAACGCCCTCTCCGGTGACACCAACGTGACCCCCACCACCATGGGTGCCGAGCGTCATCACACCGATACCAAGACCCTGAAGACCTTCGGTCAGATGAACGTCGGCGCGGGTGGCTGATCCCGTCTGCCGTCGAGGCGACTGAGTCCGTTTGAACCTGCCCGCTTCCCTCCAGTACTGGGTAACCGGCGCCGCCTGCCTGGCGATGCTGGGTGTGTCCACGTACACCGATCTGCGTTCTCGTGAAATCCCCAATCCCGTCGTGCTCGCCGGGCTGATCGCCGGCTGCGCCATCTGGACCCTTTTCTACGGTCTGGCCGGTTTGGGATGGGCGTTGTTGGGAGGCTTCACCGGCCTGGGCGTGTTTCTGCTGATGGCGCTGCTGGGCGCCATGGAGATGGGCGACGTCAAGCTCATGGGCGCGCTGGGGACCCTGCTGGGATGGCCCTGGGTCCTCGCCGGGCTGATTCATGTGGTCATGGCCGGCTTCTTCTTCGCGATCTTCTGGGTGATCGTGCACGGCCACGCCCGACGCACGCTCTCCAATCTGTGGACCGCCCTGGTGACCTGGCTACGCCCAGGCGCCCGCCGCGTACCGCTGGCCGAACTGCCCACCACACCGCTGCCCTATGGCGTCGCCATCGCGCTGGGCGGTGTCTGGACGCTGCTGGCGATCCGGATCCCGGAGATCAACCTGCTCTCGGCGATGTTCTAGGAGCCCCATCCGACGGGTCCGACAGGCCCGTGCTTTCTTCAATACGAAATTCTTCTTTTCCCCGTGGCAATCGTGTACGATGGCCCGACTGATTCGCCATGCGATTTCTGCACTGCTGCCTCTTCCTACTGATTTTCCAGGTCGCCCTGTGCGCGGGCCGCACGACGGACGTCTTCGCTGCTATCCCGGACCTCGAGATCGAGGGCAAGTTCCTGGAGAACGGCGCACCGATCCTGCGGGCACTGCGGCAGGAGCTCGAACGCGTATCGGTCGACGGCGACTGGGAGAGCGTGATCAAGCGGCGTCTGGCCATGCTGGGGTACACGCTGGTGAAGACAGAGATGGTGAGCGGAAAGGCGAGCCCCATCATACGGCTGCACATCGAGCCGGTCCAGCTCGTGCGCAGCGTGTTCGTGCGCGGCAACTGGCCGCTGTTCGAGTCCGACATCATGCGGCGAGTGATCCTGAGGCCCGGCTCCGCGCTGCCCGTGGTTCCGGCCGAGCGCGCCGAACTGATCGAGAACCAGGTTCGCCGGATCGAGGAATACCTGCATCGGGAGGGGTACTTCGACTCGAAGATCCGCATCCAGTTGAAGAAGCTCGACAAACCCCACGAGATCGACGTGGTGGTGCACCTGAACAAGGGCTCCTCCTACCGTCTGGGCCAACTGGACATCCGCGGCAACGACTCGATCTCCGCAAACACCATCGACGGGTTCTTCCGCCACCGGATCCTGTTCTACAACAAGCCGTTTTACCTGCAGCAGTTCAAGAAGGACATCAAGACGCTCATCCAGTACTACCGCAAACAGGGCTTCTTCGCGGTGTCGGTCAAGCACGACTTCCACAAGTCCTACAGCCTCAACCGGGAAGAGCGGACGGTCAACATCGGCATGTACATCCGCGAGCGCCGCAAGGTCGAGGTGAAGTTCAAGGGCAACCTCCAGTTGCACGAGAACCAGCTGCGGGAGCAGCTCACGTTCGTGGAGAGCGGCTCCTATGACGAGCACGAGATCGTGCGCAGCGCCAAGGCTCTGGCTCACTTCTACCACACGATGGGCTACTTCAACGCCACCGTGTTCTCCGAGTCGCACATCATCGGCGACAGCGCCCTGCGGGTGAACTTCTACATCCAGGAGGGCCTGCAGTACCGAGTCGAAAAGATCCTGTTCGCGGGCAACCGGCATTTCTCGGCCTCCCGCCTGCGTTCGGAGATCTCAACCAAGCCCTTCCCCAAGAAACTGTCGGTGATCGGCCTTGGCTCGGGCGGGTTCATCACGCCCACCCAGCTCGCCCAGGACGAGGAGCGCATCCGGGAGGCCTACAAAAAGGCGGGGTTCCCTGACGTCGAGGTGAGCAGCCGCGTGATCACCGCCGGCGACGACGCCGAGGCCGTGCTCAAGAGCACCCTGGAGGCCGCGCTTCCCTACCGCAAAGGTCACCAGTACGTGTACGTGCAGTTCACCGTCAAAGAGAAGCACCGGGTCCTTTTGGCCCGGGTCCGCTTCCTGGGCGCGGACCGAGACGAGTCTCAGTTGCGACGCCTGCAGACCGCCAAGACCGGCCAGCCGTTTTCGATGGACCGCATCCAGGCCGACCTGCTCGAGTTCAAGCGTCACTTCTCCAACCGGGGCTTCCCGTACTGCACCATCACCACCGAGATCAAGGCGTCCGACGACCAGAAGAACGTCGACGTGACCTACCTGATCGACCGCAAGCAACCGGTGCGCATCGGCCCTGTGTTCATCCGGGGCAACTTCAAGACCCGAGAAGGCGTCATCCGCCGCGAGATCCCCTTTTCGGAGCAGGATGCCTTCTCCTTCTCCAAGATCGAGGAGGCCGGCCGCAACCTGCGCAGCCTGGGCGTCTTCCGCAGCGTCCGCATCCAGTTCCTCGGGCTCGAGGAACAACTCTCCGAAATCCCGGTCATCGTCACCGTGATCGAGCGTTTCGACGACTACGGCTCGATGGAGGTCGGTGGTGGCTTCTCCACCGACAACCTTTACTTTACGAGTTTCTCCTACCAGAACCGGAACCTGTTCGGCCTGGCCAAGAGCCTCGAGTTGCGCGGTGAGATCGGCGCCGAGATCCAGAGCGGCCGCGCCACCTACCAGGATCCCCGCTTCCTGGGCACGGACCTGATCTTCGAGATCTCGGCCTTCGGACGCACAGAGGCCACCGTGCGCCTGGGCGACATCATCACCTACGGCTCCTCGGTGACGGTGCGCAAGCGCTGGTCCCAGCGGCTGCAGTGGTTCATGCGCTACGAGATCCGCCGCGTGTCCTACAAAGAAACGCTGATCCGCGTATCGGGCGCCCCCGAGGAGGACTCCAGCGTCAACTTCACGACCACGACCGCGAGCATCGGGCCGACCATCATCGTCGACCACCGCGACAACCCCCTGGTCCCCAAGAAGGGTTACCGCCTGACCAGCTCGGTGCGTCTGGCCTCGAACTACCTCGGCGGCGACGACAACTTCGTGCACTTCAACACCACCGGGCAGTTGTTCCTTCCGCTGCCGCTGGGCATGATCCTGGCGCAGGGCCTGCGCTACGACCACGGCCTGCCGTTCTCCGGCACCCAGGCGCTGCCCAAGGTCGAGCGCTTCTTCGCCGGCGGCGACACCACGGTCCGGGGCTACGAGGAGGATCTGCTGTTCACGCAGATGCTGCGCACCCCCATGCACCCGACCGGCAGCGGCGAGCTCTTCAAGGTCAGCCCCCTGGGCGGAAACATCCGCTTCATCTCGAACACCGAGTTGCAGTTCCCCATCTGGAAGTCCAGTTTCATCCTCGGCATGCCCATCTGGGGTGCTGTATTTTTTGATTCAGGCTTTATCATCAATCATTACGATACTTTTTCACAGGAATTATTTCACTCAGGCTATGGTGCTGCACTGCGATTGGTGACCCCGGTGGGGGTGATCAGCCTCGAGTACGCCATCCCGATCACCCGGGTCTGGGGCAATGAGAGCGACGGCCGCATCCACTTCAACTTCGGATTTATTTTCTGACGGCGCCGAAAAAACCGCCGAAAAGTCTTCCGGAAGCCGAGAAACAGCTGGACTTTCGGGTGAATTTTACTAATATCCCTCCCGCTCTTTCGACTCGTTTCGTCCGGCCTTCGCTGGATGAACAGTTGAATCTGTTGCGTTTTTCAAGTTTTTCGAGGTAGTGGTCATGACCAATATGAATCCCAAAGTTGCTAAAATCGGCCAGGAATTCCTTCGGACAGATCTCCCCACGTTCCGCGTGGGCGATACGATCCGGGTTCACGTCAAAGTCAAGGAAGGCACCCGCGAACGCATCCAGGTGTTCGAAGGCGTGGTGATCAAATTCCATCGCGCCGGCGTCGGCTCCACCTTCACCGTGCGCAAGGTCTCCTACGGCGTGGGCGTGGAGCGTGTGTTCCCGACGCACAGCCCCATCGTGGAAAAGGTGGAAATCGGCATGCAGGGCCGCGTCCGTCAGGCCCGCCTGTACTACCTGCGCGCCCTCCGCGGCCGTGCTGCCCGCATCCGCGAAAAGTCCCGCACGCTGGCTGCCAACTGATTCCCTGATTCCGCCAGCCGGCGGAGTAGAGTTACCACGGCCGTGTGAGTTTCCCCATGTCCGATGTCCGCGTGATCGAATACGAAGATCAGGGGACCTGGGTGTTGGGGCTTGAGCTCAACCGCGACGCCAATGCCAAGGCCCAGTTCATCAATCAAGAGGGGAAGACCGTCCGGATCCATCCGCAACGGATCACCCGCCGGTATTCGGCCACGGTTCGGCTGACCCGGGACGGCGGCTCGTTTCTGTCCGATCTCGCTCGGGAGGTCGCCGCGCTCCAGCCTGCAATCGATCTTTGCACGCTCTGGGAGCTGGTCCAGCCCGACGGCGAGCGGATGTCCGTCGAAGATCTGTGCGATCTCGCGCTCCCCCTGACGGATCTGCCCGCCCAGATCGCCCTGTTCAGATCCATGCGTGAAAAGCCCATGTATTTCCGGATTAACAAGGACGACACGATCGTCCCCCGGGAACCCGAGACGGTATCGGCAATGCTCGTGCAGGAGGCCCAACTCCAGTCGCAGAACCGGCAGAAGACCGAGTTCGTCGAGCGCGTGGTCGCCTGCCTGCGGGAGGGCCGGACCGCGACCCGTCAGGAACTGACCCCGACGGCCCTGCTCGACTCCCTGCGCGGTTTCTCGTTGTCCGGCGACGAGGAGACGCGGTGGCTCAGCGCCGCGCAGATCACCACGAGGATCGCCCAGGATACGCAAATCCCGCTGACGCCGCTGCCCCTGGCGGCGTTCACCATCCTGCAGCGACTGGGCGTGTTCGGTCCCCTCGACTGCCCGGCCGTATGCTCGCTGGCGGCCCCCGAACACTTCCCGCCGGAGGTCCTCGCCCAGGCGCAGATCGCCACCCAGAAACTGGGGGTCTGCACGACGGGCACCATCGTCACGATCGACGACGAGGAGACCCGTGATATTGATGACGCAGTAAGCCTGGTCACCCGACCCGACGGCTGCATCGAGGTGCGGGTGCACATCGCCGACCCCGGCGCCGGCCTGGAGGTCGGCTCCCCCATCGAGACCGAGGCCCGCGTCCGGGCCACGTCCATCTATCTGCCCACCCGGCGGATTCCCATGATGCCCGAGACGATCTCGGAGTTCGGGTTCAGCCTGATCGCCGGCGAGCCCCGCGCAGTGCTCACCTATGTGGCGGTGATCAACCCCGACGGGGAGGTCGTCGCATCGCACATCGAGGCAGGTGCGATCCGGGTTTCGAACCGGCTCTCCTATGACGAAGCCGACGCATCCCTGGGTGGCAGCCGTAGCCTTGGAGAGGATGTGGATCTCCTCCTGCGTGAGCTTCTGCGGATCACCCGCATTCTGCAGGCCCAGCGCGTGGCCCGGGGCGCGATCGATCTCAAGCTGCCCGAGGCCAAGGTCCGCGTCAACGCGCAAGGGGAGATCTCGATCAAGGTGCTCGAAGCCGACAGCCCGTCCCGGGCCATCGTCTCGGAGTGCATGATCCTGGCCAACACCATCGCCGGCCGCACCGCGCGGGCCGAACACCTGAACGTGATCTACCGGACCCAGAAGCCCCCCGAGTCCCCCCTGCCCATGCATGACGACTCCTCGGGCATGTTCCAGTTGGTCCGCAAACTGAAGAAGGGCGAGCTCAGTTGCCATCCCGGCCCGCACTTCGGACTGGGCGTCGACGTATACCTGCAGGCCTCGAGCCCGCTGCGCCGTTACTCCGACCTGCTCGCGAGCCTGCAGATCCGCGCCTGGCTGCTCGGACTGCCGCAGCCCTTCGAGCCGGCCGACCTGATGCCGATCCTGGGCAACGCCGAGGCCGTCGCCGACGAGGTCTCCCGCGTAGAGCGCAAGAGCACGCGCTACTGGCTGCTCGAGGCCTTGGCGCGCCGTTCCGGGACGGTCACCGCCCTGGTTCTGGAGAGCAGCCCCAAGCTGCGCGCGCAGGTTCTGATTGAGGACATGGCCCTGCGGGTGTATGTTCAGGTCCCGCGGGTGATTCCGGTCGGCGAACGCATGTCGCTGCGCGTGACCCATGTGGATCCGCTGCGGGATCAGGTCGTGCTCGATCATGTCCAGATTCTCTGAGCTCCGTTTTCCGAAGACCCTGCCTCCTGGACGCACCGGGCTCGCCATTTTTCTGATCACCGGCCTCGTGTATGCGCTCGTCTCGGGTAACCGCGTCCTCTCGGCATCAAAGAACAACCACTTCGCCTACCTGGCGCGCGCGCACCTGGCCGGCACGACCCGCCTGGTCGATCCCCGTCCCCACGGCAACGACTGGGCCCGCGTGCAGACCCTCACGCTGGCCGATGGACGCGTTCTGTCAGGCACCTACTGGAAGACGCACGGGCCCAACACCTTCCGCACGCTCTCGGGTGACTTCGTGGTTGTGGATCCGGGCACGATCCGCACCCGCTCCGAGCGCTGGTACGTCACGTTTCCCCCCATGCCCGCCTGGATGATGACACCTGGGGTGATCCTCTGGGGATTGCACTTCAACGACGTGCTCTTCACCCTCGTGCTCTCGGCCCTCAACGCCATGCTGTTGTGGTTTCTTCTGCTGCTGGCACGCCAAAAGGGCCTCCATGAACGCTCCGACGGCGAGCTCGCGGCGCTGGTGACGCTGTTCGCCTTCGGCACGGTGAACTTCTTCAGTTCGGTGCGCGGCGAGGTCTGGTACACCGCGCACGTCGCGGGCATGACCTGGACGATCCTCTACCTGATGGCCGTGCTGCGCCGCAAGCCCGCCTGGGCCGGCTTTTTCCTGGGCGCGGCTTTCCTGTGCCGCACCCCCATGCTGTTCGCGGGGCTGATCTATCCCGCCTACGTGTGGCACCGTGACGGCGGGCTGCCCGGGATCCGGCGTGCCTGGCGCGAGGCACTTTTCCACGCGCTGCCGCTTCTGGGCCTCATCGGGCTGGCCATGGCGCTCAACTTCTCCCGCTTCGGCAACCCCTTCGACTTCGGGCACCAGTACCTCGAGATCTCCTGGCGGCGCCGCATGGAGCAGTACGGTCTGTTCTCTGCGGAGTACCTCTCGCGCAACCTCTCGGCCATGCTCACGCTGCTGCCGCGCTTCTCCCTGTCACACCCGTTCGTGAAGATCTCCCCGCACGGCATGGCCCTGTGGCTCACCACGCCGGTGTTCCTGCTGTTGCTGCGGGCCTCGTGGAAGGACGTCTTCGCACGCCGGATCCTGCTCCTGGGGGTGCTCCCGGTGGCCGCCCTGGCGCTTCTGTACCAGAACTCGGGCTTCGTGCAGTTCGGCTACCGCTTCAGCCTCGACTTCACGGTGTTCCTGATGCTGCTGCTGGCCATGTCCAACATCCGCTTCGGCCGGTGGTTCACTGCCCTGCTGGCCTTCTCCATCGCGGTGAACCTCTTCGGCGCGATCACCTTCGGCCGCATGCACGCGTTCTACCCCGGCGGAAGCTTCTTTTTCTTCGTGTCCTGAAAAATGGCTAGTTCATGACCTCGAAGGAGATCATGTAGGAGTTCTCCGAACCGTAGAACCCCTCGACGAGGACATAATAGGTGGCCGTCGAGGTGGCCTCGAAGAGCAGCTCCTCGTTGGAGGTCGCGCTCTGACCGTTGTCGGGGTCACAGCAGGGCGTGAGGATGGTCGAGCCGTTGGGGCTGACCACGTAGACGTCCAGGTCCTGCTCGTCGGTGGTCTGATCGAACAGCACCTCGACATAGAGGTACTGGCCCTGGACCAGGTCGATGGCGAACCAGTCCTCGTCGCCCGAGCAGATCGACAGTTCATCGACGATGTCGTTGCTCATCACGGGGATGGCGTTTTCCATGTCCGAAGGCTCCCAGGCGTCGTCCTGGCAGCAGCCGCCGGGGATGGTCTCGAAGACCAGATCATAGGAGGTGGAGACGTCCTCGTCCCAGGAGAACACCTCGATGTAATAGGTCGCCGGCTCCAGGCAGGCCACGATGGTCTCGTTGTTGGTGACCGACATGGAGCGGTCCACCACCGCGTTGGCCGAGTCGCGCAGCTTCATGTCGATGTCACCCTGGGCGTGCAGGAACTGCAATTCGATCATCGTGAGCGTCGTCGAGGAGAGGGTGAAGCGGAACCAGTCCGGATCCACCATGCCGGTGTCGGTGTCCATGCACATGGTCAGATCCGAGTACGTGCCGTCGGCCAGCGCCGGCAACTGTGTGGAGGGGGCGTCGTCGTCCTCGCGGGAGTCGGCGACGCAGCCGCCGGTCACGCAGGAGCCCGTCAGGGGCACGCACTGCCTGCGCGTCAGACCGGTGACGCCGACGAGCGGATCGACCGAGCAGACCGTGCCGGTGGGGCAGCCGTCGGGATTGTCCTGGCAGTCCACCAGGCAGCGCATCGTGCCGCCGGCGAGGACCACGCAGGCATCGTTGACGCCGCCGCACTGCACGTCGGCGGTGCAGGTCGTGCACAGGGCCCCGCCGGTGACGGTGCCCGTCGGATGCGTGACCGTGGTCTGGTACATGCCCGTCAGGGGCGAGAGCACCCGGTGATCGCACTTGCCGGACAGGTCGTCGTCGTCCTGGGCCTCGATGACATAGGACACCGTGATACTGGCACCCGGGGTCAGGGACACCACGGGGTTGGGGATGACTGCAGTGTACTGTCCGTTGGTGCGCGTGCCGGACACCATCTGGGAGGTCACCGGGATCAGGTCGCCGATGTAGTAGGTGTCGGGGTTGGACACGTTGGTGGAGTAGTACACGATCGGGGCCGCGAAGATGCCCGCGTCATCGGTGACCGTGAAGGAGACGACGACATCATTGACCGAATTCAGGGCAGCCACAGGGGTGTGGGACACCACCGGGTCGGCGCCCGCACAGTCGGTCTCCACCGGTCGGCGCAGCAGCAGCGTGTAGCGCTTGAAGGTCACGTGACCTTCACGGTCGTCGGCCTTGAGGTTGAGCGAGAAGCGGTCGCTCTCGTCGATCTGCTTCTGCGTCGGGCACCATGAGAACGATCCGGTGAAGGAGCCTGCGGCCGCGGTCAGTTCATAGCCCTCGACGACGGGCTCCTCGAGGGTGATGTCGATGGCTGACGAGTCCGCGTCCTCGACCTGGACCTGGATCGAGAAGCACGTGTCCTGCTCCAGATCCAGGGTGGTGCCCGAGCCCAGCGGGGCCACGAACACAGGGTAGGGGTTCGAGCCCGTGGAGGACTGCACCCGCACGGTGAGCACGCCGCTGACCTCGTTGACGCCGTCGGAGACGACCAGGTCGATGAAGTGATCCCCCACGTCGGCCGAGGTCGGCGTGAAGCGGAAGTAGGCCGACTGGGCGCCGGACTGGGTCATGGTGGGCGGATTGGGCCGCGTCTGCAGGTCCTGGATGGTGGGCGCCCGGAAGGAGAACGTCAACTCCGGGGAGTCCACGTCGGTGGCCACGACCTGCACGGTCAGTTCCGTGCCGACGTAGACCTCGCGCGTGGCCGGTCCGCTGACGATGACCGGCGGCGCGCTGGTCTTCTTCTTGTCGGGGGTGCAGGCCACGGCCGACAGAAGCGAGAGAATAATAAAAAATAATTGTACGGTTATTCGATGCATGGTTTCACCTGAAAAACTAAGGAGAATGGGAGTTCCGTGTCAGCGGGACTACATACACACACCATAGAGCGTGTTTCCATAATCGGTGCATATGGCCGTCGAACTGGTGCAGTCCGACCGGACGTCGAACGGAGGATGGCACAGGTCAAAGCAGGTGCCCCCACAGTAGGCGCCCGCGACGCAGTCATCGATGTATTGGCAGGGCTGACCAACGGCGATGTTCGCCGTGCTCGTCTCCAGACAATGGGGATTGTCCACCAGATAGCAGGTGTTGCCGGCCGTGCAACCGGTGTTGTTCACCGGATCGCAGGGGTCCGTCTTCTTGCATAGTTCCCACTCGGTCTGCACGGTACTGATGGTGAGCACATACAGGCAGTCGCCGGTGGGGCAGGCGGGGTTCGTGTCCGGATCGCACAGCGGGTAGCAGGCACTGCCAACGCAATAGGAGCCGAAGGGGCAGGCCGAGCTGTTGCCGCAGGGCCCGTAGTTGACACCGGTGGCGAAGTGGACGTTGGGCAGGCAGTTGGGCACGGGCGGGTTGGAGGCGCTGTCGAGGCCGCACTGGAAGCCGGTGGCGCAGGTCAGGGGACCGGAGTAATCCCAGTAGATGGTGGTTCCGTCACAGACAGCGGTCTGGCAGGCGACGTTGGAGGCGCAATCGGTGTCGGCACAGTCCACGAAGCCGTCGCCGTCGTTGTCTCCGCTGTCGGTGCAGCGGGTCTCGGTGGCCTCGCAGGTGATGCCGCCGGGGCCGGTGCGGTTGACGCAGTGGGGGTCGCGACAGTCGATGAGGTTGTCGCGGTCGTTGTCACAGCCGTCGTTGCAGGTGGTCTCGGTGGCCTGGCAGATGCAGCCGCCGGGGCCGGCCTGGCCGATGCAGTCCGGATCACTGCAGTCGATCATGCCGTCGCCGTCGTCGTCGAGGGTGTTGTCGCAGTCCTCCGGGATCACGGTGCAGCCGGGCTGGCCGGAGCAGTTCGGATCATTGCAGTCGACGAGGCCGTCGCCGTCGTTGTCATAGGTGTCGACGCAGTTGGACTCGGGGTACTGGCAGGTCCCGCCGCCGGGGCCCTGCTGGTTGTTGCACTCGGCGTCGGCGCAGTCGATGAAGCCGTCGCCGTCGTCATCGATGGTGTTGTTGCAGGTCTCGGGCGGACCCTGGCAGTTGGTCGCGGCGTCGCAGTCGGAGTCCGCGCAGTCGGCGCTGCCGTCACCGTCGTTGTCGTAGTTGTCCTGGCAGCGGGTCTCGACGAGCTCGCACAGGCCGCCGCCGGGGCCGTTCTGGCCCGCACAGTCGGCGTCGGCGCAGTCGATGTCGCCATCGCCGTCGTCATCGGCGGAGTTGCTGCAGATTTCGATCTCCACCTGGCAGTTCTGATGGGTGGCGCAGTCCGCGTCATCGCAGTCGATGTCCCCGTCGCCATCATCATCGGTCCCGTTGACACAGTTCTCGCCGGTGGCGCAGTTGGCCGCCGAGGCGCAGTCCGCGTCATCACAATCGGTGGCGCCGTCGTCGTCGTCGTCGATGGTGTTGTCACAGATTTCGGCGAGCTGGCACGAGGAATGGGAGGTGCAGTCCGCGTCGTCGCAGTCGATGTCGCCGTCACCGTCGTCGTCGAGGGTGTTGTCACAGACCTCGGCGGCCACACAGGCAAGGTCCGCAGCGCAATCAGTGTCCTGGCAGTCGATGAAACCGTCCCCGTCATCGTCCTGGTTGTTGGTGCAGTTTTCCTTGGTGACGTTCTTTTTTCCGCCGCTGGCGCAGCCATAAAATCCAAGGGCCAGCAGGGAAGCTGTCAAGCCGATCAGGAGTTGACGTTTCATGGCCTATTCCTCCGGGGTCTTTCAGGACCGTAAGTGGCGCAAATTAATTATTAATCGCCAGCACACTACAAGTGTAGTACCTAAAACCTGATGAATCAAATGGTGAATCCAAGATTTCTTGCATTTTTTCGACGACCGGGGATCGTGGATCACTCCTGGGTGGGCTCGTCCTGGTCCATTCCATGATACCCGGTGGCCTGCGGATCGGGCTTGGGCGCCCGCATCAGCGGCTTCATCGTCTCGTCGCTGGGGGTACCCCCGATGAGGCCATCGACGGCCCCCATGACGGACATGGAGGGGGGGGGACCGCCTCCCTTGTCTGTGCGGATCGTCGGCTTCACCATGACCTTGGGCACATCCAGGTTCTTCTGGTTCTCCAGATTGAGGGTCTTGGTCCCGGGCTGGGCCACCGGGGTCCCGTCCCCGGTCCCGAACTCAGCTTCTCCGTCCTTGCCATCGGCGGCCATCTCTCCGGTGCTGGGCTCGGCCGTCGTGGGCGGCACGACCTGAGGCGTGTCCGCAGGAGGAGGAGGCGTCTCCTCGATCTTCTTCTCAATCTCCGCAGGCTCTGCGGCGGACTTCGATTCTGAGGCCGGCGCCTCTTTCTTCCCACAGGAAACCATGAAAAACATCAGCAAAATCAGTAAATATTTCATTTCACACCTCCGACCGACGCGCGCAGAAACTCCACGATGGCCGTGATGACCGCGGCGTCCACGTGACCGGGCTTCATGTACTCGCTGGGCCCCGGCGTGCCCTCACCCTTCATGAACAGGTGGTTCAGGTCCGCAAACGACTGCAGTTTCACGTTGGGCGCCGTCCCCAGCTCCTTCTTCCAGCGGGCGAAGTCCCCGGCGAAGGTGACCTGGTAGTCCCGCTCGCCCTGCAGGATCAGCATGGGCATCTTAAGCGCCTTGGCGACGGACACCTGGTCGTATTTCCTCAGGTGGATCCAGTAGTTGGCGGGCATGCCCAGGGGTAGCTCATCGCCGGGCGTTTCCGGACTCAGGGAGGGATCCTTGACCTTCTTCACCTGCCGTTCGATCTTGTCCAGGCCCAGCTTTTCGTCGACCGAGACCAGCCCGTCGAGCTTGCTCAGGAACGTGATCTGCTCAAGGATCAGTTCCTCGAGGGGACGGGCGTTGCCCGCCAGCATCACGATCCCCGCCAGCTCAGGCAGGTCCCTGGCGATGCCGGGGGCGGCCATGGCGCCCAGGCTGTGACCGATGACGAAGACCTGGTCGGGCTTCACCTTCGCGTGCGTCTTCAGGAAGGCCACAGCCTTCTTCGCGTCATCGCTGGTCTCGGTGTCCAGCGTGATGGACTTGGCGTCCTTGAGCACCAGGCCCGCATGCACCTTGGTGCGCTTGTCATAGCGCAGCACCGCGAAGCCCGCCGAGCACAGCCCCCCCGCCAGATCACGGAACGGCTTGTTGGGCCCGATGGTCTCGTCGCGATCATTGGGCCCCGAACCGTGCACCAGGACCACCGCAGGCACCTGCGCAGCATCCTTGGGAAAACACAGCACACCCGGCAGCTGGAATGGCGCGTCCCCGAACGTGACCTGCTCCTCGACGATGCGATCGGCCTGCACGTAGGACGGCACCGTGGCCACGCCCGGCTGCTCGGCAGGCGCAAAAAACAGCCCCGACAACTGGCCGTCCTTGTTGAACGTCATTTTGATGGTCAGGAAGGCCTTCTCGAACTCGCACAGGGTGGAGATCATCTGATAGTGGCCCTTGACCTCGCGCGTGGAGCTCACCTGCTGCTTCAGTTTCCCGGTGTGCGACACCAGTTGCTCCCAGGCCGCGCTCAGTTTGGTGCGGTCCATGAGCTTGGCCATCTGGGAGTCGAACTCGGCGAGCACCGGATCATAATCGCGGGACTCGAGATGCCCGATGAGCTTTTTGGCCTTCGCGGCATGGTTGTCCAACTGAACCGCCGACACCTGCGGAGGCTTGGGCGTGTCGGACGGATTCGTCGTGTCGGACGTCATCTCCGCAGGAGTCATGTCCGCGGGGGCCGCCGGCGACGGACCGGCGCCCTTCTCGCGGCCGGAACCGCCGCAGGCGATGAACTGGGAAAACAGACACAGGAAGGGAAGAAGACGTTTCATGATGCACCCCGATAGCGGTTTTCGTTTTATCACGATCCGGCGGCAAAAGGAAAGGGAAGCCGAAGGCTCCTACTGGAAGGACACGCGCAGCGTGTAGGCACCGCTGAGAGCCGTGCCCCCCGAGACGTAGGAGTCGGCGACGATCAGGTAGCGCCCCGGGGCCACCGACCTCGAGAACGAGGCGTTGTGGCGGGTCAGGCAGGCGCGGGGATCATCCATCACGATCAGGTGGATGTCGATGTCCACGGGCGAGGCGCATTCCACGGAGACGTTGAGCGTGCCGTGGGTCGGGATCTTGACCTCGTACACGACCTCGGGGCCGGACTCGTTGGCCGTGGAGCAGTTGTACTCGCCGAACCGCGACTGGGCACCCACGGTGGTGTGGTTGTGGGTGTACGGCAGCGAGGCGATGCGGAAGGGGCACTCGTGGGTGCCGTCGGGGGTGCAGGTCTGTCCCCACAGCGAGCGGTCGAGGTCACGGGCGTCGAGCAGCCAGTAGTCCACGCGGGCCCCCGAGGAGGTCCAGGCGCTGTTGATGAACGAGGTCCAGTTGGCCATGCCGGGGATCACCTGGCAGCCGGCGCTCCAGCCCGCCACGCGCGCGGTGCCCAGGGGGGCGCTGACCGAGCCCATGTGGATGTTGTGCGCCGAGCCCACGCGGACGTAGTCGAGGGTGGACCCGGAGTTGAGCCAGCCGTTGCGGGCGTTGTCCCAGTGACCGTTGGCGTTGGCGTCGTCGGCGGTGTTGTACTCCCAACTGTAGCCGGCCTCGTTCATCGCCAGGGCGTTGTAGTCGCGGTGCCAGCCGTTGGTGTAGCGGTACAGGCGGTTGGGCAGCAGCGAGCTCGTGGACGTGTAGGTGTTGTCCCCGGTGTCGGTGCTGACCGGGAACTCACGCACGTGCTTGACGCCCGAGCCGTCGATCCACATCAGCACGATGGTGTCGTTGAAGAAGTCCGGAGAGTTGCGATGCCAGATCAAACGCCCCGGGTACGCGCCCCGGATGCCCACCACGTTGCGGAAGTTGGCGGCCGTGTTCATGGTGACGCCCAGGGAGCGCTCCACGATCTGGCGGTAGAAGTCGAAGGCCTCGGACTCCGAGAGCTCGCGCACGCCGCCGGGCGTCTCGTAGCAGCGCGTGCCCGACCAGGCCTGGCCGCGGGAGAACAGCGGCATGTTGTCGGAGTAGCCCGGCATGGTGATCGGCGGCGGGACCATGCCGTCGGTCGGAGGGGGGGTCATGTACCAGAGGCCCGCCGGGGCAGGCTCACCATGGGTGATCGGCCCGAGGTCGGTGTCCGGATCGATGAAGCCGGCCGGATCGATGAAGCCGTAGGGGCCCGTCAGGCTCTTGAGGGCGCCATTGACCGGGGTCGGGAAATCGCTGTCGTAGGTGAAGTTGCAGGATGTGGGCCCGTTGGTGACACAGCGATGGTCCGGACCGCAGATCTGGTTGTCCTGGCAGTGATCGTTGCCCTCGCAGAAGCCGTCCCGGACCGTGCAGAACCAGGTGCCATCACACTCCTGCCAGGCTTCGCATTCGGTGCTGTCGGCGCAGCGCCCGGCCACATCCACACAAAAGCCGCCGACGGAGCAGGTCTGCCAGGGCTCGCACTCCCCGGGCAGGGTGCATTCCACGTTGGTATTGTTTGTAACATTATTAACATTGTTAATATTATTTAAATTATTAACGTTGTTAATATTGTTTACATTGTTAATATTATTCACATTGTTAATATTTACGTTATTCGTATTATCCCTTTTTGATTTGGTGGTTTCATCGGGGAGACACGAGACCAGACTGAAAAGGAGACACAGGACGACCAGACGATGCATGAATCACCTCCGTGATGACGCATTACTTTACCAGACACGCGATCACACGGCCATCGGTCATTCGGCCCATTTGTATGAAACGGATGGAACGGAGGAAAGGACAGAGGCTGGCAGGAGATCACAGACCCAGCAGGGCGCGGGCACGGGCCTCGAGCTCGCGGGCCTTCTCCCCGCCGCCGGCGGCCGAGGCGCGTCGGGCAAGCTCGTAGGCCCTCGGAATCTGTCCGGCGTCCAGCGCCTTCTCGGCGGCCACGATCCACCCTCCGGCCGCGGCGCTCCGCGGAGCGGCGTTCATGGCGCGACGAGGGGCGGACCGGCGCTCGCGGGTCCGCACGCTCTTGACGGGGACCGGCTCGGCCACGGCGACGATCTCCACGGACCGGACCGGCTGCGGCTGCTCGGCCACGGGCACCTGCAGGCGCTGGCGAACCGGCACCGGCGCGAACCGCGAGAACTCCACCTGCGGCCCGGAGGCGGCCACGAGCCCGCCGATGAACACCACCACCCCCGCGAGGGTGAGCACGGCCGGCATCCAGTTGTAGCCCTCGGCCGAGGCAGGCTTGCGCGGCACGGCGCGGGCGGGCGCGGGACCCGGGGCGAGCCGGCGGCGCTCCTGCATCGGCTCGGGCGCGAGCATGCGGGCCCAGTATTCCATGCGCTGGGCGGTCTCCCGCAGGGAGGTCGGACGGCGATGCGGATCCTGCTGCATGCAGTTCTCGATGAGGTCCACCAGGCCGCCGGGCAGGTCCGGACGCACGTCCGACAACCGGCGGCGCAGGCCCTTGATCTTGTTCTGGATGATCGTCTGCGTGTTCTCCGACTGGTACGGCGGCACCCCCGCGAAGAACTCGTACACCACCGCGCCGAACGAGTAGATGTCGGCCGCGCAGGTGGCCTTCTCACCGAGCAGCAGCTCGGGTGCGATGTACTCGGGCGTCCCCAGGGTGATGCCCGGACGCGTGAGATCCTCGTCCACGCCGGAGAAGGACTTGGCGATGCCGAAGTCGATCAACTTGATGCGCTCATCGCCGCCGGGATCGCGGACCAGGTGCAGGTTGTCGGGCTTGATGTCGCGGTGGATCAGCCCCGCCTCGTGGGCCGCGGCGATGCCGTAGGCGATCTGGGAGGCGTACTTGCAGGCGCGGTGGGGTGCCAGCGGGCCCTGGGTCAGGATCTCGCCGAGGTTGTGCCCCTCGAGGAGCTCCATGACCAGAAACGGCTTGACGCCTTCAATGAATCCGTAGTCGAGCACCTCCACCACCGACGGGTGCGAGATGCGCGACGCGGCCTTGGCCTCGCGCTCGAAGCGGACGCCCGCCTCCTCGGGGGACATCTTCCCCTTGGGCTCGAGCACCTTCACCGCCACACGGCGGCCCAGAGGCTGGTGGATCGCCTCGTACACGCGGCCCATGCCGCCCTCGCCGAGGATCCGGGTGATCTGGTACCGCTGGGCGATCAGGTCCCCGGCCCGGATCTGGATGTCCCGCTTGCGGCTGCGGTATTCCTTGTAGTCCTCGAGGAGGCGGTCGCGGTGCGAGACCTGCTGCTTGCGCTCGGTGACGAACAGCGCGTGCATGAAGCCGGCCGCGTCGCGGGAGTCGGTCCCCGGCGCGTTCTGCCCCAGCCAGGTGTTGGCCAGGGCGACCACGTCCGAAGCCGACGGACGCTCGGCCGGATCCGGATCGAGCATGCCCAGGATCAGGGCGTCGAGCTTGGAGTCGCCGCGACCGCACACTTCCGAGGGAGGACGGATCGCCGGACCCTGGGCGCGCGTCTTGAGGTCGCGCATCATGTCCTCTTCCTTGCCGGGCTCGAACAGGCGATGGCCGGTGACCAGCTCCCAGAACAGGATGCCCAGGGAGTAGACGTCGGTGCTGCCCGTCATCTCTTCTCCGGCGGCCTGCTCGGGGGCCAGGTACGGCATCTTTCCATAGATGATGCCCGGCTTGGTGAAGCGCCGGTTCTGCCCCGACAGCGCCAGGCCGAAGTCCAGCACCTTGATCTCGCCCGAGAACGTGAACATCAGGTTGGGCGGGGACACGTCGCGGTGCACGAGATCCATCCCGTTGAAGTTGTGCGCATAGGCCAGCCCACGGGCCGCCTCCTTCATCGCATAGACGATCACCGGCAGCGGAAACGGCACCCGTGCCTGGGCGCACTGGTTCCAGATCATGCGCAGGTTCTCACCCTCGACGAGCTCCATGGCCATGTAGGCTTCCTGGCCGAGCACGCCCACATCGAACACCGAGACGAGGTTGCCGTGGGACATGCGCAGGGTGATCTCGACCTCCGACTGGAAGCGCAGCAGCGCCTCGGCCGTCTGGGAGGACGAGAGGATTTTCTTGATCGCGCAGAATTTCTCCAGTCCCGGCTCACCGTACACAGCCAGATAGACCTGGCCCATTCCGCCGCGCGCAAGGGGTTCGAGCAACGTGTAACGACCAAAGGGGATAAAAGATGATGCGCTCATAGGTCTACATTATCCCACATTGTTCCCTCTCGCAATTTTTGTCGCTTTTTTCTCGCGCGTTTCACCGGCCACGCCCTTTTCCTGCGTGGACAAAAGACATTTCTCTGATACATTTCTCACACGGCCTGCCCGAAAGGAGTCCTCATGAACAAGAATCTGCGCCTGTTCCTGATCCCCTGGATGATGCTGACTCTCGTCGCCTGCGACGACAGTTCCAAGAAGACAGGGTTCAACTCCAACAACGTCAACAACACGAACAACGTTAACAATCTCAACAATCTGAACAACATCAACAACGTCAACAACACGCAGATGGCGATCATCCGCGGACGGGTGTGGAGCCCGGGCAGCGACGACCCGATGGTCGACGACAACAACCGCATGCCCGTGCCCGGAGCGCTGGTGGCCATCTACACCTCCGGCATCGACGCCCCCCCCGACGGCAACTACTGCAACGAGTGCGTCGCCATGCCCGAGGGCCTGCCCCACGTGTTCACCGACGCCGACGGCGCCTTCGAGATCCTGATCTATCCGAACACCACCTACAATTTGCTGGTGCAGAAGGGCGAGTTCCGCCGCGTCACGCAGATCAACGTGGGCGGCCCCGGCGAGGTGATGGATCTGAACTCCCCGGCCGGCATGCCCAGCAACGTCATGACCACGCTGCCCAACTTCCACGATCCCGGCAACGGCGCGTGGATGCCCCGGATCGCGGTGATCAAGGGCGGCTACGAGGACATGTCGATCATGTTCGAGGCCCTTGGATTCGCCTACGATGGCGCACGCGTCATCGAGGTCGATCCCGCAGGCGCCTTCGGTATCCCCCCTCCGCCCTCGGAGGCCGACGAGCTGCTGGCCGACCCCGTCGAACTGGCCAAGTACAACATCATCGTGATCACTTGTGGCGGCGCCACCAACTCACTGACGGAGGGCACCGAGGCGGGCAACCTGCGCGAGTGGGTCCGCGGCGGCGGCAAACTGTACGTCGATGACTTCTCGTACGACTGGGCAGAGCAGAACTGGCCGGAGTTTCTCAGTTACTACCAGGAAGCCGGCTCCCAGGGCGCCGACGGCATGGGCGTCTGCGGCGACGATGATCCCAGCAGCATGGGCATCTGCAACAACTGGACCTCCTACTCCCCCACCGGGTATCCGCAGGACCAGCTCCTGACGGACTGGCTGGCGCTGCCCGAGGTCAACCGTGGCTCGGGGATCACGCTGCAGGCCGCCTGGAACATCATCCACGCACTTGGCAAGGGCGCCATCGGCGTCTGTGAAGACGACATGATGCCCGACTGCATCGATGGCGTCTACTATGCCGAGCCCAAGGTCTGGATGCGCGGCGACGCGCCCTCCAACCACCCCAACGCGCCCATGACGGTGTCCTGGAACTACTATTGCGGCAAGATCCTCTACACCGTGTACCACACGCACTCCGAGAGCGGCGGATCCACGGATCCCAAGCAGTACCAGCTCATCATCCAGGAAAAAATCATGATGTATCTGATCATGGAGATCCAGACCTGCACCAAGCCCAACATCATCGGCTAGCCCGACATCGTCAACCAAGTTCGATGATCCTCACAGTGCCGGTCATCTCCACTGCTCCCTCCAGAATCCGGTTCCATTTTACCCGCGACGCGGGTTGACCGAGGCTAGCCCCGATACCATGATGGGTGTGTGAGGTTTGAAAGTGGATGGCCTCGCAGTATTCTAAAGGGATGCTCGAGGTCATAGAATGCCTCATATGAGTCATCCAAAAGGAGGCCACCCATGGCGATTTATATCGGATTTG